>JAICWX010000087.1 GCA_025934635.1 Streptosporangiaceae bacterium | reverse complement strand
GCGGCCCATAAGACGCCTGTTACCGCTGACGAGCGAGACGAACTGCAGGCGCTCCTCGAAGCGATGCACATGCCCACGGATCCCATCGGCCAGCTGAACGTGCGGGGCTAGGGTTGGCGTCTGCAGGTGGGGCGTCGCGGCGAAACTGGGATGGCGTGCGTTATCGTCGGCTCCTGGCGGGCATGTCAGGCGGTCAGGGGGCCGCGGCACCAGGGAGGGATTTGTGGACATCACCCAGCTGATCCTGGATGACCATCACGAGCAGCGACGGCTGTTCGCGATCCTGGAGCAGATCGACCACGCGGAGACCGGGGTGCTGTCCGCGATCTGGGACCGGCTGGCCTCCTTCCTGGAACTGCATGCGGCGGCCGAGGAGGCGATCTTCTACCCGGCGCTGCTGCAGGTAGGGCTGGCGGCCAACCGGAAGGCCGGGGTAGAGGACGAGACCCTCGACGCCATTAGTGACCACAACGAGATCAGGGATGCGGTCGCCGAGGTGGCTCGCCATCAGGTCGGCACCGACGAGTGGTTCGACGCGGTCGCCGGGGCGAACCTGGCCAACAGCGACCACATGGGCGAGGAGGAGCGCGAGGGCCTGACCGACTTCCGCCGCCTGGCTAGCTTGACGCGCCGCCATCAGCTCGCTGTCTCGTTCGCCGCCTACGAAGCGCGGAACTTCACCGGTGTTCAGCCGGTCGACAAGGATCCGGCAACCTACGTGGCGGAGGCGGAGGAAGGCAAGCAGTCCTCCGGAAGTGGCTCCCTCAGCATCGGCAGCCTCAAGCGAGGCTGATCCGGCCGCAATCGTGGCACGATGGGCACCCGGACCGGGGGTTACCCGGCGCGGGCTGGTGGACTGTGGCTGTGCAGGATCTTGGTCTTGTCCTTGTTCCATGCGGTCGTGGTCCCGTCCGGGTTGACGACCAGGGTCCAGCCCCAGCGGTGGATGACGATCTGGTGGTGGAACCGGCATAGCAGGACGCAGTCCTTGAGGCTGGTCTTGCCGCCGTTGGCCTTGTGCCTGGTGTGGTGCACGTCGCATGCGCTCGCGGGCTGGTCGCAGCCGCCGGCCCACTGGCAGTGCAGGTCACGGAGCTTAACCGCGTTGCGGATCGAGGCCGGGATGGTGTCGCTGTAGCCGATGTCCAGTGGCAGGCTCGGCCCGCCCAGCCGGGCTCCGAGCAGCTTACGGCGCAGGAACGACGCGAGCCCGCCGGGCCCGGACAGCAGGGCGGCGGCCTTGCCGACAATCGCCTGCTCAAGGGCTTCCCGGGACCGGGCGGCGCCGGATCGGGGGGTGCCGGGCCAGGCGATACCAGACCGGGCCGACCCCGGCCGCACGCAGCCGCGGCCACCCTGACCCGCCCGGCCCAGGCCGCCGGCGCTGCCGGGGTCGTCGTGGCCGGTGTCGTGGTCGTGGTCGTGGTCGTGACGGAGCTTGTCCAGCTCGACGCACAGCTGGACCAGGTCATCGAACGCGGTCGGGTCCACGTCCCCGGTCACCACCGGGGCCAGTACCGCATCACATGCCACCGCCTGCGCCGCGTCCCCTTCCAGCCACGCACCGCCGGCGTCCCCTCCCCCGCCCGCCGACGCGGCCCGTCGTGCGGCAAACCGGGCCCGCAGCCCGGCCGTCCACTCGTCCAGCAGCGCGGAGCTGCCGTCGAGCAGCATCAGGTCAGCCAGCGACACGTTCACCCACGCCTTTACCGGCTGCCCGCCGCGCTCGGGGAGCAGCCCCGACGCGATCAGCCGGGTCATCGCCTCTTGCAAGGCATCGTGATACCGCTGCCCCTGATCCCGCGTGTCCTCCGGGCCAGCCGGGACCGCCAGCGCATCCAGCACCGTGTTCACGATCTCCGCGCACTCGGGAGTCAGATCACCGTGCAGCACCCCTGCACCCTGGAACGTGACCAACAGCTTCAGCGCCCGGTCCTCGAACACCGCATCCGGTGACCCATCGCCATCCGGCTGGCCGTCACCGCCAGCCAACCCGTCCCGGCTGTCATCGGGCTGCTCTCGAGGATCATCGCCGGTAACGTCCCCACCGGGCTGATCACCTGGACCTTCTTCTGGCCGGTCACCCTGCTCGTCCGGCTTAGTCTCCCGCGACGGGTCCTGCGATGGTTCCTGCCCGTCCGGCTGCCAGCACCGGGCCAGCATCTCACTGGCCAGCACCGCGAGATCCCGCAAGCCCAGACCGCTCTTCGCGGCCCCCATCAAGATCCCGTCCGCGGTGTCCCGCGACGCTGACGGCAGCTTGTCGGTCCAGATGCACACCGTCCGCGCGAACGACTCCGATATGTCGCCGGCGGCCAGCACCTCGAACACCTGCGGATGCGCCACCGCCCGCTTGGCCCACGCCGTGTAGGACACCGCCGCACCCCGGGTGATCCCGGTTTTATGGATCAGCCACGCCCGCGGACTGTAATCCGCATCCGCGGAATACCCCTTACCGGTGGTGAACGCACCCAGCACCGAGGACCGCGCCGCAGTGGTGATCGAGACGACCCGCTCCAGGCCCCGCAGGCAGCCCGCCTGCTCCTCGGCTGCCATCTCGGTGGCGTCCGCGTCGGCCAGGAACTGCAGCCCGGCCTGCACCATATCCATCGCCTCACTCGCGCTGGCGAATACTGGGGCGCTGCCCATGCCGGGTCACCTCCGTTCCGGGGCTCGCGGTGCTGAAGTTGGACTTGGCGGTTATCTTCCTGTCCGAGCAGACCTCTAGTTTCTGAGTTCGATTCTACTCTCTGGCTAAGACATTTTCGGGGGACTCCACTCCTAGATATGAGCTGAAATCAGGAAATCAAAATTAGTTGAGGAATAGGTCGGGTGAGGAAATCGAAGCGTGATATATCCGCTGGAACTTGTGTGACGGAAATCGTGGTGTGCGTATCAGCTAGGCGGAGCACCCGTGATGAAGGACGCGAGTGATCGCGAGAGGCGGGACCGCCGCGGGCGAGGCCGCAGAACCGCGGCGGGCGCGGCGGAACTGCGGCGGGTCAGGCGTAGGACGCGGCGGTTCAGGCGGAGCCGCGGATGAACCTGCGGGGACGCGGCGGGTCAGGCTGCGGGACGCGGCAGGTGAAGCTGAGGACCATGCCAGTGACCGCCGGCCGGTGGATCATGGCCGCGGATGTGGCTGGCCACGGGCTCCTATGTTCGCGGGATGGCGATTCAGCGGATGGATCATGTCAGCATCGTGGTCGACGACCTTGAGGCTGCTATTGCGTTCTTTGCCGAGCTTGGCATGGAGTTGGAAGGCAAGGCACCGATCGAGGGGCAGGGGGTGGACCGCATCAACGGGCTCGACGGCATCCGGCTCGAGATCGCGATGATGCGGACCCCGGACGGCCAAGGCCAGCTGGAGCTGACGAAGTTCCACGCGCCGGAGGCCATCAGCCCGGTGCCGGACAACGCCACGCCGAACGCGCTGGGCCTGCGGAGCGTCATGTTCGCCGTCGATGACGCCGTGGCCCGCCTGCGCGCCCGCGGGGCCGAACTTGTCGGCGAGGTGGCACAGTTCGAGGACAGCTCCCGACTCTGCTACGTCCGCGGCCCCGCGGGCGTCATCGTCGCCCTGGCCCAGCAGCTCAGCTGACCATGGCCGGAGACAGCAGCCGAAGGGGGCAGGCGCCGCTCTAGTCGTAGCGGCAGGTGCAGGTGCGGCTAGTCGTGGTGGCAGGTGCAGGTGCGGCGCAGGGTGTCGCGGGTCAGGTCGGCGAGGGCGGGGTAGCCGTCGACGGCCATGATCAGGTCGGCTTCGGCCAGCAGGCTGCGCAGGACGTGGACGATGCCGTCGGTGCCGCCGAGGGCGAGGCCGTAGGCGTAGGGGCGGCCGACGGCGACGGCGGTGGCGCCCAGGGCCAGCGCCTTGATCACGTCGGCGCCGGAGCGGATGCCGGAGTCGAAGAGCACCGGCAGGCCGCCGGCGGCGTCGACCACGCCGGGCAGGCAGTCGAGGGCGGGCAGGCCGCCGTCGGCCTGGCGGCCGCCGTGGGTGGAGCAGTAGATCCCGTCGACTCCGCCGTCCTTGGCCCGGCGGACGTCGTCGGGGTGACAGATGCCCTTGACCAGCAGCGGGAGCGTGGTGAGGGAGCGCAGCCAGGGGAGGTCGTCCCAGCTGAGCGGGTTGCCGAAGATGCGTGCGAACAACCCGACGACCGCGGCCGGATCAGTCGAGGACCCGAGCAGGGCCTTGAAGACCGGATCCGAGGTGTAGTTGGCCAGGCAGTGCCCGCGCAGCTGGGGGAAGTTGCTGGCGGCCAGGTCGCGCGGGCGCCAGCCGGTGACCCAGGTGTCCAGGGTGACCACGATGCCGCGGAAGCCGGCCGCCTCGGCCCGGGACACCAGGCTGGCGGCCAGGTCGCGGTCGGTGGGCGGGTAGAGCTGGAAGAAGCCAGGGGTGTCGCCGAACCGGGCGGCGACGTCCTCCAGGGGATCGGCCGACAGCGTCGAGGCGATCATCGGGACGCCGGTGGCCGCGGCGGCGGACGCGGTGGCCAGGTCGCCGTGGCCGTCCTGGGCGCACAGGCCGATCACGCCGATCGGCGCCATCAGCAGCGGCGACGGCAGCGTCAGGCCGAACAGCGACACGGACAGGTCGCGCTGGTTCGCGCCGACGAACATCCGCGGCATCAGGCCCCACTGCCGGAACGCGGCGGCGTTGGCGCGCTGGGTGTGCTCGCTGCCCGCGCCGCCGGCCACGTAGGACAGCACCGAGGGCGGCAGGGCCTGCGCGGCCCGGGCCTCGAGCTCGGCGAATGCCATCGGGAAGCTGGGCAGGACCCCGCCCAGGCCCGCCAGGTAGATCTCGAGCTGGTAATCGCCGTAGGGGCTGGTCACCAGCACATCAAAGCACAACCTTCAGCCGCAACCGATCTGCACCTGGACGGCGACCCGTGGGGCTACTGGGACGGGAGATCTTATGGGTAGTTGAAGATCACGCACCGGCCAGCGGGGCCGAGGCCGATGACCAGCTAATGTCACTGGGGGTGGCGGGAGATGAGCAGTAACAGCAGCCGCACAGCGGTCTCGGCCGAGCTCGGCCTGGGCCTGGTCGGCCCGGAGCAGACGATCGTGCCGCTGATGGCCAGTCTTTCCTACAGCTGTCAGGACCCGTACGCGGTCAAGATCGCATTTCACGTAGGCACGGACGAGCCGGTGGAGTGGACCCTCGCCCGCGACCTGCTCGCGGCCGCCCTGCACTCTCGCGAGGGGATCGGGGACGTCCAGGCCTGGCCATCAGCGGCAGCAGGCGACGAGATGACCGGGATCGGCCGGAAGGTGCTGAACATCTCGATGACGTCCCCGTTCGGGCACGCCCAGTTTGAGGCCAGCGCGGCCGCGGTTGATTCCTTCCTGGCCCAGACCTACCAGGTTGTGCCGGACGGCCACGAGTCTGACCACATGGATTTTGACGCCGAGCTGACCGAACTGCTCAGCCAGGCGTAACCAGACCCCGGGGCTCCCGGCCGGGCTTAAGGGCCCGGCCGGGGGCTTTGTTAATACCAAGCCAAAACAGCAGGCACCAAACGGGGTATCACCACGCCCCGGCGTCCGGCGGCGGCGCCATCGAGGGGACGATCGCCTCGATGAGGTGCGGCCCCGGTTCCGCGTAGGCCGCGCGCAGCGCCCGGTCCAGTTCCTCGGCGGTGGTGACGCGGCTCGCGGGGACACCGAGGCCGGCGCTGATCTGGGTGAAATCCGGGGTGGGACCGGACAGGTCGAGCATCCGTCCCGCCCGCTCCCCCGCCCTTTCCTGGCCCGCCCTTTCCTGGCCCGCCCTTCCCTGGCCCGCCCCGCCCGCGGCGGTGCGGGCCAGTTCCATCCGCAGGATCGCGTAGGCGGCGTTGTTGATCAGCACGGTCGTCACGTTGAGCTGCTCGCGGGCCTGGGTCCACAGCGCCTGGATGGTGTACAGCGCGCTGCCGTCGGCTTCCAGGGACAGCACCGGCCGGTCCGGGGCGGCGATGGCCGCGCCGGTGGCGGCCGGCATCCCCTGCCCGATCGAGCCGCCGGTGAGGGTGAGCACGGTGTGCCGGGGCGCGCCCGCCAGGGCCATCGGCAGCGCGAAGCCGGAGGTGTTGGCCTCGTCGGCGATGATGACGCCCGCCGGCAGCGACGCGGCGATCGTGTTGGCCAGGTTGACCGCGTTCAGCGGCCCGGGCTCGGCGGGCAGCAGGGCGGGCTCGGCCAGGACCGGCTCCGTCCCGGCCGCGACCAGGCCGGCCACTTCCTCGAGGGCGGCCTCGACGTCCTGGTCACGGTCGGCCAGGGTGGTGACGGTACAGCCGGCCGGGACCAGGTCGCTGGCCTTGCCGGGATAGGCGAAGAACGACACCGGCGAGCGCGCGCCCGCCAGGACGAGATCCTCGACCCCGGCCAGTTGTTTTTCGGCCGACTCGGCCAGGTAGGCCAGCCGGTCGACGGCGGGCAGGCCGGCGCCGCGCTCGAGCCGGGCCGGGAACGTCTCGGCCAGCAAGCGGGTCCCGGTGGCGGCGCTGATCCGGCTGGCCGCCCGCAGGCCGCGCTCGGACAGGGCCCGGCCGCCGAGGAAGAGCATCGTGGCGGGACCGGCGGTGACGAGCTGGCTGATGGCTGATGGCTGACCGTCGGCGATGGCTGCGGGCGGGGGCGCGGGGCGGGGCGGGGCTAGGGCGGCGCCTTCGGTCCAGGAGACGTCGGCGGGCAGGATGAGGGTGGCGATCTGGCCGGACTGGGCGGCGGCGAGGGCGCGCATCGCGTCCGGGGCCAGGTCGCGGGGGTGGCCGCTGGTGTGCACCCAGCCGGAGACGGTGCGGGCCAGGGCCTCGATGTCGGACTGGAGGGGGGCGTCGTAGCGGACGTGGCCGGTGGCGTGGGCGCCGACGATGACGACGACCGGGGTGCCGGCCCGGCGGGCGTTGTGCAGGTTGGCCAGGCCGTTGGCCAGGCCCGGGCCGAGGTGCAGCAGCACCGCCGCCGGTTGGCCGGCGATCCGGGCGTAGCCGTCGGCGGCGCCGGTGGCGACGCCCTCGAACAGGGCGAGGACGCCGCGCATGGCGGGCACCGCGTCCAGGGCGGCGACGAAGTGCATCTCCGAGGTGCCGGGGTTCATGAAGCACACGTCGACGCCCGCGCCGGTCAGGCTGCCGATGAGGGTCTGGGCTCCGTTCACAGCATTTCTCCGTTAGTCACGCGCTCGATCGTAGGCTGGCTCCATGACGTACGGCCATACGAAAGGTACGGAGAGGGTAGGGGAGATCATCGGGGCGGCGGTGGCGCAGGGGCAGGCGCCGGGGGTGGTCGCGGCGGTGGCTCAGGGCGACGCGACGTATATCAGGGCGGCCGGGAGCATGGCGGTGGGCGGGGCGCCGATGCGGGAAGACACCGTGTTCCGCATCTCGTCGACGACGAAGCCGGTCACCGCGGCGGTGATTCTCGGGCTGATCGAGGACGGAGTGCTGAGCCTGGACGAGCCGGTGGACCGGCTGCTGCCGGAACTGGCGGGGCGCCGGGTGCTGCGGCGGCCGGACGGGCCGCTGGACGACACGGTGGCGGCCGAGCGCGCGGTGACGGTCCGCGACCTGCTCACGTTCACGTGGGGGTTCGGGATGCAGGGCGCGATGTTCACCGCGGCGGAGCCGTGGCCGATCGTGCGGGCGGTAGGAGAGCGTGAGCTCAACTCGTTCGGTGCGCCTGATCCGGGAACCACCCCGGCGCCTGACGTCTGGCTACGGCGGCTGGGTGAGCTGCCGCTGCTGGCCCAGCCGGGTGAGCGCTGGCTGTACTCGGCCGGGTCGCAGGTACTCGGGGTGCTGGCCGCGCGGGCCGGCGGCGCTCCGTTCGGGGAGGTCATGCGGGACCGGGTGCTGGGGCCGCTGGGCATGGACGACACCGGGTTTTACGCGGCCGACACGAGCAGGCTGGCGACCGCGTACGAGGAGCGGGACGGGGAACTGGCGGTCACCGACCGGCCGGACGGGCAGTGGTCGCGGCCGCCCCGGTTCCCCGACGGGGCCGGCGGCCTGGTGTCCACGGCGGCCGACCTGCTCGCGTTCGGCCGGATGCTGCTCCGCGGCGGCGGGCCGGTGCTGACGCCGCAGACCGTGGCCGAGATGACCCGGGACCAGCTGACCGACTTGCAGCGGGCCCGGGTCTGGCCCGGGTTCAGCTTCCTCGGTGACCGCGGCTGGGGCTACGGCGTGTCGGTGCTCGCCGACGGCAGCTACACCTGGGAGGGCGGCCTGGGCACGACCTGGGTCAACGTCCCGGACCAGGACCTGACCGTGGTGGTGCTGACCCAGCGGGCGGCCGGCCCGACCGGGATGCCCGCGGTGTGCGACGAGGTGCTGGCGGCCGCCCGGGCGGGTGGCTAGCCAGCGGAGCCGCGTCCGGTGCGCCGGCCCGGGTAACGAGACGTCCTCCGCCGCGGCCCGGATAAGCGCCAGCGATTCAGCCACGGAGAGCGCGGCCGCGCGCAGCCGTTCGAAGCGGCGCGCGTAGTCTGCTACCTGGTCGTGGCGGGTGAGCAGCTCGATGGGATCCCGGCCCGGGTCGAGGTATACCATGTCGGGCAGGCCGCCGGTAAATTCGAGCAGGGTGAAAGGGCCGGACAGGCCGGCGTGCTCGCCCGCCCCGAAGGAAATCACCTGCACGGTGACCTCGCCGCCGACGCTGGCCGCGAGCGCGATGTGCCGCAGCTGACCGGCCATGATCGCCGGATCCGTGCTGGCCCCGGTGCGCCGGCGGAGCACCGCTTCGTCCAGGAGGTAGTGCTGCCGGGGTGGGGTATCGCGGGCGGCGAGTTCGGTCTGGCGCCTGCGCCGGAGCTCGACCACCCGGGCGGCCCGGTCCGGGTTCTCGAGCGCCACGTCGGTGAGCGCCCGCGCGTAGCCGGCCGTCTGCAGCAGGCCAGGTACGACCGGGCCGGGAAACTGGCGGATGCTGGCCGCTCCGCGTTCGTAGCCGATGTAGTCGAGGTATCCGGCCGGGACGTCGTGCTGGTAGGCGGTCCACCAGCAGGCTTCAAGCGCACCGCGGTGCAGCTCGCGCAGTTGCTCCTGGCGGGCAGCCGGGACGTCGTACTGTCTCATAAGGGCCTCGAGGTCGGCCTCGTCGACCAGGTGGCCGACCTCGATACTGATCACGTGCTCTGGCGTCCACGCCAGGTTCATTGCCACCTGCTCACGAGACAGACTCGCGTCCCTGCGCAGCCTGGCGAGCGCGTCACACAGGAGAGCGCCCTGGACGACAGGACCGTGATCATTTGCCATGTCTGGTATCACTTTCCGCAGGAAGCAACACTGTATATATTCCTTCCTGCCGGAATCCCAACCAAGGCTGTCACGACGATGACGAGCGTGTGACACAGCACCCTTAACTGAAGATAAATTCTGTTATAGTTCCAGGCACATGACA
Source organism: Streptosporangiaceae bacterium (assembly GCA_025934635.1). The sequence continues at coordinate 18,465 of JAICWX010000087.1, read as the reverse complement.
AACACCAATCACATTGGTCCGCTGAACACTCCCGTGACACAGAAGTCACAAATACCCTGGGCCGACTATCTACCGGCCCGGATTAGTGCGGACCTGCAGACCAGTCAATACAGTTCGCCATAACCGCCGGTACTCACGCTGGATGGCTTTACATATATTCACCCATGCGTCATCGCGGGCACCACGCCGGAGGCTTGCGAGTGGCTTTTTAGGAGGATGTACGGACTGATAATCCGCGATAGCTGTTTCCTCGAACGAGCTGGCCCGTATAGGGACCCAAAGAATCACCACGCCCTGGTTCCGGGCCGCCTCCAGAAGTGGCTGGAGCTCATGCTCGGCTATAAACCGCGAATAGAGGAAATCCGGGCTCACTAGCAGCACGGCGACTTTGGCTGAGGCCAGAGCGCGCTCTATACTCTCCTTCCAGCGTGCGCCTGGCCTGATCTGGGTATCGTCCCACACCGTGATCAAGTCGTTATTAATGTAGGGTGCGAGATGCTTTTGCAGTTCTTTCAGAGAATTCTTGTCATCATGGCTGTAGCTGATAAAGACCTTGTCGCGTGTCTGCATGTTGGCAGTGCTCCCAATGATGATGGGCTCGCTGACAGCACGCTGGCCTTTGCCTGCGGGGCACGTTCAGGCCGCCGATCCGCCCGGTCTCCCTAGTGGCCCGCCGCTGGAATTCGTTGAAATTCGCCGGAACGGCGATCGCCGCGTCAATGCCAACCGCTCTGCCCAACATATTCTCCCACATCATTAACTATTATATCCCTATTATCGCCACACACAGTGTGACGCCTTTGTACCGCGTAAGAGGCTGCGATCTCGGCCATTCCAGCTTTCCCCCGGGGCGGGTGGATTCCGGGGAAGAAGTCGCTGGCAGGCACGTCCGTGGCAGGCGTCATCGCCGACCAGGATCGACGCTCTTGACCTGACAGGTGAATGTTTTCCACTCATCCGGAGTAAAGAAAAGGGTAGAACCACTTGCGTTCGTGCTATCTCGGACGGCCATTACCCATCGCGACCTCTTGGTAATTTCCACACAAGCTCCCTGATCGGCGCTATAACTGCTCTTGCGCCACATATCACCGCGCTCATTCACTTGCCTATGCCTCCTTATTCGCTATCTGCTCTCGTCGGCGATGCGCGAAATGAGCGCAATCGACTTATCTTCCTCCAGCGCCAATTCGAGCAGGCGATCGAAGGCGAGACCATAGCGGTATACGTCGTTTTCGTCTTCTATAAAGAGATCGCTCGTCATGTTCTCTACGAACACTATTTCAAATGCGATCTTCTCTGGGAATCGTACTATAGTGAATACGCCGGTCAGCGCCAGGTGCGGCCCCGCTTCTAGGGGAAGGACCTGGAGTGTGACATTCGGACGACCGGCCATTTCAACAAGATGCGCCAGCTGGCCACGCATGGTCTCGGGGCTTCCCACCTTCCGTAGCAGCACGCTCTGGTCGATAACGACGTGCAGCTCGAACGGTTTATCCCTGGTCAGCACTTCCTGACGTTTCATGCGCACCTGGGACAATCGAGCGATTTCCCCGGGTGGCGCCATTAGCAGCGAGGCACGTGTGATCGCCAGCGCGTACTCCTCCGTCTGGAGGAGGCCAGGCAAGATGATGGGAGCGAAATGGCGCTCGGACTCCGCGTCTGACTCCAGCGCGATCAGCGCAGAGTACTCATCGGTGGTGGCGTCGGTAAACGCGTCCCACCAACCTCGCCGGCTCGCGGTGCGGCCGAGTCCGGTAAGGCGTTCACGGAGCGGGCCTGCGACCTGGTATAGGTCGAGCAGGCGCCGGAGGTCGCTCGCACTCACCGAGATCCGGGCAGTCTCGATGCGTGAGACCTTGGACGGTGACCAGCCCAGCCGGGACGCGACCGCTTCACCGGTGAGAGTGGCCGCCTCTCGGAGGCGGCGTAGCTCAGCGGCAAGCTGCCGGGCGCGCACCGAGGCAGGACGCCTTCCCACCAACGCCGCCACCTCCCTGGCCAAACGCACGGGCGACTGCCCTGAACAGGCAAGAAAGTATATCGAGCAAGTCACCCTAAATCTCATCGTGCAATCTTGCACGCGAGGAATTAGGATGACATTCTGGGAGTGTAGTACCGACGGCGGCAAGGATCACCGAAATGACGCGACACGCTGTACCAGGCGGGCTCTGGACCGCCGGAGAGGCCCGCCGGGCGGCCGGAGCCCGCCGGTCCCGGCGACCAGAGCCGGATCGCGCCCCGGCCGGACGGGGCCGTGATCACTGGCCGGCGTCGCCGTGTCAGTTAGCAAATTCCGCCCGCACCAGGCGGACAAGGAAGTCATGGCGGCAAGTCGCGATCCGCGGCACGCTTCGTTCTCTACCAAGGTAGCGCTGTGGTGGACCGGCTCATTCGCCGGGCGGAAATTGGAGATCCAGTTCGGCCTGTCGCGCAGCCGAACCCCGGAAACCGATCCCGGCTCGCTGGACCGTCAGCGGCTGCCATACGTCCAGAGCCCTGGCCGGGCCGACCAGGTAACCCCGATGCCGGGAGCCGGACCGGCCCGGACCGTGCAGCGGGCACCAACTACCGCAACCCCTCAGACTTACGAAGGCACAGCCGTGGCCAGCAACTTCTGGGACCGTCTCAATTCCCATCAGAAACGGCTCTTCCGAGCCAAGGCCCAGAACCGGGTGTTCGCTGCGGGCGCCCGGCTCATGCGGGAAGGGGAGGAGGCCGATCACGTAGCCGTCATCCTCAGTGGGCTCACCGAGATCCGGGTCGGCGAGGGCGGAGGCGAGCGGGTGATAGCCGAACGCGGCCCGGGCCAGCTGATCGGGGAGCGAGCCGCCCTGGAGGTGAACGTCCGCTCCGCGACGGTGGTAGCCCTGCAGACGGTGGTGGCCCTGGTCATGCGGACGGCGGACTTCGCCGCGTTCATCAGCACCTACCCAGCCGTCCTGAAGATCGTCGAGGAACAGATCTATCTTCGGTTGCGCGAGGGGTCGGGCAGTGCGCGTTACCGCCATGACGAGCCGGACGACGCGTCGTGGGCAGCCAGGAACCTCGCGTCTAGCCCGACGACATCCCGGCCGTTGGCGCTGACCGGGCAGAACTGCACGGTCGTGCGGACCGATGTGGTCCGCTTCAACGCGGACGAGCGCGACGGCGTGGCCCAGAAGATCATCCGCCGGGAGACGCTGGCCATGACCCGGCTCGCCCTGGGGCCGCTCTGGGACAGCTGCCGGTGGGAGGACCGCGGCGACGGCCTGCTGGTCATCGTGGCGCCGGACATCCCGACGGCCCAGGTTCTCGAGCGGCTCATGACCGGGCTCCCGCCTCGCCTGAAGCGGCATAATCGCACGCACAGCGATTTCTGCCGGATCCAGCTCCGGGTCGCCGCCGAGGTCGGGCCCATCGAGGAAGACGAGCCCGGCGTCTGCGGCCCGTCCATCAACCACGTCTCCCGCCTGGTGGAGGCGCCCGCCTTCAAGCAGGCCATCGACGACCAGGGCGCCCTGCTCGGCCTCATCGTGTCGCCGTACGTCTACCAGGCCCATGTCCGCCCGGGCGGCAGCTTCCTGGACCCGGCCGACTTCACCGAAATCCCGGTCCGGGTCAAGGAAACCGACGCCATCGGGTGGATACGGCTGACCGGGGGCAGTGGCGGCGGCTAGGACGACGGCCACTGCCAGTTGGCGACCTCGGGCAGGTCCTCGCCCTGCTCGCGGGTGTAGGCGCGGGCCTCGATGCGCTTGTCGGCCATCAGCTGGCGGACGTGGCCGGCCGTGGCGGTCAGCCCGGGGACGCGGTCGATCACGTCCATGACCAGGTGGTAGCGGTCCAGGTCGTTGAGCATGACCATGTCGAACGGCGTGGTGGTGGTGCCTTCCTCCTTGTAGCCGCGGACGTGGAAGTTGTCGTGGCCCAGCCGCCGGTAGGTCAGCCGGTGGATCAGCGACGGGTAGCCGTGGTAGGCGAAGATGACCGGCGTTTCCCGGGTGAACAGCGCGTCGAACTCGGCGTCGGACATGCCGTGCGGGTGCTCGCTCTCCGGCTGCAGCCGCATCAGGTCCACCACGTTGACCACTCGCACCTTGAGCTGGGGCAGGTGCTCGCGGATCAGCGACACCGCGGCCAGCGCCTCCAGCGTCGGGATGTCGCCGGCGCAGGCCATCACCACGTCCGGCTTGTCCGGGGCATCGTTCGAGGCCCACTCCCAGATCCCGGCGCCGCGGGTGCAGTGGATGACCGCCTCGTCCATGGTCAGCCAGTTCCATTGCGGCTGCTTGCCCGCCACGATCACGTTGACGTAGTTCCGCGAGCGCAGGCAGTGATCGGCCACGTCCAGCAGGGTATTCGTGTCCGGCGGCAGGTAGACCCGGACGACCTCGGCCTTCTTGTTCACCACGTGGTCGATGAAGCCGGGATCCTGGTGGCTGAAGCCGTTGTGGTCCTGCCGCCACACCAGCGAGGAGAGCAGGTAGTTGAGCGAGGCGACCGGGCGCCGCCACTCGATGTGCCGGGTGACCTTGAGCCACTTGGCGTGCTGGTTGAACATCGAGTCGATGATGTGGATGAACGCCTCGTAGCAGTTGAACAGGCCGTGCCGGCCGGTCAGCAGGTAGCCCTCCAGCCAGCCTTCGCACATGTGCTCGCTCAGCACCTCCATCACCCGGCCGGCCCGCGCCACGTGGTTGTCGCCGGGGACGATCTCGCCGTCGAACTGCTTGCCGGTGGCCTCGTAGACGTTTCCCAGCCGGTTGGACTCGGTCTCGTCCGGGCCGAACAGCCGGAAGTTCACCGGGTTGTCCCTGATCACGTCGCGCAGCCAGGTGCCGAGCACCCGGGTGGCCTCGGCGGCGGTCGCGCCCGGCGCGGGCACGTCCACGGCGTAGTCCCGGAAGTCGGGCAGCCGCAGTTCCCGGAGCAGCAGCCCGCCGTTGGCGTGCGGGTTCGCGCCGATCCGCCGGTCCCCGCGCGGAGCCAGCGCGGCCAGTTCGGGCACCAGCGTGCCGGCGGCGTCGAACAGCTCCCCGGCGCGATAGGAGCGCATCCACGTCTCGAGTATGGCCAGGTGCTCCGGGTTCTGCCGGGCCTGCGCCAGCGGCACCTGGTGCGCCCGCCAGGTCCCCTCGACCGGCAGCCCGTCCACCTCCTTGGGCCCGGTCCATCCCTTGGGCGTCTTCAGCACGATGACCGGCCAGGCCGGCCGGGGTTGGTCGCCTTCTTCGCGGGCGCGGCGCTGGATGGCCTTGATCTCGCCGATGACCGCGTCCATGGTCGCGGCCAGCTGCTGGTGGACCAGCTTGGGGTCATCGCCCGCCACGGTGTGGACCCGGTAGCCGTAGCCGGTGAGCAGCGCTTCCAGCTCCTCCTGGGGGATCCGGGCGAGGACCGTCGGGTTGGCGATCTTGTAGCCGTTCAGGTGCAGGATGGGCAGCACCGCGCCGTCGTTGGCGGGGTTGAGGAACTTGTTCGAGTGCCAGCTGCCCGCCAGCGGCCCGGTCTCGGCCTCCCCGTCGCCGATCACGCAGGCCACGATCAGGTCCGGGTTGTCGAAGGCGGCGCCGTAGGCGTGGTTCAGCGCGTAGCCGAGCTCGCCGCCCTCGTGGATGGAGCCCGGGGTCTCCGGCGCGTTGTGCGACGGGATGCCCCCGGGGAAGGAGAACTGCCTGAACAGCCGGCCCATCCCGGCGGCGTCCGCGGTGACGCTGGGGTACAGCTCGCTGTAGGTGCCCTCGAGGTAGGTGTTGGCCACCATGCCGGGCCCGCCGTGGCCGGGCCCGCAGACGTAGATCACGTCCAGGTCCTGGGCCTTGATCACCCGGTTGAGGTGCGCGTAGACCAGGTTGAGCCCCGGCGTGGTGCCCCAGTGCCCGAGCAGCCGCGGCTTGACGTGCTCGGGCCGCAGGGGTTCGGTCAGCAGCGGGTTGGCGAGCAGGTAGATCTGCCCGACCGAGAGATAGTTCGCCGCCCGCCACCAGGCGTCGATCGCGTCGAGCTCCGCGTCGCTCAGCGGCTCCTGCTCTGTCATGCGCACAACCCCTTTGTCACCGGACGGATCTGGTACTTAGGCCGGATACCAGGCTATTGGGCCGCCGGTGGCGGCGGCAGTCCCGGGGGTGACCGTTGAGCTGCCGGACACCTCAGCGCAACTTACGGAGGTAGGGGTCCTGCGGCTGGTACGGGCTGACCTGGATCCGCGCGTTGACCACGGCCGTCCCGTCCGGGCCGGCGATCACCGGGCTGAGCTCGAGCTCGGTGACCTCGGGCAGTTCGTCGGCCAGCCGCCCGACCCGGAGCAGCAGGTCGGCCAGCGGGCCGCTCGGGACGCGGCCGGCCGGCGGGACGGCGGGGGCACGGCCGGCCAGGCCGGCCGCGGCGATGAGCTGGGCCGCGTCCCGGTCGGTGAGCGGGGTGAGCCGGGCGGCCGGCGGCGCTTCGCGGCGGCCGAGGGTGACCAGCGTGCCGAACATGTGGTCGTCGGTGACCCGGACGGTCAGCTCGATGCCGGCCGGCGGCAGGTCGGCCAGCGGCAGCCCGTAGCAGCGGAGCAGGCTGGCGGTCTCCTCGGGGCCGAGCCAGCCGGGGGGCAGGGGCCCGGACTGGGCGGCCTCCCGGACTTCGGTGGCGCCCCGGACGTCCAGGGCGCCCTGGACGTCCAGGGCGCCCTGGATCAGGGCGCGGGCGTCGGCCGTCCTGACGTCGGGGAATTCCGGCAGGTGGCCGCGGGGCTCGGCGCGCCAGGCGCCGTAGCCGGCGGCGCGGGCCAGCGCCCGGACGGCGATCTCGGGCGTGCCGTAGGCCGGGATCCGCCGGCCCTGGCCCTGGGTCTGGGTCTGGTCCTGTCCCTGGGCCTGGCCCTGGGCCTGGGTCTGGCCCTGGGTCTGGCCGTCCTGGCTTTCGTCCGGGCCCTGGAGCATGCGGACCGATTCCGGCTGGGTCAGCACGACGGCCGCGATGGGGCGGCCGCGGGTGTCCGCGGCGGTGATCGCGGCGGGCAGGTCGCCGGTGGCTCCGGTGGGCAGCACGATCGCGATGATGGCGTCGACCCCGTCGGCGGCCGCCTGCCGTTCCAGGCAGCGGCGGAAATCATCGGCGCTGACCGGGGCGGTGGTGTCGGTCATCGAGTGGACGGACAGGCCGAGGCCGGCGCAGGCGCCGGCGGCCAGGGTCCCGGCGCTGCCCACGTTGGACACGATCGCGACGCTGCGCCCGGCGGGCACCGGCTGGGTGGCCAGCAGCGCGGTGGCCTGGATGAGCTCGCCGAAGGCGCGGGTGGTGACCACGCCGGCCTGCTCGAACAGCGCCTCCCGGGTGGGCGCGTCGCTGCTGTGCTCATTCCCGCGGTGCTCATTCCTGCGGTGCTCATCCGGGGCGGCCAGCACGGTGAGCACCGGCATGGTGGCGCTAACCCGGCGGGCGGTCCGGGCGAACTTGCGCGGGTTGCCGAACGACTCGATGTACAGCACGGCCAGCCGGGTCACGCCGTCCTGTTCCCACCACAGCAGCATGTCGTTGCTGGACACGTCGAGCTTGTCGCCCACCGACGCGAACGAGGAGATCCCGATGCCGAGCCGGGACAGGTGGTCGACGGTGGCCAAGCCGAGCCCGCCGGACTGCATGACCAGGCCCGCCACGCCCGGCTGAGCCGGGCGGGCGGCGAAGGTGGCGTCCAGGCCGAGACCGGGCACGGCCACCCCGAAGCAGTCCGGCCCGATCAGCCGCATGCCGTGCCGGCGGCAGGTGGCGAGCAGGGTGGCCTGGGCCGCGGCGCCGAGCCCGGCGGTGATCACCACCAGGGACCGCACGCCGCGCTGGCCGCACTGTTCCGCCACCGCGAGCACGCTCGCGGCCGGCACCGCGACCACGGCCAGGTCCACCGGGGGCAGGTCGGTCACCGCGGCCAGGCACCGCTCGCCGTCGAGCTGACCGTCGATGTGCCCGGGGGTCTGGGCCGCGTGCGGGTTCACCGTGTAGAGGCGGCCGGCATAACCAGCCGCCCGGATGTTGTCCAGGATGGCGCGGCCGACCGCGCCGGGCCGCCGGCTGGCGCCGATCACCGCGACCGACTCGGGCGCGAAGACGTGCCGCAGGCTGGCCGCGTCGGCGCGGCGCTCACGGGCGGCCACCGCGCTGAGGTAACCGTCCAGCGTGGGCCCCAGCGGGTCGGCTTCCGGGCTGGGCAGCGGGAACGTCAGCCGGTAGACGCCTTCGGCGAAGCGCCGCCTGACCGGCAGGCCCGCGTCGGCGAACACGCCCAGCATGGCCTTGTTCTCGGTCAGGGTCTCGGCGACGAACGTGGTGATCTGGTGGCTCCGGGCGTAGGACACCAGGTGCTCGAGCAGCAAGGTGGCGATGCCGCGGTGGTGCATGTCGTCGGCCACCGCGAACGCCACCTCGGCCTGCTCGGGATGCTCCCGCAGCGCGACGTAGCTGGCCACGCCGGCCACGGTGCTGTTCCCAGTCGCGGGGCTGCCGGTCAGGGCCAGCAGCGCGGCCTGGCCGGGGGCCGGGTCGCGGCTGATCCGCCGCGCCTCGGTCTCGGCCGACAGCCGGCTCACGTTGAAGAACCGCAGGTAGGTGTTGTCCGGTGACATGGCCCGGTGCATGGCCTTGACCGCCTCGTAGTCGGCGGGCCCGGCCGCGCGGATCTCGATCGTGGTCCCGTCGGCCAGCAGCGCGTACACCCCGGAATGCGTCATGGTCATAGTGTTCCGTCATGAGCTTCAGCGTGCAGTCAGAGGTCGGTCAACTCCGGCAGGTCATCGTGCACCGGCCCGGTCTCGAGCTGTCCCGGCTCACCCCCGGGAACGTCGGCGAGCTGCTGTTTGACGACGTGCTGTGGGCGGGCCGGGCCCGGGAGGAGCACGACGCCTTCGCCGAGGCCCTCCGCGGCCGGGGCGTGCAGGTGCACTACTTCGGGCAGCTGCTGGCCGAGACGCTGGAGGTGCCGGCCGGGCGGGCCTTCGTGCTGGACCGGATCTGCGTCCCGGAGATGCTCGGCCCCGATCTGGCCGGCCCGGTGCGGCGGCTCTTCGACGACCTCGACGGCCCGGCCCTGGCCGAGTTCCTGGTCGGCGGCGTGCTCAAGGCGGACCTGCACCCGGCCCGGCCGAACGGCCTGACCTGGGAGGTGCTGCACGCGGACGACTTCGTGCTGCCGCCGCTGCCGAACCACCTGTTCCAGCGGGACAACTCGTGCTGGCTCTACCACGGGGTCTCCGTCAACCCGATGGCCAAGCCCGCCCGGCAGCGCGAGTCGCTGCACAGCCGGGCCATCTACCGCTATCACCCGCTGTTCGCCGGGGCCGACTTCACCTGGCACTACGGCGACACCGACGCCAAGCACATGCTCGCCACCGTGGAAGGCGGCGACGTGCACGTGCTCGGCGGCGGGGCGGTGATGATCGGGATGGGCGAGCGGACCACCCCGATGGCGGTGGAACTGCTGGCCCGGGCGCTGTTCCGCAGCGGGCAGGTCAGCGTGGTGATCGCGGTCGAGCTCCCGTTCTCGCGCGCCATGATGCACCTGGACACCGTCATGACCATGGTGGACCGGGGGACGTTCGTGCTGTACCCGTACCTGGATCCGCGGCTGCGGTCGTGGACGGTTACCCAGGAAGAGCCGCAGCTGGCTCACACTGCCCTGCGGGTGACGCTCAATGACAACCTGTGGGGGACGGTGGCCGAGGTCCTGGGCGTGGACAAGGTGACGGTGCTGACCACGGACGAGGACGTCCGGGCGGCCGAGCGGGAGCAGTGGGACGACGGCAACAACTACCTGGCCGTCGCCCCGGGCGTCATCGTCGGGTACGAGCGGAACGTGGCCACCAACACCATGCTGCGCCAGCACGGCATCGAGGTGATCTCGATCGCGGGCAGCGAGCTCGGCCGCGGCCGCGGCGGGCCGCGCTGCATGACCTGCCCGGTCGAGCGCGAGCCCTGAAAAGGGACGAAAATGCCGTAACCATTGCCGACGGACCAGGCGACATGAAATCGTTGCCAATTTCAGCCCTGTTGCCGGAGGTCCTGTGTGTCTAAGATCATCGGCAGAGGTAAGGGCGTCGGCAGCGACTTAGCCAAAAGGAGACTGATATATGCCTGGCATCATCGTCGGAGTCGACGGTTCGGTTCATTCCCGCAAGGCGCTGGAAAGGGCCATTCAGGAAGCAGCGGCCCACCACACGTCGCTGACCGTGCTCACCGTGCACCAGGCCGTCCGCGACGTGTACGGCAGCGTCTCCCACTACACCGGCGACGCGGACCTGACCGAGAAGGCCCGGCAGGCCGCCCAGGCCGAGACCGATGAGGTCGTGGCCGCGCTCGGCGTCCAGCCGGAATCGGTCACCGTCACCGCGGTGCACGGCCTGCCGTCCGAGGAACTCGTCAAGGCGGCCCACGGCGCCGACATGGTGGTCATGGGCTCGCGTGGCGCGGGCGGCTTCGCCCGGCTGCTGATGGGCTCGACCGCCACCCAGGTCGCGCAGCACGCGCACTGCGCGGTCCTGATCCTGCCGGCCGAAGAGCGCGACTAGGACTGGCGGCCGGCGCCGGCGAGCTGTCCAGCCGTCGGCGCCGGGTTCTCCCCGGTACGCCGGTTCCTTACCGGTCCGGCCTGGTGACAGCCTCGATGCCGACACCGCTGAGGGGCCGGGTGGAGGGGCCGGGGCGGGGACGGAACTCGTTCGGGGCCAAGGTCTTGATTGGAATTTTCGCGGCTGAGCCGTTGTCGATACCCCTGCAGGTATCTATGCGAGGAGGCAGCAATGGCGACAGTCGAGCTGACGGCCGAGAACTTCAACTCGACGGTGACCGGCGGCGGCCTTGTCCTGGTCGACTTCTGGGCGGAGTGGTGCGGTCCGTGCCGGATGTTCGGGCCGGTGTTCTCGAAAGCGTCCGAGCGGCACCCGGATGCGACCTTCGGCAAGGTCGACACCGAGGCGCAGCCCGAGGTGGCCGCGACCTTCAACATCTCGTCCATCCCCACGCTGATGATCATCCGCGACAACATCGTGCTGTACTCCCAGGCGGGCGCGCTGCCGGAGGCCGCGCTCGAGGAGCTCATCACCAAGGCCGAGGCGCTCGACATGGACGAGGTCCGGGCGAGCATGGAGACCTCCGCCAAGGCGTGAACTACGCCCGTTTGTGAAAACCCGTTGAGGTTCCGCGCCGGTAACGCGGATGATAGCGGCCATGTCCATCGACATGTTCATCGATCCCGACTCCGATCCCAGGACCGACCCGCCGGGTGAGGGCGGCGAGCTGGCCACGCTGACCGGCTACCTGGACTGGTACCGCAAGACGCTGGAGCTGAAGTGCTCGGGTCTCGACGCCGAGGCGCTGGCCCGGCGGTCGGTCGAGCCGTCCAAGATGTCGCTGCTCGGGCTGGTCCGGCATATGGCCGACGTCGAGCGGGGCTGGTTCCGGTGGTTCATGGCCGGGGAGGACGTGCCGGACCGGTTCTCCTCGCCCGAAGACCGCGACGGGGACTGGGACGGCGCGCGGCCGGATCCGGCCGTGGTCACCGAGGCCTGGGCAGCGTGGCGGGAAGAGGTCGCGTTCGCGGACCAGTTCATCGCCGCCGCGCCCGGCCTGGACCTGGTCGGCCCGCGGCTCGACAAGTGGCGCGGGAAGCTGTCGCTGCGCTGGGTGCTGAACCACATGATCGAGGAGTACGCGCGGCACATCGGGCACGCCGACCTGATCCGCGAGCGGATCGACGGCGCGGTGGGCCAGTAGCTGCCTAGCGGCGGGCGGCTACGAGGGCGGCGCGGATCTGGGCGGCGCTCGCGGGGGTGCCGAGCTCGTCGGAGAACGGGCCGTAGGGGGTGCCGTAGGCGGGCGTGCCGGGTTCCTGGCGCCAGCTCTCGCCGACCGGGCCCGCGTCGACGGCGTCGTAGCCGATCGAGTCGAGGTAGGCCGTGACGTGTGCCTTCGCTGTCTCGTCGTCGCCGGCGATGGGCAGGGCGGTGCGGTCGGCGGCGCCGGACGGGCGGGCCAGCGACTGCAGGTGCTTGAAGTAGATGTTGTTGAAAACTTTGACGATATGGGCGTCCGGCCGGTACCGCTGGAGCAGGCCGCTGCTGGTGAGCGCGCCGCTGTCGAGCTCTTCGATGTTCCCGTCGCGCTGCGGGTAGTAGTTGCCGGTGTCCAGGACCGCCTTACCGGCCAGCGGCTTGACCGGGATCTCTTTGAATGCCCTCACTGGAATGCTGACCACCACCAGGTCGCCCGCCTCGGCGGCCTGTCCGGCGGTGGCGGCGGTGGCGAGCGGGCCGAGTTCGGCCACCAGTTCGGTGAGCGTCTCGGGTCCCCGGGAGTTGCTCACGACGACGTTGTGCCCGGCGGCCACGCTCAGCCGGGCCACGGTGCCGCCGATCATTCCGCTGCCGATGATGCCTACGGTTGTCATGCACGCGCCAACCCCGGCCCGCTCCTGGTCATTCCGGGAGCGGGCCGGGATTTCGGGTGGTTTCGCTCAGCGCGTGATCTGGTCGGCGGCGAGCAGGCCGGCGGCCAGTTCGTCGACGGTGGTGAGCTCGGCGACGGCCACGCTCTCCCGGACCGCCCCGGTGGGGCCGGCCGTCGCGGTCTGCGCGTTCGTCGCGGTCTGCGCGTTCGGCGCGGCGGCCCGGGGGCGCAGGGTCAGGTAGCTGACGGCGACGCCGGCCGCGAGCAGGGCGATGGTGACCCACAGGCCGAGGTGGTAGCCGTCCACGAAGGCGTGCACCGGGTCGGCGCCTGACCGCAGCGCCGCACCCTGCCGGGTGCTCAGCACCGCGCCGATCACCGTGACGCCGAGCAGCCCGGCGACCTCGCGGGAGGCGTTAAGCAGGGCGGAGGCGACACCGGCCCGGGACTGCGGGACGGCCTGCATGACGGCGTTGGTGAGCGGCACGTTCATCAGGCCGGCGCCGGCCCCGAAGAGCATGAAGCCGGGCAGCAGGCTGACGTAGGTGGTGTTCAGGCCGAGCCGGGCGAACAGGATCAGGCCGACCACCATGAAGGCCATGCCGGCCGCCACCGCGCGGTGTGCCCCGACCCGGGCCTCGATCCGCGGCGCGATCGCGGCGAACACGGCCACGCACAGCGCCATCGGCACGAAGGCCAGGCCGGCCTCGATCGGCGCGAAGCCGAGGGTCTGCTGCAGGTACAGCGAGGTGAAGAAGTAGATGCCGAGGATGCCGAAGGACCAGATCATCATGGTGCCGCTGCCCCCGCTGAACTCGCGGCGGCGGAACATCGACAGGTCCACCATGGGCGTGGCGCTGCGGGATTCGATGGCACCGAAGGCGGCGGCGGCCACGGCGGCCAGTGCGAACGCGCCGAGGATGAGCGGCGAGGTCCAGCCGCTCGCGCTGCCCTGGATCAGCGCGTAGGTCAGCGCGAACAGCGACACGGCCGAGGTGGCCAGGCCGGGGAGGTCGAGCCGGCGCGTGGTGGAGGCGTCCCGCGACTCATCCACGTAGCGCAGGGCGATGGCGAAGGTGATCACGCCGACCGGCACGTTGATGAGGAAGATCCAGCCCCAGTGCAGGTGCTGGCTGATCACGCCACCCAGCGCCGGCCCGAGGGCCAGGGCCAGGGCGCCGACCGCGGCCCAGATGCCGATGGCCGCGGTGCGCTCCTTCACGTTGGTGAACGCGCCCATGATGACGGCCAGCGTGGCCGGCATCAGCAGCGCCGCGCCGATGCCCTGGATGGCCCGGCTGGCGATGAGCACCTCGCCGTTCCCGGCCAGCCCGGCGGCCAGCGAGGACACCGTGAACAGGGCCAGGCCGCCGAGGAAGATCCGGCGCCGCCCGTACACGTCGGCGAGCCTGCCGCCGGCCAGCAGCAGCCCGGCCACCGTGAGCAGGTAACTGCTGACCACCCACTCCAGCCCGGACACCGACAGGTGCAGGCTGTGCTGGATGGTCGGGATCGCCACGTTGACGATGTTGTTGTCCAGGTAGGTCATGAAGGTGGCCAGGCTGACCGCCGCCAGCGCCCACCACCGCCTGGTGTCCTTGCCGGGTGTCTCGCTACTCACTGACCCCGTGCTAGCTGACCCTGTGCTGGATGACCCTGTGCTAGCTGACACAGCCCTCGTCCTTTCCCCAAGCTTCATGTACGTAGTACCTGTATCTTGTCCATGTACTTTGTATAGGTACGTTGTAAAGCATGGACTGTACGATGTACAGTTGTCAAGTGACTAAAAATGCGAACCGGTCAGCCGAGTCCGAGGGCGACAAGCCGCGGCTCAGCAAGCGCACCGTGACCGAGAACGCGCTCAAGCTCGCCGACGCCGACGGGCTCGACGCGCTGACCATCCGCAAGCTCGCCCAGCACCTGGGCGTCACCCCGATGGCCCTGTACTGGCACTTCCGCAGCAAGGAGGACCTGCTCGAGGGCGTAGCCGAGCAGGTCTGGGGCGAGCTCGACACGAATGTCGATCCGGCCACGCCCTGGTGGGCCCAGCTCCAGAGGCTGCTGGAATCCCTGGTCAGCGTGCTGCGCGCGCACCCGGCGGCACCGCAGCTCTTCCTGGAGCACGAGAAGCGGAACGAGGCGGCGCTGCGCGCCACCGAGATCACCCTGGACATCCTGCGCACCGCGGGCTTCGATGCCCAGTACGCCAGCACCATCGCCCGCAGCGCGCTGTGGAGCGGGATCACGCTGGTCATGAGCGAGCCGGGCTTCAAGCCGGAGCTGCCCGCCGACGAGCGAGCCGAGTGGCAGCGGCGCAACCAGGTCGAGCTGTCCATGCTGCCCGCGGCCCGGTACCCGCGGCTGGTCGAGTGCGCGGCGCCGATGAGCGCGTGCGACGACCCGGACTTCCACTACCGGTTCGGCGTCGAGCTGTTCATCGACGGTGTCCGCGCGGCGGCCGCCCGGCTAGGGTCCTAGAGACTGGGGTCCTGGAGGCTGGCTTCCCAGAGGCTGGCTGCCCAGAGGCTGGCTGCCCAGAGGCTGGCTGCCCAGAGGCTGGGTCCTAGAGGCTGGCTCCTAGAGGGGATACCCGTACCGGATGAACCCGGTGAAGCGTGCTACCTGGTCATACAGCAGGCGGGCCTGGGTGTTGCCTTCCTGGGTGTGCCAGTAGTACCGGTCGGCGCCGCGCTCACGGGCCGCCGCGGCCACCGCCTCGATCAGGGCGCGCCCCGCCCCCTGCCCGCGCAGCGTCTCGTCGACGAACAGGTCCTGGAGGTAGCAGGCCTCGCCGGACCAGAACGCGGGGTGGAAGAAGTAGTGCGCGAGGCCGGCCAGCCGCCCGTCGAGCCGGGCGCCGAGGCCGAGCAGCTCGGTCCCGTCCGTCAGCCGGCGCCACGTCTGCTCGTACGCCTCGTCCGGCATCGGGTCCTGGTAGAACGCCTTGTAGCCGCGGGTCAGCGCTTCCCACGCGGCCCGGTCACCGGGACGGAACGGACCGATCTCGATCATGGGGACATCCTCACACGGGGCGGTTTGTACGGGTTTGTTCGGGCTGCGATCGGGCCTCGCGCGGTCGCAGCCCCGGCTAGGGTGAAGCCATGACGGAGGACCGCCCATGAGGGCCACGATGATGCTCGCCGACTACGCGCAGATCGCCGACGGCAAGCTGTTCATTTCCGGCGGCGGCTGGACGACCTGCGGACCTGGCCCCACGCCGTGCGCGGTCGTGGCCATCTTCCACGTGCCGTGGGACGAGACCGACCAGAAGGTGAACTTCATGCTCCGGCTGGTCGACGAGGACGGCCGCGGGGTCATGCAGCCCGGGAACACGGACAACATGCCGGTTCAGGTCGCCGGGGCGTTCGAGGCCCGCCGCCAGCCCGGCATGACGCCGGGCACCGACATCAACGTGCCGATGAGCTTCAACATCGTGCTGCACCTGCCGCCGAGCGGCCGGTACACCTGGCTGATCGAGGTGGAAGGGCAGACCGACGAGTCCTGGTCGCTGCCGTTCGAGACCCGCCCGGCGCGCCTGTAGCTGCGAGTTGAGCTAGCTGCGGGTTGAGCTAGCTGCGGGTTGAGCTAGCTCGGCCTCCAGCTGGCTACGGCGTCACCGCCCGCAGGTGCAGGTACAACGGGATCCGCTGCCAGCGCCGCTGGCCCGGTGCGGCCGCGGCCATCGCGTCCGGCGCCCGGACCTCCCTGATCGCCGCGCACAGCCGCCGGCCGGGCTCGAGCGCGCGGCTGTAGGCCGTGCGGGGAGAGCGAGCGGGAAGGGGAATTGTCACCGGTGCGGCGCAATTGATGTCATGACATCCATTTGGTCATGATTTATCAGGAATTTCCGACGGCACGATCCGGCCTGAAACTTTCATCCCTAGTGACGCAATCGCGACCGGGCCGATGGGACATTTTGCCGCTTATTACGGAATCGGCGGAGCATGGTGCGGCTCTTATTCGGTGAACGGTCGCATTCGCGGGACGGGTGATGTCTGTGGTGCGCATGATGTATGTCCGCTATGTCCAGACGGGCACAATTAACGACATCGATGGAGCATTGATGCTGCTATCACGACATTGATGTGGCATCGATGTCGTTTGCCGAAAGCGGGTGAGGGCCTGAGTTGTGGCAGGAGGGGCGGTGGTGCTGATGCGGGTGGTGAGGTCAACAGCCCGGTCCCGTCGAGGCGGCTGGCGAAGGCCGGGCCGGGGCCGGAGATGAGCAGGAGTGGGCCTCGGGAGGCGGGGAGGGCGGGGGCTTCAGGGGGCGGGGAGGGTGAGCTGGAATTCCAGGGTGACTTCGTCTTTGAGCTTGAGGGTGCCGAAGAAGCCTGAGTACGGCTTGATGCCGAAGCCGGTCTGGGTCAGCGTGGCACTCCCGCGGAACTGGCCGTCGGCGGGCGCGGTGACCTGCAGCCGGGCCGGCTGGGTCTTGCCGTTGAGGGTGACCGTGCCCTCGACGGCCCCGCCGCCGCCGGCCCCGGCCGGGATGACCCGGGTCGAGGCGAAGGTCGCGGTGGCGGCGCCGAGGATCTGGCCCATCTGCTTCTTGATCTCGCGGCGGTCGCGGTCGGTGAGCGGGAGGGCGCCGCCGGTCCCCTCGCGGACCTCGAGCGAGCCGAGGTCGAGGTCGGCGCTGATCGTGGCGGCGGCCGGGCCGCCGTCGTCCCCGGCGGGCACCTGGACCTGCGCCGACCAGCGGGTGACCTCGATGGTGAGGTCGTGACCGGCCCGGGCGGCCAGGCCGGCCCGGGTGGTCTTGATGACGACACGCCCGGCATCGGGCCCGAGCCGGAAATTACCTGAGGTAGCAGCCACGGGCCAACCGTAGGCGGTCCGGGGGGAAAGGTCCAGGCTGGGAAGGTCCAGGCGGCCGGGGAAGGTCCGGGTTACGGGAGCGGGAACTCGCCGAACAGTTCGCGGATGCGGCGCAGGTCGCGCAGCCGGGGCTCGGTGCTGCCGCCGACCCAGCGGCTGACCGTCTTGACCGAGACGCCGAGCTGGCGGGCGGCCACCTCCATGGTCATGCCCTCGCGGCGCAGCACGCCGGCCATCCAGTCGGCGAACGCCGTCTCGTCCGCGTTGACCGGCGCCCCGCCGGCCGTGGCGGCCATCCCCGAGGCCTGGTTCTTGAGCAGCGAGGCGAGGGCGTCGATGCCGGCCGGCGAGCTGACCTGCGCACCCGAGCGCAGCACGTCGACCTCGACGTGATCGGGGAAGATGCGGAAGGAGACGTTGATGGCGCCGGAGGGGCCCGCCGCCTCGAGCAGCGCGTGGGCCACGGTCTCGCCCACCTCGCGGTTGTCTTCGTCGGTCAGCGGCGATTGCGCCAGGCAGCGCCTGACGAAATCGCGGACATCCGGGATGGAGGACGGACGCGCGGGAAACGTCTGTGACAGGACCACGACAGGGACTACCTCAATGTTGTCGCTGATCAGGTCGACGCGTTTATCCATCCCCGCCCTCCGGGTCGCGCACGGATCTCAGTAAACCGCCCGGTGCGCGCAGTCACCGGGGTATGAGAATGAGAGTACGTGTTAATGAGCCTCGAGGACGACTCGGAACAGATAGACATATGTGTCCGAGAGCCCGACTCTTGTGTCTTGTGGTCTCGTCACGGCAGGAATAGTCTGTGGTAACCGGTGATGGCGTTGTCGCCATCTGCCGGCCTATTGTGAACATGTGATGAGCGGTCAGCGGGCCGGCGCATCGCGCCGGGGACTTACTGAGGCACGCCGAGAATGGTCTCGCGTGGCCCAGTATCGCCGCACAGCCCGATGCAGGTGGCGCCGGAGCGCGCCCTGCCCGGAGCCGCACCATGCACCGGCGCGATCCCGCCGCGGGCGGCAGGCCATGGGAGCTTGCCCCGCGTCGCGCTCGCGCGTGACCTTAACCGAGGCGTCCGCAGGCGCGGCTCGCCCAGCGAAGGGGTGGCGCTATGTCCCAGGCCGCAGATGATCCTGTCCTGCACATCCTCTGGATGAACGGGGGCTTGAGCTGCGACGGGGACTCGGTTGCGCTGACCGCCGCGACCCAGCCCAGCATCGAGGAGATCGTCCTCGGCGC
>JAICWX010000306.1 GCA_025934635.1 Streptosporangiaceae bacterium | reverse complement strand
GTGGCCAGCAGCCGCAGCGCCTGCTCGCACCACAGGTCGGAGACCGGGTTGGAGCCGCAGTAGGTGACGCGCTGCTCGGGCTGCTTGCGGTCGAACGTGGTGTACCAGCGGGCGGTGTAGGACTCCAGCGCGTGGCAGACGATGTCCATCCCGGCCGACGCGGTGACCTCCGGCGGGATGGTCAGCGACAGCAGCGGGTCGATCACGGCCAGGGTCGGCCGCAGCCGCCAGTGGCTGATGCCGGTCTTGACCTTCATCGACAAGATGTCGAGCACGCACATCGCGGTGCTCTCCGAGCCGGTCCCGGCCGTGGTGGGCACCGCGATCAGCGGCTTGAGCTGCCTGCTGGGGGCGCGGCCCTCGCCGATCGGCTTGTTGATGTAGTCCATCAGCGCGCCCTCGTCGGTGGTCAGCAGGTTGACCGCCTTGGCGGTGTCGATGGCCGAGCCGCCGCCGACCGCGACGAAGCCGTCCCACGGGCCCTGCGTGCGCGCGTAGCCCGCCGCCTTGTCCATGCTGTCGTCGGTCGGCTCGACGTGCACCCCGTCGAAGATCTCCGAGGTGATCCCGTGCTTGGACAGCGACTCGGCGATGCGGGCCGGGATGCCGAGCGCGTTGATCGAGGGGTCGGTCACGATGAGCACCCGCTTGGCCCCGAACTGGGCCATCTCGAAGCCGATCTCGTCGACCGCCCCGGCGCCGAACTTCAGCGGCGGCGCGCCCCAGGTGAAGATGGTCTCCTCGGCCAGGTCGATGCCGACATGCCCGCTGCTTTTTGTATTCGGGCTGTCTGTCATCAGCGGTAGCTCCCGTCCGGGGCGACGCGGAGCTGCTTGATCTGGTTGGCGTCGTGGCCGAACACGACGGTGGCGTTGGTCTCGGTGGCGATCCCGCGGAGCTTCTCCACGCTCGAGTAGAACTGCTCGAGGTTGTTGACGATGGCGGCGGGGACCGCGGGCGGGCCGTAGCTCTCGCCCATGTAGACCGCGTCGGCGGTGAAGATCATCGTGCCGGTCTCGGGCAGGTCCACCCGCATCGACATGCTGCCCGGCGTGTGTCCCGGAGTCTGGATGAAGCTGACCCCGGGCAGGAACTCCGCGTCGCCGTCGACGGTCTCGAAGGTCAGGTCTTCGTAGTCGGCTTTGAGGTGAGCGCCGTTGAACGGTCCTTCGAAGCCGAAGGCCCACTCCTTCTCCTTGGCGCTGCAGACCAGTTTCGCGTTGGTCTCCTTGAACATCTTGACGTTGCCGGCGTGGTCGAAGTGCAGGTGGGACAGGACGACGTAGTCGACGTCACCGGGGGCGACGCCGAGCTGCTTGAGCCGGGAGTCGAGGTACTCCTCGTCGGAGACCTTGTCGTAGGGGAAGAAGTCCTGCAGGCCGGTCGAGGCCCAGTGCGTCTCCCAGTCCCGCGGGCAGCTGGTGTCCCACAGCAGCCGGCCGTCGGGGGTGTCTACCAGCACGCAGTGCGTCGGCACGTCGACCCACTCGGCCGGCAGGTCCTTGTTGTTCCGGTTGCGTATCGACCGGTTGGGTGCCAGCAGGAGCCAGGTGAGATCGGCGGTCATCGCTCCGCACGGGAGGATGCTGACAGTCGTACCTGCGGCCATGGGGACCTCCGAGGCTCGTGAGACGGTCAGGTAAACCCAGTTCCCACCCTCCGTCCGCGTTCGCGCTGGTGTCAAGGTCGCCGCCAGGCTTGCCTGCATTGCGGCCGGCCGGCTCAGCTCAGGTTGGCGGCGTGCAGGAACGTGCGGGCGATGACCTGGTAGCCCGCCTGGTTGGCGTGCTGGTTGGGGCCGCGGGGCGGGACGGCGCACTCCCAGGTCCACCGGCAGAGCAGGGTGACGTTGCGCGGGAGGGCTTGGCCATGATCGTCGAAATCACTGGTCTGGAAGGCGCCGAACACGTTCGCGACCCGTATTCCGTGTTTCGTGTACACCCGGCCGAGCAGGGCGTTGAAGGCGGCGGCGAGCTTCTCGGCGGTCCAGGCGACCGCGTGGCCGGACAGGCCGTTGCGCCACTCGGCCAACGCGGGCAGGTAGTAGTTCATGCCGACGATGCGGACGCCCGGGCCGGCCGCGGCCTTCAGCCGCTTCACGATCGTGGCCAGGTGGGTGACGGCGGACGGGATGCCCTTGACGGCGCAGACGGCGAGCTGGCTGAAGCTGGGCTGGCCGCTGCAGGCTTCGGGGTCGTTGGCGCCGATGTCGATGGTGACCAGGCGCACCTGGCCGCGGTGCTGCCGCAGGAAGGCGTCGGCCGCCTTGAGCTGTGATCCGCCGGGGTAATGGCAGATCCCGCCCTTGATCATGGTGACGGTGGTCTCGCCGGGGCAGCCCAGCTTGATCAGGCTGAGGCTTGGATGGCTGCGGTGCAGGGTGGCGTAGACCAGGTCGGGGTAGCCGTGGGGGGTCTCGACGCTGGTGCCTTTGGCGTCCGGCTGGACGCCCTGAGCCAGGGAGTCGCCGAGGGCGACGTAGTAGGTGGCCGGGACTTTGGCGGCGGCGTTGGCGGATACCGGGTGCGACAGCGGCGCGCCGGAGCAGGCGGCGAGGACCGGGATGATAGCCACGGCGATGGCCGCGATTCTGACGGTGACGGTGGTTCTGGTGGTGACATTGAGCAATGTGAGACGCGGGATGCGAATAGGACGCACCGTCACCTCCGTGCCACGGCGACCGCTTTCGGGTACCTCCAGATTACGTGCGGGACGGTCGCGCCTAGCTCAAGCGGCGGGCTGACCAGCGGATCGGGTTATCAGCGGTCACACCCGCATCACCGCCCCCTTCCCTCACTCGCCTGGTTCCCTGGCAACGACATTGATGCTCCATCGATGTCGCTGATAAAGCGGCCGCGGGGCGGTGGATCGGCAGGGGCGGGTTAGGCGGCGTGGTGGGTGAGGAGGCTGCGGGCGCAGTCGAGGATGGTGTCGCGGGCGGGGCGGGGCTGCCAGCCGAGGACGCGGCGGGCCTTGCCGGTGGTGTGGCGGCCGCGGCGGCCGAGGGCGGGGGTGAGCGCGCGCAGCGACGGGTCCCGGAACCGGGCGGCGAGGCGGACGGCGATGTCGGGAACCTGGCGGGTGGAGACCTTGCGGCCTGATCGTCGACGGCCTCCGAACGTGAAAGCTAATTTTCATGATCACGAAGGATTCACTACGCTTTTTGATACAAAAGTCTTCGTGATCATGAAATATTGCCGCCGCGGGGGCGGATGGCCGGCGGGGGCGGTCAGGCGGGCGGGATAACTGGGAGTAGCAGGCAGGACTCCTGGCCGGGGCCGGTGTGCAGGGTGGTGGTGCCGGCGAACGTCTGGTCGGGGCGGTCGGCTGGGTCGTTGTGCAGGAAGATACCCAGGCCTTTCATGTCGAGGCCGTAGACCTGGGGCCAGGGGCCGTCGCCGGGGAACTGGAAATCGCGGCCGCTGATGGTGACGGCGATCCGGCCGCCGGCCGGGACGATCACCGAGGTCGGCCAGATCTCGATGTCCAGCTCGGCTGGCTCGCCCGGGGTGAGGGGCAGCGTCCGGTCGTGAGTGTGCCAGGGCCGGCCGGGCCCGGACTTCCCGGGGTCGAGGGCGCGCTGGGAGGCGCGCAGCCAGCCGGTCGCCACCACGCCGGCCGGATCCAGGCCGCTGACGAAGGTGACGTCCCGGCCTTCGGGATCGAGGACCCGCAGCACGACGAAGACGTCGGCGTCCGTCGTGGACGAGGAGACGTGCAGGACGGCCTCGGCCGGCCCGGTGATCTCCGTCTGCTCCGTCAGCGGCTCGGTGACCAACGTCAGGCCTTCTCCAGTGGCGCTGAACGGCGCGGCCTGGGTGCCGCTCACCGGCGACCGGGACAGGGCGCCCGCACCGGGATCGAGGTGGAACTTCGTCCACTGGGTCCGGGCTATCGGCCACTCCCGCTCGTCACGGTCGAGGAAGCCGCCGCCGGGCTGGCGGACCCGCAGCCGGACCGGGGCCTGCCGGTCCCAGCCGGTGTTCTCGCCCTTGAGGAAGTGGCCGAAGAAGCGCTTCTGCAGCGTGACGCCGTAGTCGGTGTAGAACTCGGCGTAGTGCTCCAGGCCGTGCACCTCCAGCCACTTCTGGGCCGACCCGGCCCGGGCGTAGCCCTCGAAGTTCCCGCGGGTGTGCAGCGCGTGCGCCCAGTTCGCGGCCGAGAGCACCGGCACGGTGATGGCCCCGAGGTCGGGCGAGCGTTCGCGGTACCAGTCGTCGTCCAGCGGGCGCGCCCGGATCTGGGCGGCCATGTCGGCCCGGGCGGCGGCCAGTTCACCCTCGGACAGCGTCGGGGGTCCCGCCACCAGCTCTCCGGTGCTGGGGTTGACCGTGCCGCGCTCGCCGACGCCGTGCTGGACGGACGAGATCTGCTGCGGGAACCATTCGGCGATGAAGGTGTGCAGGATGCCGCCGTGGCGGCTGACATCGCGGTAAAAGTCGCTGGCGCCCTCCCACGGGCAGATCGCCGTCAGGTGCGGCGGCCGCAGCGCGGCCACCTGCCACTGGTTCATCGCGTAGTAGGAGATGCCGAGCAGCCCGACCTTGCCGTTGCTCCACGGCCGGGTGCCGGCCCACTCGATGCACGCGGCGTAGTCGCGCGTCTCGCGGGACGAGAACGGGTCCAGGTAGCCCGGCGAGCGCCCGGCCCCGCGCGAGTCGACCCGGACGCAGGCGTACCCGTCCGGGACCCACTTCTCCGGGTCGACCGTCTCCCAGTTCTGGTACCGGCTGGACGAGCCGCGCAGGATCTCCGGGTACTTGGCCTCGATCACCTGCCACATGCCGGCGTAGCCCTCCTGGAAGGCCAGCCCCTTGCCGTAGGGCCCGTGCGTCATCAGGACCGGATGCGGCCCGTCGCCGTCGGGCCGGTACACGTCGGCGCGCAGCACCACGCCGTCGTCCATCTCGATCGGGACATCCCAGTCGATTCGCATACCTCAGAACGCTACTGGTAAGGGTCAGCGATCTCGCGCAGGCGGGTGAGGGACCGGCGGAGCTGGGCGGTGCTGGCCTGGCCGAGGTGCCTGATCCACTCGGCCTCGACCGCAGCCTCGGTCTGCCGGGCGATCTCGACCGCGGCCCGGCCCCGCTCGGCGATCTGGACCAGCCGGGCCCGGGCGTCCCGGGGATCGGGAACCCGGTGGACATAGCCGGCCCGCTCGAGCTGCTGCTCACCGGCCGGGAGGCGGCCCTGGCCCGGCTGTCCGGCCCCGGTATCAGCGAGGCCGGGCGCCTGGCGTCCCGGGGAGTCGGTGGCTCCCAGGGTACGTAGGAGGGTACCCAGGGGCACACCGAGATCCTCGGCGGGGCGTGGCCGGGGACGGGCGGGGCCGGCGGTGTCAGGAGGGGTAGCGGCCTTTGATGCGGTCGCCGGCGGGGTCGAAGGGGGGGCGGAGGGTGACGGTGGCGGGGTAGAGGTCACCGCCCACGTTGACCTGGTATTCCCCCGACCGGATGAGGTCGGGGGTGAGGACGCCGCCGTCGGGGTGACGGAGGTAGGCCAGGCCGGCGCAGGCGCCGAGGGTCTCGCCCCAGGCGCCGGAGGTGACCTGGCCGACCGCGACGCCGTTGCGCAGGACCAGTTCGCCGCCCCAGATCATGGCGGCGGGGTCGCCGAGGACCAGGGAGACCAGGCGGCGTTTCGGTCCGTCGGCGCGGGCCTGCTCGACCGCCTGGCGGCCCAGGAACGGGATAGCGGTCTTGAGCTTGCAGGCGAACAGCAGGCCGGCCTCGGCCGGGTTGTAGTCCGGGGTCAGCTCGCGGCCGAAGGCCCGGTAGGCCTTCTCCAGCCGGAGCGACTCGATCGCGTAGTAGCCGGCGTTGGCCAGGCCGAGGTCCCGGCCCGCGGCCACGAGATCTTCGTAGGCGCCCACGGCGAACTCGGCGGGCACGTACAGCTCCCAGCCGAGCTCGCCGACGTAGGTGATCCTGGTCGCCCGGACCGTGGCGTAGCCCAGGTCGATCGCGCGGCTGGTGCCGAAACCGAACGCCTCGTCGTCCAGCGCGCTGCGCGTCAGCCGGGTCAGCAGGTCACGCGACCGCGGGCCCATCACGCCGTAGACGGCGTACTGCGAGGTGACGTCGACCAGGGTGGCGTGCAGCCCGGCGGGCATCCGCCGCCGGATGTGGTCCTGGTCCCGTTCGGCACTCGCCGCGCTGCTGACCAGCAGGAACTCCTCGGCCGCGAGCCGGGTCACGGTGATGTCGGCCTCGTAGGTGCCGTGCGCGTTGAGCATCGGAGTGTAGACGGCCCGGCCGGGGGCGACGTCGACGTCGGCGGTGCACAGCCACTGCAGCGCCTGCGCGGCATCTGGGCCGGTCAGCAGGTACTTGGAGAAGCTGGTCTGGTCGAACAGGGCGACCGCGGTGCGGGCGGCGCGCTGCTCGGCCGACGACCACGGCTGCCAGTTCTGCTGGCCCCAGCCGTAGTCGATGACCGGGTCTTCGCCGGGGGGCGCGAAGAAGTTGGCCCGTTCCCAGCCCATCTTGCTGCCGAAGCCCGCGCCGGCCGCCGCGAGCAGGTGGTAGGCCGGGGACCGGCGGAACGGGCGGGCCGAGCTGAGCTCGCGGTTCGGCCAGGGCACGGCGTAGTGCAGGCCGAGGACCTCGGCCACCCGGTCGTGCAGCCACTGGTTGTTGCCGTTGAAGGCGGCGAACCGGCGGATGTCGACCGCGGACAGGTCCATGCTCGGCTCACCCGCGGTGATCCACTCGGCCAGCGCCCGCCCGGCGCCGCCGGCCGACGCGATGCCGACCGAGTTGAAGCCGGCCGCGACGTAGAAGTTCCGCAGCTCCGGGGCCTCGCCCAGGATGAACTGGTTGTCCGGGGTGAAGCTCTCGGGCCCGTTGTAGAACTTCTTGATGCCGGTCTCGGCCAGCACCGGGAGCCGGTGCAGCGCGCTGTCCATCAGCACCGAGAAGTGCTCCCAGTCCTCCCCCAGCAGCTGGAACTCGAACGGGCAGGGGAGCTGGTCGGGCGCGACCCAGGGCTTGGCGTCCGGCTCGAAGCCGCCGACCACGAGGCCGCCGACCTCCTCCTTGACGTAGGTGTAGCCGTCCGGGTCACGCAGCACCGGATAGTCCCGGTGCACCCCGTCGATCCGGTCGGTGACCACGTAGAAATGCTCGGCCGAATGCAGCGGCACGGTGACGCCGCACATCGCGCCCACGGCCTTGGCCCACTGGCCCGCGCAATTGACCACTACCTCGGACTCGACGTCACCCCGTTCGGTATGAACGCCTTTGACCTGCGGGCCGTCGGTGATGAGGCCGGTCACCCGGGTTCGCTCGGCGATGGTGACGCCCTTGTCGCGGGCGCCGCGGGCCAGCGCGGCGGTCAGGTCGGTCGGGTTGGCCCGGCCGTCGCCGGGCAGCCAGATCGCGCCGGCCAGGTCGTCGGTGCGCAGGATCGGGTAGAGCTCGGCCGCCCGGGCCGGGCTGATCAGCTCGCAGTCGAGCTGGTAGGCCTCGGCGGTGGCGGCGGTCCGCTTGAGCTGGGTCAGCCGGTCCCGGGTGCGGGCGACGGTGACGCCGCCGCAGCGGCGGAAACCGGTGGACAGGCCGGTCTCGGCCTCCAGCCGCTCGTACAGCTCGGTGGAGTACTGGACCAGCCGGGTGCCGCTCTCGGAGGCCCGGAGCTGGCCGACCAGCCCGGCCGCGTGCCAGGTGGTGCCGCAGGACAGCTGGCCCTGCTCGAGCAGCAGCACGTCGGTCCAGCCGAGCTGGGCCAGGTGGTAGGCGACGCTGGTGCCGATCACGCCGCCGCCGATGATCACGACCTGGGCTCGCGCGGGCAGGTCAGTCATGCTGCTGCACCTCATCGAGGAGTTCGCCGAAATCGCGGGCGGACAAGCCGCGGGCGGCGCCCTCGAACCGCTCCATGGCCCAGCCCCAGAAGTCGTAGTCGAGCGGGCTGGCGCCGTGCTGGATCGCCCCCCACAGCGTCCAGCCGTACATCCCGATCAGCCCGCCGAGCAGCCAGGCGCGGGCGACCCGGCTCGGCCGCGGACGCCCGAAATAATGCCGAACGAGTTCGGCGAGGCCTTCTCGTGACAGGTGCGACTCGGCCGCGATGTTGCCGAGTTCGAAGCAGGGGTCATTGTTGCCGGACAGCTCGTAGTCGATCAGCCAGATCCGGTCGCCGTCGTCGATGAAGTTCGCGGCGAGCAGGTCGTTGTTGCAGGGCACGGTTTTTCCTGGGCGGATCGCGAGGGCCTGCTCGGCCGCGGCGAGCTGCGGGGCCAGGTCGTCGTAGCCGTCGGGGATGCGGAAGCCGCGGGTCCTGGCCACCGCCCGGTAGCGGCGCTGGATGTCGAACATGTCGAAGTCGTTGCCGAACCGGCCGCCCGCGTGCAGCCGGCGGCAGGCGGCGGCGATCCGCGGGATGTTCTTTCCGCTGGTCACGTCCCTGGCGCTGAAAGTACGGCCCTCGATGTAGCCGATGACGAGCAGGCGGTCCTGGGGGCGGTACTCGACGACCGGCGCCCCGGCCCCGGCGGCGGCGGCCGTCACCGAGTTGCGGTACTCGCAGTCCCGGTCGATGGCCAGCAGCTCGCTGCCGCCGGAGGAGATCCTCGCCACGAACACGCCGTCCGGCGTCGTCACCTTGTAGTTGCGGTTGGTCAGCCCGCCGGGCAGCTCGCGCACCGTTCGCGGCTGACGGGCCAGGCTGTCCGTCCGGTCGAACAGCGCGCCGAGTTCTGCGGACATGGACATTCCCATCGTTAAGGTCTAGACGTTATCCTCCATCATGAGCACCGAAACCTCCGAAGGGCAGGAGCGGGACTCCGCCGACCTCGCCCGGTTCGGCTACAACCAGGAACTCAAGCGCTCGCTCGGGCTGTTCAGCTCGTTCGCGGTCGCGTTCAGCTACATCTCGCCCTCGACCGGCATCTTCACCCTGTTCGCGCTGGGCCTGACCACGCTGGGCGGGGTGTTCATCTGGACCTGGCCGGTGGTGGCGCTGGGCCAGTTCATCGTGGCGCTGAACTTCGCCGAGGTCTCCTCGCACTACCCGGTGGCGGGCTCGGTCTTCCAGTGGACGAAGTACCTGGCCAACCGGACCTACTCCTGGTTCACCGGGTGGATCTACCTGTTCGCCGGCATCCTGACCGTGACCGCGGTGGTGGCCACGCTGCCGCTGGCGCTGATCCCGGCGCTGAACGGCCTGGGCTGGCACTCGCTGGACGCGGGCAGCCTGAACACGAACCTGGTGATCGCGCTGATCACGCTGGTCGTGGTCACCGTGCTGAACATCTACGGGGTCCGGCTGGTCTCGATCATCAACAACACCGGCGTGGTGTTCGAGATCCTCGGCATGTTCGTGTTCGCGCTGATCCTGATGGCGTTCCACAACCACCAGGGCTTCAGCGTGGTGACCAAGAGCGCGGGCTTCCACGTCAACGGGAGCACGTTCCTGGCCGCGATGTTCATGAGCCTGTTCGTCATCTACGGGTTCGACACCGCTTCGACGCTGGCCGAGGAGACCAAGGACCCGCGCCGGCAGGCCCCCAAGGCGGTGCTGTTCTCGGTGATCGGGGCGTTCGTCATCGGCGGCGTGTTCCTGCTCGGCACGCTGGTCGCGATCCCCGACCTGGGGGCCGCGGTGAAGGGCAGCTTCGGGCCGGCCGCCATCATCGAGGCCAACTTCTCGACTCCGTTCGCCACGATCTACCTGCTAGTTGTCGCCGCCGCGATCTTCGTCTGCTGCCTGTCGATCATGGCCTCGACGATCCGGCTGTGCTTCGGCATGGCGCGGGACAACCAGCTGCCGGGCTCGAAGTTCCTGGCCAGGGTCTCCCCCGGCCTGCACACCCCGATATGGAGCTGCATCGCGGTGGCGTGCATCGCCGCCATCCCGTTCTGGCAGTACTCGGGCGCCGGGATCATCGCGATCGCGGCCACCGGCATGATCTACCTGAGCTACTTTCTCGGCAACATCGTGATCATGCGAGCGCGGATGAACGGCTGGCCGAGGCTGTCCGCGCCGTTCAAGCTCGGCCGCTGGGGCGCGCTGGTCAACATCGTCGCACTGATCTACGGCGGGGCCATGCTGGTCAACTTCGCCTGGCCGCGGGCGGCCAGCAACCCCGAGCCCAAGCAGACCGGCGGCCTGCTGCACCTGAACTTCCTGGACGGGGTCCCGATCTTGTGGACCGTGGTGATCTTCATCGCGCTGATCGGGGCGGTCTACTACCTGGCGGTCGGGCGGCGCAAGACGTTCCCGCCGGTGGTGGCGCCGTCGGAGGACGACGACGCGCCGCTGGCTGATGCCGGGGCT
>JAICWX010000261.1 GCA_025934635.1 Streptosporangiaceae bacterium | reverse complement strand
CGACCGCGTCAGGCATGAGGCGTCCTCTGCGCGTACCGGACCTCCACCGTCAGATCGAGATACCGGCCGGCCAGCCCCCGCATGGCCGTCAGGTCGAACTCGGTCCGGTCGACGCGCAGGGTGGCACTGGCGGTGAACGACTGCCCGGTCACGGTCACCGGGCCGATCGACAGGCGGACCGGCCGGGCGACCTCGCCGACGGTGAGCGTCCCGTTGATGGCCTGGCCGTCCGCGCTGACGTGCCCGTCCCGGAACGAGATGACGGGGTACCGGGTCGCGTCCATGAACCGGGCTGACCGCACGGTCTGGTCGCGCTGCGGGTTCCCGGTGCTGAAGCTCGCCGCGTCGATCTCGGCGTGGACGGCCGAGTCGGCCAGCGGCTCGGCGATGTCGGCCGTGCCGGACCGGATCGCGAAGGTGCCGCGGACGGGGCCAAGGCCGAACATGTGCCGGGTGCGGAATGTCACCGTCGACCGGGTGACGTCGAGCTCGTAGCGGCCCAGCGGGGGTACGTGGGTGGTCTGCGGTTCTGTGTGCATGTCCTCATTGCACGCCGCCGCGGGTGCCGCCCGGCAGGGCCGCCGGTTGAGTCCTGGCCCTACGAAGGGATGGCTCCGGGCGGCGGCCCGCAACTTTCGTATGGTCCGGCCGGGCCGATGGTTGTCCGGACCGGGGTGGCCGGAATCCGGTGGCATAGCCTGAATGGCATGCGGTTCCGAATGTGCGGGCGGCAGGACAGCCGGACGATTGATGTGCTCCTGGCCGCGTTTTTCGTGGTGCTCGACACCGTCCTCACCCTCGTCGGTGCATCCTGGTGGCCCGCCCATCCCGGCCCGCTCGCGTGGGTCATGCTGGCCGCTCAGGCGCTGGCCAACGCCTCGCTCGTGTTCCGCCGCCGCTGGCCCATGCTCATCATCGCCATCCAGGGCGCGTTCGCGCTGGCCATCTCGTTGCTCATCTCGCCGGCCGGCCTGATCACGCCGGGCACGGCCGGGAACGTGTGGGCACCCTACGGAACCGTTCTCGCCGCGTACGGGCCGTTCTATTACCGCAGCAACCAGCGGGCGGCGTTCGCGGCGGTCGGAACGCTGACGCTCATCGTGGCCGAGGTGTGGCAGGCATCCGCCGCCGTCTTCACGGCCGGCGTGCTGAGAACCGCGACCGGGCCGCTGGTGGCGCTCTACTTCGTCGCCCGGCACCAGGCCATGCAGGCTCTGCGCGACCGGGCCGAACGGGCCGAGCAGGAGCGCTACCTGCTCGCCGAGCAGGCCAGGACCGAGGAACGGGCCCGGCTGGCGGGCGAGATGCATGATGTCGTGACGCACCGGGTCAGCCTGATGGTGCTGCAGGCGGGCGCGCTCGGCATCACCGCCACCGACGACGCGACCAGGCAGGCCGCGGAGGAACTGCGGGCCGCGGGCTGCCAGGCGCTGGATGAGCTGCGGGACCTGGTCGGCATCTTGCGGACCGAGCCTGACAGCGATCAGACGCCGTCGGTCTCGGGCCTGCCCGCGCTGATCGCCGAGTCCACCGCCGCCGGCACCCCGGCCGAGCTCGCCGAGGACGGCGATTCCGCGCTCGCCTCACCGGTCGTGGGGCGCACGGCGTACCGGATCGTGCGCGAGGCCCTCACCAACGCCCGCAAGCACGCGCCCGGCGCGCACGTGCTCGTCGCCGTCAGCTACCGCGAGTCGCAGGTCAGGGTGGTCGTCAGCAACGGGCCGGCCACTCGCAGCGCGGACAGCCAGCTGAGCGGCACCGGATCCGGCCTCGGCCTGACGAGCCTGCGCCAGCGGGCCGAGCTGATGCACGGCAGCTTGCGGGCCGGCCCGGCGCCGGACGGCGGGTTCCGGCTCGAGGCCGTGCTGCCCGCCTACGTCCCGACCGTCGAGCCGGCCCAGCCCGAGACGGCCCAGCCCGAGCCGGCCGCGCGGCCGGCATGATCCGGGTCGTGGTCGTCGACGACGAGCCGATGGTCTGCGCGCACCTGCGCACGATCCTCGGCTCGTCCGGTGACATCGAGGTCGTCGACGAGGCGTACGACGGAGCGGCCGGGGTCGAGGCGGTCGTCCGCAGCCGCCCCGATCTGGTGCTGATGGACCTGCGCATGCCCGGCGTGGACGGCCTCACCGCGATCGAGCGGATCGGCCAGCTGGCCGGGCCGCCCGTCGTGGTGGTGCTGACCACCTTCGACGCGGACCAGTACGTGCTCCGCGCGCTGCGCGCCGGGGCGGCCGGGTTCCTCGTCAAGTCGACGCCGCCGGCCGACCTGATCGGCCTCGTGCGGGTAGCGGCGGATGGGCATACCGTGCTGTCCCCGGCCGCGGCCCGGCGCCTGATCGCCGCGTCCACCGACAGCCAGCCGGCCCGTGATCATGCCCGCAAGCTCGTCGCCGCGCTGACCGAACGCGAGGCCGAAGTACTCGGCTGCCTGGGCGAGGGACTGTCGAATGCCCAGATAGCGAGCCGGCTGTACCTGTCGGAGGCGACGGTCAAGAGCTACGTGTCGCGCATGCTCGTCAAACTCGGCTGCGCCAACCGGACCCAGGCGGGACTGCTCGCGCACGACGCCGGGCTCGTGAGCCCCCCTGGCACTCCGCCTCGCTAACCGATCAGCGTTCCCGCGGGAGGCCCGTCTGGATCCACTCCCGGGCCACTTCGAGGGCGAACGCATCCCGGTCCACCACCATCAGCTGCGAGACGAGATCAGCGGTGGCGTCTTCGTCAGATGCCGGCCGGATCTGCTGCTCGACCGGGACATCGGGAACGAGCGACTCGATGATTTTCTGCGCCTGGGCCGTCGTAAGACCTGATTCGGCTTCGAGGACGATGCAGCGGGTGATCAGGCGCTCGCCGAGCCAGCGGACGACGAGCTGCCACCGGACTCCGACCTTGAGGGTGGCCTCGACGCCGCGCATCTGGGCATTCCACAGGTCGACGCATCGCGTGATCTCGCGCTCGGTGTCCTGGCTGCCAGGCCCGGCGCGAAGCTCGGTGTCGAACCGTGCGATCTCGGGGAACGCGGCGCACAGGCCCTCTCGCACGGCTGCGGGTGAGGCCATCCCCGCGAAGCGCCCGCCCGGATGAGCGAAGACGAGCTGCCGGACACTCGTGAGCGATTGCAGGAGCGCGGCCAGCAAGTACAACCGAGTCGACCACCACGTGTTACCCGTCCCCATTTCGATGACGAGCGCCCGGGTGGTGCCGGCGTCCGCGACCATCTGCCGGATGCCGATAAGCGTGGTGTCGTACAGGTCGTTGCCGGTGATGAAGGGGACCATGCTGGCGCTCACGCGATCCTGCTTGAGGGCGCGTTCGGCCATATGGCGGTTCATTCCCTGGACCGCGACCGCCGGCGCGGCCAGGCTCGCCAGGTTGTCCGGACTCCGGAAGATGCCCGCCAAGTGCGTGCCACCCAGCAATGACCGGAAACGCACGATCTCCGCGCCTCCTGCCTCGGACATGGCGTCCAGGGAGCTGACCGGCCACGGTGCCGTTGGGTCGAGCAGGAATGCCAGGATCGACTTTCCCGATGCGATGGCGGTCTCGTACTCCAGCTCCGTAATCGAGCGGCACTGAGGATTCGCACTCCGATCCGGCGGCACGTATCCGTATCTCCAGGCGCAGATGACAACGTAAACGTCCGCTGACCGGACATCGGCCAGGCACCGTTCCAGCGGGGTGCTGCCTTCGGCGACGTAGTGCTCCATCCCGATGATGTCGTGGCCCATCCGGCGAAGCGCACTGTCCAGGGCGGCCCGGTGCTCGCGAAGATCCTCGAACGTGGAGGAGACGTAGATCTTCATCGTTCCCTGACGATTGCCCTCAGCTCGGGGTCGAGTTACGAATCACAGTGACCCCTGGCTGCCGGAAACGCAAGGGTGACGGGCGTCCATCGTGCAGGATCCGCAAGGACCTGCTCGCGCCGCTCGGTGACTGAGGACCGGGCGCGAAGCGGCCAGAAATGAAAAAGGCCTGGGCTCGGAGCGGGGCCTGGCCACCCCGAGCCCAGACGGAAAGGGCGAGAAGTCTCGACCCCTTCGCAGACGATCATGCCGGTTGATTCTTAAGCAACGCTAGGACGGAGCTGTGAACCAGCCTATCTAGCAAAATTTCTTGGTGTCGTAGCAGCCGCGCGGCGACGTCACGCGCCGGGCGGCGGCTGGTCAACGCCAGGCGGCCACGAGGCGAGCTGCTCGGGCAGCTGGCCGGGAAGTTCTCCCGGCGTCCAGCCCGCCAGCTCGGCGGCGATGTCCCGCGCCTGATCCGGCGACGGGCGCCCCCAGCCGGGGGCGGGCGGTGCGTCGAGGTGCACCGGACTCGGATATTCCCCCGTGCCGTCAGGTGCCGGCTCGGTCAGCCGGACCTGGTGGAGCGGGCCGGACTGAAGCGGCCCGGCCTGGAGCGGAACCTGCTGCAGCGGAACCTGCTGCAACGGTGCCTGCTGGTGCTGTACCTGCTGGTGCGGGGCCTGCTGGTGCGGGGCCTGCCCGCGCGGTACGCATTCGTCGCGGTCGAGGAACTCGGCGAGGTACTCCGCCTCGTCGGCGTCGATCCCGATGACGACCCGGGGCTCTCCCCAGGGCTCTTTGAGCGAGTAACCGACGTAGCTGACGACCGGCTGCCCGGGCGCGACCGCGAGTCCATGCAGCGCGCGCCATTGTTCCCATGCCGATTCCAGGCGCGTCGCGGCGCGCTGAGCACGTGCGACCAATTCTGGATCACGCATCGTGCGACCCTCCCCTGAAAGTGGACCGGCCCCGGCAACATGTCTTCCGGGATGTGCCCTGGCGTTCTTACTGCCGGACAGCACCCTCGGTGCGACACTGCGCCACCGGGGCCGACCCCCCATTCCTTTGATCGAGTGCTGCCGTAATCGCCGTGCGGCGATGACGGGCCTATGTCACTCGGAACGCTGCTGCGGAATACCCGCGAGCAGTGCACGAACCTCAGTCTCCCGGTAGCGCCGGTGTCCCCCCAGCGTGCGGATCGAGGTTAGTTTGCCGGCCTTCGCCCAGCGGGTGACGGTCTTGGGGTCGACACGAAACATCGTGGCAACCTCAGCTGGCGTCAACAGCGGCTCAGCCTCTGGTGTACGTGCGGACATGTGCGTGGCCTCTCCTCCTGGACCAGTGCTGCGATCCTGCGGTTCTTGTATTGCCTGGCGCTCCTCCATGTGGAGCCTGTCGGGGATGTCCCATATGGTCGACAGAGACCATATTGCCATCACCAGCGGTGACGCGTCGACCACCAGGCGCAAGTTTCTGTACCGGGATGCCCAGTTACTCCGCCGATCACTGTCACTCAGGGTGATTCTAGCGATACTTATCGTCGCATCGCCCTAGATTCGGAAATACTGTCCGGCCTTATTCGCCGGAGGCCCCCGGGGGCTCAGTTTGCCTGCTCGAATTCGGCAAATGCGCGCCACCGGCTGTGCGCACGCATATACATCGCCATGGCAAGCTCGCATTCGCCCCGGGCGGCCCCGTCGATGGCGGCGCGGATCTCGGCGACCGACTGATCCCCGCTGAGCATGTCGTCGCTCACCAAGTACACAAGGCCGCCGTAGTCGAGTTCCACCAGCGAGTACGGATGGAACTCCGCCAGCCAGCGGCCGACATCGGCCAGGTCGTCCGCGGCCCGCCGCGGCGCGAGTTCGGTCCCGTCGAATTCCGGCGGGAGATTGCGCACGGTGGCCAGGGCCCGGGCGATCCGGCGCCGGGCGCGGGCCATCGGCGTCGTGTACACCAGCGCGCGGGTAGCCGACGCGGTCGCCCGGGCGGCTGGCAGGCCCGGCCCGCCGCCCAGGGAAATCCACCGCTCGGCGGCGGCAAAAGGGACGAACCACGCCAGCGGCACGGTCCAGACGCCGGCCAGGATGTGCAGCCGGGCTGACGGGCCGGGCGGCTCCGCCACCTCGAGCCGGGCCAGCGCGGCGGCGACCGCCTGATCGTTGTCAGCGGGCGGGATCGTCCCCGGCAGCAGCAGGCCGTCTTCCGACACCAGCCGGCCGTACCCCAGCAGGCAGCGCAGCCGGGTCTGCCACGGACATATATAGGTGACGTCGTCTGCCCGGCGGACGTACGCGTGCTCGCTCTCCTCGTCGGGCACCACGGCATGCGGGGCCGAGATGACCCGGCGCAGCGACTCGGCGTGCTCGGCGGCCAGCGCGTCACGCCGCCGCGGACGGTCCGACGAAGCCGCGTACGCCGCCCACCGCGAGCGGTCGGGCTCGTGAAACGCCGAGACCGGCTCGTAGATGCGGAGATACGCCGCGTAAGTCATCACTGTCGTATCGTGACATACCCGAACCCCGCACAGGAGGCGGTCAAGATAACGACATCATCTCTACTGTGAGTTACCGGTCGGTACGGAACGCATCGGACGTTCCCCGCCGACCAGGGCCGACGCACGCAATACGCTTGGTCCCGAGCCCGGTTCAATGAGGAGCCGGGACTGGCGATGAGGAGGGTCACCACCGTGACCAACGTATTCGCGACACCCGTCCACGGCCACGAGGATGCCCCGGGCGCCCAGCCGGCCGGACGAGCCGATCACGAGCAGGTCGTCTTCTGCCAGGACCACCGTTCCGGCCTCAAGGCGATCATCGGCATCTACTCCACCGCGCTGGGCCCGGCCCTCGGCGGCACCCGCTTCTACCCGTACGGCAGCGAAGACGAGGCCCTGGCCGACGTGCTGCGGCTCTCCGTCGCGATGGCCTATAAGAACGCGCTGGCGGGCCTGGACCACGGCGGCGGCAAGGCGGTCATCATCGGCGATCCCGCCCAGGTCAAGTCGGAAGCGCTGCTGCGCGCCTACGGCCGGTTCGTCGCCTCCCTCGGCGGCCGCTACGTCACCGCCTGCGACGTGGGCACCTACAGCGAGGACATGGACATCATCGCCCGGGAATGCCCCTGGACGACGGGCCGCACCACGGCGAACGGCGGGGCGGGCGATTCCTCCGTGCTGACCGCGATGGGGGTCATGCACGGGATGCGGGCCGCCGCCGGGCACGCCTGGGGACGCACCAGCCTGCGGGGCCGGACCGTCGGCGTGGAGGGCGTGGGCAAGGTCGGGCACCGCCTGGTCGATCATCTCGTCGAGGACGGGGCCGACGTCGTCCTATGCGATGTCAGCCCGGCCGCCATCGAAACCGTCCGCGCCCGCCACCCGCAAGTCCGCGTGGTTGCGGACGTCGAGGCGCTGATCGGGGAAAAACTCGACATCCTGGCCCCGTGCGCGCTCGGCGGGACCCTGAACGAGCACGTGGTGAACACCCTCACGGCGCGGATCGTATGCGGTGCCGCCAACAACCAGCTGGCCCATCACGGCATCGAGAAACTCCTCGCCGACCGGGGCATTCTCTACGCCCCCGACTACGTGGTCAACGCCGGCGGCGTCATCCAGGTGGCCGACGAGCGGGCGGGTTTCAGCTTCGAGCGAGCCCGCGCCGCAACCGAACGTATTTTCGACACAACCGGCAGGGTTCTCGCCATCGCGGACGCCGACGGGGTGCCGCCATCGGTCGCCGCGGACCGCCTCGCCGAGCGGCGGATGGCCGATGTGGGCCGGCTCCGCGGAATCTGGCTGGGCACGATGGGATCAGCGTAGGCATCAGGGGCGCAAAGCGGGTACGGTTGTACCTGTACGGATGCTGGTGAACGTCGCGCTCCCCGTTGCGGGGTGGCGGCGATGTCTGATGACGCGCGAGATGCCGTAGTAGGACACCGTCAACTGACGCAAATCCAGCGAGGCGGAGATCATGGGGCCTACCGGCTCCGGACGTTCGAGGGGGTCGAGCCAATGGGGCGCGGCCGAGCCAAGGCCAAGCAGGTCAAGGTGGCCCGTCAGCTCAAGTACAAGAGCAGTGACGGCTCCGACCTTGACCGGCTGCGTGCGGAGCTCGTCGTCGGTGCGGACTCTGGTGATGGCGAATATGACTCCGCCACCGGAGATTACGACGACGATGAGGATGACGAGGACGACGACGAGGACGATCCTCGCGACGCCTGGAAGGACGCCGGGGACGGCTGGCGCTGACTGCGGTCAGGACCCGACTCCCAGGCCATCCAGCACGTGCTTACCCCGGTCGTCCTCCGCGACCGGGACGGGGTACTGTCCGTCGAAGCAGGCGCGGCACAACCGGCTCTCCGGCAGTGTCGTCGCCTCGATGAGCCCCGCCAGCGACACGTAGCCGAGTGAGTCGGCGCCGATCGAGGCGCCGATCTCCTCGGGCGACAGCTGCCCGGCGATCAGTTCGGCGCGGGTGGCGAAGTCGATGCCGTAGAAGCACGGCCAGCGCACCGGCGGGGCCGCGACCCGGACGTGGACTTCTTTGGCGCCCGCCTCGCGGAGCATCGCGACGAGCGCGCGCTGGGTGGTGCCCCGGACGATGGTGTCGTCGACCACCACCAGCCGGCGGCCGGCGATCGCGTCCCTGAGCGGGTTCAGCTTCAGCTTGATGCCCCGCTCCCTGATCGTCTGGCTGGGCTGGATGAAGGTCCGCCCGACGTAGGAGTTCTTGACCAGCCCCTGGCCGAACGGGATGCCGCTGGCCTCGGCGAAGCCGATCGCCGCGGGCGTGCCCGACTCGGGTACCGGGATGACCAGGTCGGCGTCGGCCGGATGCTCGGCCGCCAGCCGCCGGCCGACCTCGACCCGGGTGGCGTGCACGCCGACGCCCGAGATCGTGGTGTCCGGCCGGGCCAGGTAGACGTACTCGAACAGGCATCCGCTCGGCTGCGCCGGGGCGAAGGTCCGGGATCGCACCCCGCGTCCGTCGATGCTGACCAGCTCGCCCGGCGCGATCTCGCGCACGAACCGGGCACCCACGATGTCCAGCGCGGCGGTCTCGCTCGCGACCACCCAGCCGGTGTCGAGCCGGCCCAGCACGAGCGGCCGGAAGCCCTGCGGGTCCCGCGCCGCGTACAGCGTCTGCTCGTCCATGAAGACCAGCGAGTAGGCGCCCTTGACCAGCGGCAGCACCGCCGCGGCGGCGGTCTCCACCGCACTGGCCTGACCAGCGCGGGGCTGACTAGAGCGGGCCTGGCCGGCACCGTCTTCCGGGCGGGCGGCGTGGTCGCTGAGGAACAGCGCGGTGAGGACGTCGGTGTCGGACGTCGCCGCGATGCCGGTGCTGCTGCCCGGGCCCGGGCCGTCGAGCAGGGCGGCCAGCTCGCGGGTGTTGATCAGGTTCCCGTTGTGCCCCAGGGCCAGGCTGACCGTGCCGGTGGAGCGGAACGTCGGCTGGGCGTTGGCCCAGGTCGAGGCGCCGGTGGTGGAGTACCGGCAGTGGCCGACCGCGATGTGCCCGCGCAGGGCGGTCAGGGCCGGCTCGTCGAAGACCTGGGCGACCAGGCCCATCTCCTTGTGCACCATGATGCGGTTGCCGTCGCTGACCGCGATGCCGGCCGACTCCTGGCCCCGGTGCTGCAGCGCGTACAGGCCGTAGTAGGCGAGGTTGGCCACGTCTTCGTGCGGAGCCCACACGCCGAACACGCCGCACGCGTCGCGTGGCGGCCGCTCCTCGGGATTGATCTGATCCGTGAGACGACCGTCGGGGGGTGTCACTGATTCAGTCTATTCGGGAGATGGGCAGGTAGGGCGCAAGATCCGCGCGCTGTCCGCTGGCGTGTACCGCCCCGGAGCCGACCGCGTCGGCCCAGCCGAGCCGTCCGGTGGCCAGCCGGATCCAGGTCAGCGGGTCGGTCTCGATCACGTTGGGCGGCGTCCCCCGGGTGTGGACCGGGCCGGGCAGGCACTGCACGGCGGCCACCGGCGGGACCCGCACCTCCAGCACCCGGCCCGGGTGGCGCCGGGCCAGCGTGTACAGCAGGTACCGGGCCGCGGTGCGCCGGTCGTCCGGTCCGGGCTCGGTCCCCGCGTCGAGCGCGCGCAGCACGGCCGCGACGCTGTCCGGCCCGCGCGGGTCCGGCTGGCGGGGCGGCACGATATCCCTCAGCCGAACAGCGCGGGCAGCGTCCGGGCGTGCCCGGCCCCGAGCTCGTCGAGCGGAACCGAGAAGCAGTCCGTCACGGTCAGGCTGTCACCGCCGGTCGTGCCGATGTCCTGGCTCGGCACCTCGTGCGCCGCGCACAGCGAGGCGAAGGAGGCTTCCGCCCCGGGGCGCACCGCCACCACGCAGCGCCCGGCCGACTCGCTGAACAGGGCGGTGAACGGGTCACCGGCCAGCGAACCGGACAGCTGGACGGTGCAGCCGGACCCGCCCCGCAGGCAGGATTCGGCCAGCGCGACGGCCAGCCCGCCGTCGGACAGGTCGTGCGCGGCGGCCAGCAGCCCGGCCGCGGCCGCCGCGGCCAGCAGCCCGGCCAGCCGCCGCTCGGCCGCCAGGTCGGGAACCGGCGGCCGGCCGCCGAGATGACCGTGGCATACGTAAGCCCAGGCCGAGCCGCCGAACTCCGGTTCCGTCGTTCCGAGCAGGACCAAACCCGCCGGCCCGGCGCCGGCCCGGAACCCGATGCCGGGCCGGCGGCGCACGTCGTCGTGCACGCCGAGCACCCCGATGACCGGGGTCGGGTGAATGGGCGTGCTGCCGGTCTGGTTGTAGAAGCTGACGTTCCCGCCGGTGACCGGCACGCCCAGGACGGCGCAGCCGTCCGCCAGCCCGCGCACCGCCTCGGCGAACTGCCACATCACGGCGGGATCTTCGGGCGAGCCGAAGTTCAGGCAGTTCGTCACGGCCAGCGGCCGGGCCCCGGTCGCGGCCACGTTCCGGTAGGCCTCGGACAGCGCCAGCTGGGTCCCCCGGTAGGGATCGAGCCGGCAGTAGCGGCCGTTGCCGTCGGTGGCCAGCGCGATGCCGAGCCCGGTCGCCTCGTCCACCCGGATCAGCCCGGCGTCCTCCGGCGTGGCCAGCACGGTGTCGCCGCGGACGTACCGGTCGTACTGGTCGGTGACCCAGCTCTTGTCGGCCAGGCCGGGCGAGGCCAGCAGGGCCAGCAGGTCCGCCCGCAGGGCCGCGCCGTCAGCCGGGCGCGGCAGCCCGGCCGGATCGCTGGCGGCCAGTTCGTCCTGGGCCGCGGGCCGGGCCAGCGGCCGGGTGTAGACCGGGCCGTCGGCCGCGGTGGCGGCCGGGATGTCCACCACCGGCTCGCCGTGCCAGGTCATGACCAGCCGCCCGGTGTCCGTGACCTCGCCGACCACGGCCGCCCGGACGTCCCACTTGGCGCAGACGGCGAGGAATTCGTCCACCCGGCCGGGCTCGACGACGGCCATCATGCGTTCCTGGGATTCGCTCATCAAGATCTCGGGCGGCCCCAGCGACGCGTCCCGCAGCGGCACCGCGTCCAGCCGGACCGCCATGCCGCCGGTCCCGGCCGCGGCGAGCTCGGTGGTCGCGCAGGCGACCCCGGCCGCGCCCAGGTCCTGGATGCCGGTCACCAGGCCGCCCGCGAACAGCTCCAGGCAGCACTCGATCAGCAGCTTCTCGGTGAACGGGTCGCCGACCTGGACGCTGGGCCGCTTGGCGGACTCCACCGCCGTGCCGCCGAACGTCGCGCTGGCCAGCACCGACGCCCCGCCCACGCCGTCCGGCCCGGTGGTGGACCCGAACAGGATCACCTGGTTACCCGGGCCGTGCGCCTCGGCCACCTGCAGGTCGCCGTGCTGCATCACGCCCACGCAGAGCGCGTTGACCAGCGGGTTGCCCGCGTAGCAGGCGTCGAAGTCGAGCTCGCCGCCGATGTTGGGCAGGCCCAGGCAGTTCCCGTAGAAGGAGATGCCGCTGACCACGCCGGGCAGCACCCGGGCGGTGTCGGGCGCCGCGGCGGGCCCGAACCGCAGCGCGTCCATCACCGCGACCGGCCGGGCGCCCATGGCCAGGATGTCCCGGACGATGCCGCCGACGCCGGTCGCCGCGCCCTGGTGCGGTTCCACGTACGACGGGTGGTTGTGCGACTCGATCTTGAAGGTGACCGCGTAGCCCTGGCCGATGTCG
>JAICWX010000419.1 GCA_025934635.1 Streptosporangiaceae bacterium | reverse complement strand
GCGCGCGCCCCGGAGGTACTTCCCGTCGGAGACGACCTGCGGCATCAGGGCCGGCTTCTTCTTCTCCTCCTCCTCCTTCGCCTGCTGTTCCTGCTGCTCATCGCCGTTTCCGGCGGCCTGCAGCGCCCTCTCCCCGTCGGTGTTGGCGCTTACCTGAAATTCCCCAGACCTGCTCACTGAATTTCCCCACCTTGGGCGACACGCCGCCGTGGTCCTTCGGGGCCTGGGCGGCTCCCCCTGATGCTGCCGGGTGTTACGGACCGTCAGCTCGGGGGGAGCTCATCGTTAATGCTCACACAGGGGGAAACAGTGGAAGCGCATGCTCTGCGCAAGAGGGGATGGACGGTGTCGGCGATCGCCCGGCACCTGAACCGGGACCGCAAGACGGTCCGGGCGTACCTGGACGGGACACGCGAGCCGGGGAAGCGGAAGCCAGCCGGTCTGGACAGGTTCGGGCGGTTCGCGGAGTACTGCCGGATCCGGTTCGCCGATGACCCGCACCTGTGGGCGACCGCGCTGTTCGACGAAGTCACGGACCTGGGCTACGACGGGTCGTACCCGTCGTTCACCCGGGCGCTGCGGGCCCGGGGGCTGCGCCCGCGGTGCGAGGACTGCGCGAGCGCCGGGGTGCCGGAGGAGTTCGCGCTGATCAGCCACCCGGCAGGCGGCGAGACGCAGTGGGACTGGGTCGAGCTGCCGGACCCGCCGGCCTCGTGGGGGCAGGGGAAGCACGCGCACCTGCTGACCGGGGCGCTGCCGCACTCGGGCGCGTGGCGCGGGGTCCTCGCCGAGCGCGAGGAGCAGCCGTACCTGGTCGCATCCTTGCACGGGGTGTGCGAGCGGCTGGGCGGGGTGACCCGCGACTGGCGGTTCGACCGCTTGTCCACGGTCTGCCACCCTGATTCCGGGGACGTGACCGCGTCGTTCGCGCAGGTCGCGAGGTACTACGGGGTGACCGTGCGGGTCTGCCCGGCCTTCAGCGGCTGGCGCAAGGGCACGGTGGAGAAGGCGAACCACTCCGCCGCCCAGCGCTGGTGGCGGACGCTGCCCGACGACGTCACCCCGGCCCAGGCGCAGGCCCGGCTCGACCGCTGGTGCCTGGCGAAGGGCGACGCCCGGCCCCGGGCCCGGGACGGGCAGCGGGTCACGGTCGGGGCGCTGCTGGCCGCCGAGCCGCTGGCCCCGCTGCCGCAGGTGCCCTATCCCGCGGTCATCGAGGACACGCGGACCGTGTCGGCGCAGGCGCTCGTGTCGTGGCACGGGAACAGGTACTCAGTCCCGCCCGGCCACGGCGGGCAGGAGGTGACCGTCCGGCACCGGCTCGGCTCCGGCGTGATCGACGTGGCGACGGCGGCGGGCACGGTGCTGGCCAGGCACCGCCGCGAGCCCGACCACGCCGGCGTCGTGGCCCGCCACGACGAGCACGTCGCGGCGCTGGAGGACAAGGTCATGGCCGCCCGCGCGCAGCGGGGGCGGCCCTGCGCCCGCAAGGAACGGCGCCCGCCGTCGGCCGCCGCGCTGGCCGAGGCCGCCGCGGTCCGCGGCCAGGCGGGCCCGGCCGCGCCTGCCATCGACTTCGCGGCGTGGGCCGCCGGCGCCAGGCCGCTGCGCCCCGGGCCGGGGCAGGCCGCCCCGGGGGCCGGCGGCGAGGGGAAGCCGGCGTGACCCCCGAGGTCGCGGGGCAGGCGGCGGCGCTGCGCGCCGCCGCCGCGTTCGTCGAGCGGGAAGACCTGCCCGGGCTGCGCGTGACCGCGTTCGCCGGGGCGGTGTTCATCGAGATCCCCAGGGCCGCAGGCAGCCCCGCCGCCCGGACCGCGCTCGCCGCCCGGATCGCCGCCGCCGCCGGGACCAGCAGGATCGACCGCCGCCCCGGGCCGTGGCAGAAGACCGTCACCGCCGTCGGCCGCATCCGCGGGCACACCGCGGTGATCACCACCGTCATCTACGACGAAGAAGACCAAGAGACAGGAGCAACCGCATGACCGCCGTCACCGCCGGAGGGGACGCGGCCGCCTACCAGCGGCTCCGCGGCCACCTGGCCTACCTGAAGCTGAACGCCGCGATCGAGGCGCTGCCCGCCCTGCTCGACGGCGCCCGCAGCGGGCACCTGACCGTGCTGGACGCCCTGGACCAGCTCATGGGAGCCGAGGCCGACGCCGCGCAGGCCCGCAAGCTCGCATCCCGCCTGCACTGGGCCGCGCTGCCGGCCCCGTGGCGGGTCAGCGACTACGACTTCGCCGCCCAGCCCGGCGCCGACCAGAACCTCATCCGCGAGCTCGCCACCCTGCGGTTCCTCGACGAGGCCGCGAACATCCTGTTCATCGGCCCCCCGGGAGTGGGCAAGACGATGCTGTCGGTCGCGCTGGCCCGCGAAGCCGCCGAGGCCGGCCACAAGGTCCTGTTCACCACTTGCGAGGACATGACCCGCCGCCTGCGCCGCGCGATCGCCGAGCACCGCTTCGCCTCCGCCCTGCGCTACTACACCAGCCCGCGGCTCCTGGTGATCGACGAGCTCGGCTACCGCATCCTGGACGAGGAGGCCCGCTCCCTGCTGTTCGAGGTCATCAACGCCCGCTACCTCAAGGGCAGCATCATCACCACGTCCCACGTCGGGATCGCGTCCTGGGCCGAGCGGCTCGGCGACCCCATGCTCGCCGCCGCCGCCCTCGACAACCGGAGTACGCGCGGGTTCCCGGAGCCCGGTCATAGCCGTTTAGCCGCATCTCAGCAGGTCAGCGCCTGCCTTGCCTCCCATCGGCAGCGCTGCGGGATTCTGCGAGTCTTACCGGGATTCCCGGAGTAACTCGTGTAATCTCACGCTCCGTGAGTGATTCCAGGAGTCGCCTGCTGTCCGTGGTGCCGCTGCCGGATGCCGGCGGCGGCCAGCACGACGACAGCCCGGCGGCGGTCGAGCCGGGCCTGGCCGACATCGTCACGCTGCAGCGGCGCAAGGCCGCCGAGATCAGCGAGGGCGACGAGGAAGGCTTCTTCCTGGACACCATCGCCGAGTACCAGTGGGCCCGCGATGCCGCCGGGCTGGCGCAGGCCACGCTAGAGGGCCTGGTCAAGCCGGTCATCGAGGTCTGCGAGCATTACGGCCTGGCCCCGTGGCGGCTGGCCCCCCGCCACGTTGATAAGTACTTCGCCGGGGAGGGCAAGCGCTCGAGTGCCACGGTGCGGCGGAAGATGAACCAGATCGACGGCTACTTCGCCTTCCTGGAACAGCGGTATGCGGGCGAGGTCTCCCGCCGCTACGGGCTGGCCGTGGAATCGCCGGTCGACCCGTTCAACCGGCCCCGGCATCGCGGTGACTTCGGCCTGCGGGTCCCGCCCTCGCCGCGGGCGCTGCGGGAGTTCTTCGCCCGCTGGCGCGAATCGCTCGAGGCTGCCCGCAAGCCCGCCGTCGCCCGCCGCGACTACGTGATGGGCAAGCTCACCTACATCTCCGGGGTCCGTGCCGCCGAGCTGTGCGGCGTCCGGATCGGCGACCTGCACTGGGAATCGGGGCAGTGGGGACGGTTCCTGGTCAACGGCAAGGGCGCCCGCGGATCCGGGCCCCGCCAGCGGGAGGCCTACATGTTCGACGAGGGCCGGGCACTGCTGTGGTGGTGGATCGAGGACGTCCGCGGAGGGTTCTGCGACGACCCTGATGACCCGGATGCTCCGCTGTTCCCCTCCGAGCGCATCCCGCAGGCCGTGTCGGCGCTGAACGTGCCGTCACCGGGGATCGCGGTCACGCCGCCGACGTTCCGGAAGGCACTGCAGGCCGCCGGCGACCGGTTCCTGTCCGGCCCGGTCCGGCATCTGCATCCCCATCTCCTCCGCCATGCTGCGGCGACCCACAACTACGAGCGCGGCATGTCGCTCTGGGAGGTGCAGAAGCTGCTCGGCCACGACCGGCCGACCACCACGGTTTCCTACC
The DNA here is from genome assembly GCA_025934635.1 of Streptosporangiaceae bacterium. The sequence continues at coordinate 2,558 of JAICWX010000419.1, read as the reverse complement.
TGGCAACCGCCCACGCCGACCCGGAAACAGCCGGGCTGGCCGCCGCAGGCCGGGCGGTGCAGCGACTGACGACCGACAAGGGGAGCCTGCGATGAAGTGGAACCTGCGCTGGGCAGCCGCCAAACGCGACATCTGGCGGCCCGCTGACCTGCTGAAAGCCTTCGAGGAAGTGGAGTTCACGCCCTCGCTGTCCAAGGTCGCCGCCCTCTGGAGCGGCAAGCCGATCTCCGTCCGGCTTGACGACCTGGACAAGATCTGCGCCGCCCTGGGATGCACCGTCGCCGACCTGCTCGAGGCCGAGCCCCTCGCCGGCGCCGGCGGCGGGGAGCAGGAGCAGAAAGCGGCCGGGGCAGGCGGACAGCCCGGCGGTCCCGGCCGTCCGTCGCCGCGGGCAGGCGGATCCCGCCGGTCACTGCCGCCGAACTGACCATGCCGGAAGACAAGAGGAGATGGCCGGTCGGCCAGTGCCCGCTCTGCCTCGGCTGGGGCCAGATGAGGCAGTACACCTGCTGCGCTGCCTGCTCCAAGTGGCGCCGGGCCTTCCCCGGCCAGGCCGCCTGCCAGCACTGCAGCCGGGTAAGCCACGTCAGCCTCGACGGCCTCTGCCGCCCCTGCCTGCTGATCGTCCGCTCCGAGGACCCCGGCTGGATCCTGCATCCGAAGCCCGGACGGCCGCTCCAGCTCGCGTTCCTCCTGCCCGGGGTGCGCCTGCCACGGGCATCGTCACTGGTACTGCCCGCGAACCGCAAGGACAAGCAGGCTCCCGCCGGCATCGGCACCGCCCGGCTGGCGATCGAGCCCCGGCGCCTGCGCCGCACGCCGCCGGCGCAGGCGGCCTCGCCGCACCTGGTCGATCCCGCGCAGGGCATCCTGTTCAACGCCCGCCGCGACTGGAGCTTCCTGAACGCCGGGGAACTCGACCAGCTGCCCGCCCTCACCCCCGAGGCCAGCGCCCTCGTCCACGAGCTCGGCCGGCAAGCCCGGGCCGCCGGCTGGACCAGCGCCTCGCGCAACAACGCGACAAAGACCCTGCGCATCCTGCTGGCCTGGCTCGGAGCCGACGCCCCAGTCCCCGAGGCCGACATCAGGGCACTGCACGCCCGCCCCAGCACCACCATCCGGCGAGTCCTGGCGTTCCTCCGCGACCGCGGCATGGTCATCCCCGACCCCGCCCGGCCGGGCACCGCCGTCGAGCGCACCATCAACCACCACATCGACGCACTTCCCGGCGGCATCGCCGACGAGGTCCGCCAGTGGGTGAAAGTCGTCCGCGGTCAAGGCCGCCGGGCGCACCGGGAACTGCCGTTCTCCTCGGTCCGCAGCTACCTCAACTGCTTCTGCCCGGTCCTGGCCGAATGGGGCCAGCGCGTGACCAGCCTGCGCGAGATCACCAGGGACGACGTCCAGGAAGCGCTCGGCCACCGCCCAGGCGTCACGGCGCACAACCTGCTGCCCGCCCTGCGCAGCCTGTTCCGGGCACTCAAGCAGGAACGGGTCATCTTCCGCGACCCGACCAGCGGAATCACCCTGCCGTCCATGCGGCGGCTGCCCGCCCCGATCCCGACCGACCTGCTCCGCGGGCTGATCGACCGGGCCGGCATCCCGGTCGCCAAGGTCGCCGTCGCCCTGATCGCCATCCACGGGCTCGGCAAGAAAGAAACAACCCTCCTGCTGCTGGAGAACCTCCACCTGCCCCGCGGCCAGCTCGCCGTCCGCCGCCCCACCGGAACGCACACCGTCTACCTCGACGAGCTCACCCGCACGCTCATGACCGGCTGGCTCCGCGAACGCCGCCTCCGCTGGCCGCTCACCGCGAACCCCTACCTGCTCGTCAACAGGCAGACCGCCGAGGACACCGCCGGCCCGCCGGTCTCCCTTACCGCCATCGACACCATCTTCTCCGGGCTCGGCCTCGCCCCGTCCAAAGTCCGGCAGGACCGGATCCTGGACGAGGCCAGGCACACCGCCGACCCCGTCCACCTCATGCGCGTGTTCGGCCTGTCCGCTCACCCCGCCATGAAGTACGTCCAGGCAGCCCATCCCGACCGCGGTCCCGCCATGCCGCGGTAACCCCGAGGAGACTCATGACCGCCCCGTCACTGCCCGCCGCGCTCCGGGCCGGAGCCGCAGGCCTCTACGCCCTCGAGGCCGCCGCCGGCCTGATCATCGCCCACGGCACCTGGCTCACCCGCGACGACTTCGCCCGCTTCATCGAGTACGGCACCGGGACAGCGGCAATCGACTGGGAAACCGCAGCCTGCGCGCTGGAAACAGGTGGTCTCCCATGCTCAGGCGGGGAACGCAGAATGCTCACCCTGGCGTCCAGCCTCGCCGGGCAGACGCCCGTCATCCTCGGCGACGCCATCATCGGCATCGACGACCGCAACGTGGGACTGCTGGTCCAGGCTGCCCTCCACGCCTCCGGCCAGCGCCAGTTCCCTGCATGCTGATAACCGCCCGGATCCCGCGAACCCGGTCACCGCTCTCCCCGCAATCGCAATCGACGGTCGGGTTCCCCGCGAGCAGGCTCCCAGATCCCCGGAACCCGCGCGCTTCCG
>JAICWX010000506.1 GCA_025934635.1 Streptosporangiaceae bacterium | reverse complement strand
GGGAACTCGCCGCGTTCGTAGTAGCCGCCGATGACCGGCGCGACGACCTCGCGGGCGAACTGGGCGACGGAGTCCCTCAGGTCCTGCTGCTCCGGTGCGAGCTGATAACTGACCATGGGAACACCATCGCACAGCACCAGCACGGCCGGCCCGACCGTGACCACGGACGCCCCCTATCGCACCACTCCAGAGGAGATCCGCGTCCACCGGGCCAGCGGAGCCCGCGCCCAGGAGATGGAAACCGCCGCCCTGTTCGCCGTCGGCCAGGTGCGGGGCCTGCCCGTCGCCTCCGCGGTCGTCATCGACGGGGTGCCAGACGACGCGGGCACCGCATACCGCATCGATAACCAACGCGCCGCCGCAGTGCTGCGCGAGCTGTTCGCTGCCGCGATCGGCTGGCTGGCCGGCTGAGTCAGTAGCCGCGCTGCTGGACCAGGCGGGCCTCGCGCTCCAGGTCGTCCCGGAAGCCGGGGTGAGCGATGGCGATCAGGCGGCGGGTGCGCTCGGCCAGGGACTGGCCCTTGAGCTCGGCCGCGCCGAACTCGGTGACGATCACGTCCACTTCGCTGCGTGCGGTGGTGACCGGGCCGGTCAGCCGGGCGGTGATCCGGCTGACCGTGCCGCCCCGGGCCGTGGCGGGCAGCGCGATGATGGCGTGACCGCCCGGCGAGCGCGCGCCGGCCCGGACGAAGTCGACTTGCCCGCCGGTGCCGCCCAGGTAAGCGTCCCCGGCCTGCTCCGCGTTGACCTGGCCGGTCAGGTCGACCTCGACGGCCGAGTTGACGGTGACCAGCTTGTCCAGCCCGGCCAGCACCGGCCCGCCATGGGTATAGGACGCGTCGCACATCCGGATCGCCGTGTTGCGGTGGGCGAACTCGTGCAGCCGCCGGGTGCCGATCAGGTTGCCGGTGACCGAGATCCCGCGGTCGACGGGCTTGCGCGCGTTGGTGATCACGCCGGCCTCGACCAGGCCGACCAGGCCGTCGCCGACCATGCCGGAATGCACGCCGAGGTCCCGGCGGTCGCCGAGCAGCCTCATGATCGCATCCGGCAGGGCGCCCACGCCGACCTGCAGGATCGAGCCGTCCTCGACGTAAGCGGCGGCGTACCGGGCGATGGCCTCGTCGGCCGGGCCGATGACCGCCGGCGGCACCTCCACCGGCGGGCGCGAGACAGGCAGCGCGTAGTCGATCTCGGCGGCGGCCAGCTGCTCGCCGAGGGTGAAGGGGACCTGGTCGTTAACCTCCGCCACCACCACCCGGGCCCGGGCCACGGCCGCCCGGATGTAGTCGCTGACCAGGCCGAGGCTGTGGTTACCGGCCGCATCGGGCGTACTGACCTGGACGAAGGCGACGTCGCAGCCGATGTGCCCGGCCTCGATCATCGGGCCGATCTGGCCGACGTGGCACGGGATCACGCCGAGCCGGCCGGCCCGGGTCAGCGTGCGCAGCACGCCGATCGCGCCCATACTCAGCACCTCCAGGCCGACCGCGGACTCCGGGGTGAGCAGCCCGGAGAAGCTGGTGGCGAGGAAGGCGGACAAGCCGCCGATGCCGGCCGCCTGGGCGAGCAGCGCCTCGACCAGAGTTGTCGGCTCGCCGCAGGCGTGGCCGAGGACGATGCGGTCGCCGGGGCGCAGGAACTCGCGCAGGTCCGGGTCCCCGTCGATGACCTTCACGAGCGCCGGGTCGCGAGGAGCGCCCGGGCCCGGGCCAGGTGCGGCCGGTCGAGCATGACGCCGTTGTGGCCGATCGTGCCGGCGCCGGGATTCGCGGCGAACAGGTCGACGATCTCCTGGGCCCCGGCCAGTTCCTCCGCGGTCGGCGTGAAGGCCTCGTTGATCACGTCCACCTGGTCCGGGTGGATGGCGAGCATGCCCCGGTAGCCGTCGCGGCGGACCCGCCCGGCCCGGCGGCGCAGCCCGTCCAGGTCACGGAAGTCGGTGTGCACGGTATCCACCGGCGTCACCCCGGCCGCCGCCGCGCCCAGCAGGCACAGGCTCCGGGCCAGCTCGAAGGTGAAGCCGTAACTCCCGTCCGGCTCGCGGTTCCCGCTGGCTCCCAGCGCGTCCGCCAGGTCCTCCGCGCCCCAGGTCAGCGCCACTACCCGCGGGGCGCCCTGGTAGCTGCCGGTGGTGAACATGGCCGGCGCCGTCTCGGTCACCAGCACGATGACCTGCGTCCCGCCCGGTTCGGCCCCGGCCGCGACCTCGAGCGCCGACAGGTAGTGATCGAGCCGCCCGGCGTCCTGGCCGCCCCGCGACTTGGGCAGCATGACGCCGCCCGGTCCGGCCGGGATCACCGCGGCCAGGTCGGCCAGAGCGTGCGGCCCGTCCAGCGGGTTGATCCGCACCCACAGCCGCTCCCGGTCCGCTTCTTGCTGCGCGGCGAGGAAGTCGGCGATCATCGCCCGGGCCCGCGGCTTGCCCTCGTCGGCCACCGCGTCTTCCAGGTCCAGCAGGACGATGTCCGCGGCGCTCGCCGTGGCCTTGGTCATCTTCCGCTCGCTGTCGCCCGGGGCGAACAGCCAGGACCGCGTGCTAGTGGCCATCGGCCGCCTCCCCGTCTGCGCGTGCGTCAATCTCCGTCATTATCTCTGCCGTGTGCTCGCCCAGCCGGGGGGCCGGGCCGGCGATGCGGCCCGGGGTCCTGGAGAACCAGGCCGGCGGCCCGGGAAAGCGCACCGGCCCGTGAGGGGAGTCGACGGTCTCGAAGAACCCGGTCTCGTTCAGGTGCGGGTTGGCGAACAGCTCGTCCAGCGTGCGGACCGGCGCGGCCGGGATGCCGAGCGGCCGGAGCAGGTCCAGCCATTCCTGGGTCGTGCGCTCCGCGAAGGTCTCGGCCAGCCGGGCGTAGACGGCGTCGAGCTGCGGGATGCGCTGCTCGAGGGTGGCCAGGTGCTCACCCGACCACGGCGGCCTGACCGCCGCCACGAACGCGGCCCAATTGTTTGTCTGTGTAGACCAGCGCGGACAGGTAGTCGTCCCGGGTCCGGTAGGGCCGCCGGTTCGGCGTCACCGCGCGCGGGTACGCCGCGGGACCCGCCGGAGGGCTGAACATCGCCCCGTTAGCGTGCTCTACCAGCATGAACGAGGCCATCGTCTCGAACATAATGGTCCCGACATAGCTGGCCGTGCCGGTCAGCTGCTCCTGCACCGACGGCAGGCCGCATTCGGCCTGGATGATGTCGTCGTACGCGGTCAGGTCCGCGTCCGGGCCGCGGCGGCCGTAGCCGTAGCAGATGGTGTAGGCGATGGACGGGTTGACGGCGGCGACCTCGGGATACCCGAACCCGAGCGCGCCGATGGCCTTGGCCCGCATGGAGTGGATAAACACGTCGCTGCGCTCGATGAGCGACCGCAGCGCGTCCTGGCCCGCGCTGGTCTTCAGGTCGAGCACCATACTGCGCTTGCCCCGTTCACGTTGACGAAGACCCCGCCCAGGCCGGGCTCCGGTCCGGCCGAGACGTAGCGGGTGGTGTCGCCGCCCGGCGGCTCGACCTTGATCACGTCGGCACCCATGTCAGCCATGATCTGGGTGCAGTAAGGCCCCATCACCATCGCGGTCAGGTCGATCACGCGCACGCCCGCCAGCGGGCCAGGATGCTTCATACCGCCATCGTCGCCCATGCCGGCCAACGCCTTGAGCGGGGGCATAATAAGGCTCAAATGACGCTCACACAGCTCAACGCGTTCGTCCTGGTCGCCCGGCTCGGCTCGGTGACCGCGGCGGCCAGCGCGCTGGGCGTCAGCGAGTCAGCGGTGTCCCAGGCCCTGTCGGCCCTGCGGCAGCACCTGGGGGACCAGCTGGTGACCCGCGGCCCCGTCGGCATGACGCTGACCGCGGGCGGCTCCCGGCTGCTCGCCACCGCGTCCCAGATCGTGGTGCTCGGGGCCGAGGCGCACGCCGCGGTGCGGGCCGCGCAGGGCGCCCCCGAGCAGCTGCGGCTGGTGACCACCTCGACCTTCGCCGAGTTCATGGTCAGCCCGCTGACCGAGGCGTTCTCCAAGCGCTTCCCCGGGTCGGTCGAGGTCTCGGCCGGGGTCTCGGTCACCCAGGAGATGAGCGTCCTGGTCGGCAACCGGCTCGCCGACGTGGCCATCTCCCCGGCCCCGCCGGACGATACCGGGCTGGGCCTGGTGACCGAGCCGATCTTCAAGTACCGGCTCGTGGTGGTGACCGCGGGCCAGCCCCGGCTGCGCGGCGGTCCGCGGCAGTGGCTGTGGTTCGTCGACCCGTCCGGCACCGATCCGGGCAGCGAGACCGGTCAGCTGCTGGCCGGCCTGGGCATCCCCGAGGACCAGGTGCGGGTGTTCCAGAACCAGACCGCCGCCTGGGCGGCGGCGGCCGACGGGACCGGCGTCGCGCCGGCTGTGGAGCACCTGGTGGCCCAGCGGCTGCGCCGCGGCGAGCTGTCCCGCGTCGATGCGCCGGGCTGCAAGGTGGACGCCTGCTGGCACGTCACGCTGCTGCAGCGCCAGCACCAGAGCGTGGCAGCCAGCTCGTTCCGTCGGTATCTGGGCACGCCCGAGGCCATGCACCTGATGCGCGCCCCGGGTGGCGGGGTACCGCCCTCCCGGTTCCGCCCGCCGGTCTACGTCACGATCTGGAGCTAGCCAGCGGGGGAATGCGCCAGACCCCCGTGCCAGACGGAGCATGGCTCGAGGGGGTTTGGCGCGTCCTCAGGCTACCGGCTCGACGGCGGCGGTGACCAGGACCGTGAGCAGCAGGCCGAGAACATCGACGGCGAGGTGCCGCTCGGTCCCGTTGATCTTTCGCGTCAGAGCAGCCAGTCGACCGGCGTGTCCGGGTCCTGCTCATACCGGCACACGCTGCCGGTATGCATGGTCCGGCGCAGCAGCCGGGCCGTCGCCGGGTCCTCGGCGTCGACGCGGTCAAGCGCGGC
>JAICWX010000172.1 GCA_025934635.1 Streptosporangiaceae bacterium | reverse complement strand
CGGCCATCGCCATGACGTGATAGGCCCTGGTCACGACGCTGGCGGGCAGCCCGGACAGCGGGATGTTCAGCGGATTCGCCGCGGCGGCCAGCCCGCCGAGATCGACCAGGAACCCGAGATCGCGATGCTTATAGGGCCTCGGTTTCCCGGCTCCGAGGCAGGTGGTTCCAGGTCCAATTTATCCAAGCCGCCGTCCGGAATCGGGGAGGACCATGGAGCGTGAGGAGGGTCGTGATGACTTCGGATCACCCGGCATGGACGGATGATGACCACCAGGCGGAGACGGCGGGCGCGGCTTCGGGCGATGCGGTGATGGCGGCGTGGGAAGTGCTGGGGCCGCTGATGGACCTGGTGACGCCGATGGCGCTGCGGGTCGCGGCGACGCTGCGGCTCGCGGACTTCGTTCCCGATGACGGCACGGGCGACGGCGTTGCCGTGGATGAGCTGGCCGAACGGGCTGGAGCTGACCCGGAGGCCCTGGCTCGCATGCTGCGCCACCTCGTGCAGCACGGGGTGTTCACCGAGCCGCTTCCGGGACGGTTCGCGGCCAACCAGCCCGCGGCGCTGCTGCGCAGCGGCCAGCCGGGGGCGGTGTGGCTGGACCTGGACGGTTTCGGCGGCCGGATGGATCTGGCGTTCACGGGACTGGCGCACACCGTGCGTACCGGGGAGCCAGCCTGGGAGCAGGTTTTCGGCCGGCCGTTCTGGGCCTACCTGGACGCGAACCCCGCGATCAGCGCGTCCTTCGATGCCACCATGGCGGTGGATGCCGGGAACGCCGCGGTGGTGAACGGCTACGACTGGACGACGGTGCGGCACGTGGCTGACATCGGCGGCGGGACCGGGACGCTCATCGCCGCGGTGCTGCGGCACAATCCGCAGCTGCGCGGCACGCTGGCTGACCGGCCGGAAACCGCGGCCCGGGCCCGGCCGTACCTGGCCGGGGGTGACCTGGCCGGCCGGTGCGAGGTCGTCGGCCAGAGCTTTTTCGACCCGCTGCCGCCCGGTGCGGACCTCTACATGCTGAACCGCGTCATCCATGACTGGGACGACGCCGCGGCGAGCGCGATCTTGCGCCGCTGCGCCGAGGCGGCGGGCAGTACCGGCCGGGTGCTGGTGGTCGAATCCGCCGGCGGCGGCGACTCGGCCGGGTTCGCGGAGATGAACCTGCGCATGCTCGTGCTGACCGGCGGCCGCGAGCGCACGATCGAGGACTACTCAGCCCTGGCCGCCGACGCCGGCCTGCAGGTCACCGCGGTCCATCACCTCACGGAACGTCAGGTGGCCATCGAGGCCAGGTGCCGTTCGAGGATGGCCCGGCTCTGAGCCGGGTCGGCCGCCGAGGTGGTCTCGATGCGGGCCCAGAGGTCGTACAGGTCGGCGGGGGCGAGTTCGGCACCGAGGAACGGGAGGTAGCGGACGCCGATCCGGTCGGTGGTGCCGGCAAAGGACAGCACGTCGAAGTTGTGACCGCGGTTCTCGTAGAACAGAGCGTCCTTGGGGATGATGCGGACCGTGGCGTGCGGGCTGACGGCCAGGGTGAGCAGGTGGCGGAGCTGGCCGGCCATGGCGCCGGGAGCCTTGAGGCGGAGCTCGAGGGCGCTCTCGTCGATGATCACCTCCAGGAGCCGGGTCACCCCGGCGGGCTGATGGGCCTGGCGGTGCGAGAGCAGTTCCCATTCCGTGCCGACATCACACCCGTGGAAGACTTTCGGGGCGACCTCACGGAAGTAGCCTTCGGCCTGGACCAGGTACGGGATGAGCAGCAGGCCGTAGACCTGGGCGAGGGTGGCCTCGGCCTCGACCAGCAGCACGTCCCGGGCGGCCGCGGTCATCCGGGAGGTATGCGGGGCGAGCCAGGGCGGCGGGGTGGCCGCCCGCCGGGCCATGTCGATGATCGTGTCGGCGACCCTGGCCTCGCGCACGCCGTACTCCACGAGAATGCGTGCCACCTCCTCCGGGCCGGCCGCCGCGAACCCGGTCTCCACGCGGACGAGCCAGTCAGCCTCGAAGCCCAGCCGGGCGGCGGCCTGATCGTAGGACAGCCCGGTGACCTCACGGGCCGTCCGGAGCATCGACCCTAGCTCCCGGGCCAGGATGCCGGGCTGCTTGTCCGCCTCAATCATTTTCCTATTGTGTACCCGTCAGGCCCGGTCCAGGCCCGGGCTCCGCTCCGCCGCCTTGTCTCGAATGCCCAGGTCGGGGTGGTCTGTCGGGAGTTGGCTTGCTACTATCTGCTGGTCGCGCTGCTCCAGACCCCGGCAGCGGTAAACCTGCGGCCAGGAGGCTAATGAGGCGCGACTTTCTGTATTCCATGACCGGCAAGCACTGCGAACTACCGAGGCGGGGGCCTAGCCGGGCGGAGTCTTGCCTTGATCCTGGCCGCCTGACGGCGGGCGCCGTGCGTTCATGGCTGCGAACCAGCTCCTGGGGGGACATAGCTGGCTTCGAGAACGCACGGCGCCCGCGCTTGTCTTTACGCATCGTGGTCAGGCGAGGGCGGTTTCGAGAAGGCGGCGGTGGCGGACCATCCAGGCCGCCGACCGGGCGCGCCAGGCCATGGCCCACAGGGCGACGGGATGCGCGGTGGTCCCGGGGGTGACGGCGGCGTCGTCGGCCTCGTTGGCGGTGTCGCAGATGGCGAACTCGATCAGCTGCTCGACGAAGCCGCGCCGCCGGGCCGCGGTCAGGCCGTAGCCGTCCACGATGGCGGCGAGCTGGCGGGCCCGGTCGGCCGCCGGGGGCAGCTGCTCGAGACCGGCCACGATGTCGTCGTGCAGCTTGGCGTTGAGCCAGCTCAGCTGGGCCAGCTCGACGAGCGGGTCGACGGGCCCGGCGGTCTCCCAGTCGATCAGGGCGACCGGCAGGCCGCCGCGGGTCACGATGTTCCACGGGGCCACGTCGCAATGGCCGATGACCCGGTCCGGGCCGCCGAGGTCGCGGCCGTGCCACGGGAACCACACCGCGCCGGGCGGCGGGCGGAAGGTGGCGGTGGCCCGGTGCAGGTCGCGGAGCAAGGTCCCGAGTGCGGCGGCGCCGTCCAGGGTCCAGGGGCCGGGCTGGGTGAACTCCCCTTCGATGAACGCCAGCACTTCCCGCCCGGCGGAGTCCAGACCCGGGCCTACCAGCCGCGGCGCGGCGGTGAAGCCCGCCCGCTCGAGGTGGCGCAGCAGCGCGTGCACGGCCGGCGCCCACGGCCCGGTCTCGCGTAGCACCACGTCACCGCGGCGGTAGACGACCGACCGGCCTCCGCCGTCCAGGCGGATCAGCTCATCTGGTGAGGTCACGGTCCATTCTCGGCCGGGACCGGCCGGGAACCTAATCCCTTTCTAGAATGGACGGGTCTGGCGTGACCCGGGGCTGGCAGGCGAGCCGCAGCAAGGAGGACCAGATGCCATCCGCGTTCGGTGCTGACATCAGCGAGATCCCGCTCGGCGATCGCGGTTCCGGCCCGTATCACCTCACCGCCGGCCCGGACGGGGCCCTGTGGCTGACCTTGATCCACTCCGGTCAGGTGGCCCGCATGGCTCCGCGCGGCGATGTCGACTACTACCAGGTGGGCCCGTCGTCCTGCCTGCCGTCGGGCATCGCCACCGGGCCAGACGGGGCGCTGTGGTTCACGCTGAACGGGGCGGACGCGATTGGCCGGATCACCACCGCGGGAGAGGTCCGCACGTTCGGCGTGACGGCGGGCAGCGGGCCGTTCGGCATCGCGGCCGGCCCGGACGGCGCGTTGTGGTACACCGGGATCAAGGCCGACCGGATCGGGCGGATCACCACCACCGGGCAGGTCACGGAGTTTGCGGTGCCCGCGGCGGGCTCGATGCCGTCCATGATCACCCCCGGCGGCGACGGTGCGCTGTGGTTCACCCTGAACCAGGCGGATGCGGTCGGCCGGATCCGCCCGGACGGTGAGGTCACGCTGTACCCGCTGCCGGACGCCGGCGCCGGGCCGGTCGGCCTGACACTCGGCGCCGACGATGCCGTCTGGTTTACCGAGATCGGCGCGGGCCAGGTCGGGCGCATCACGCCGGACGGGCACCTCACCGAGTACCCGCTTCCGAACCGGTCAGCCCGGCCGCACGCGATCATCGCCGACCCCGCGGGCGGCGGATGCTGGTTCACCGAATGGGCCGCCAACTGCATCGGCCGGATCACGCCCGCCGGGCAGGTCGAGGAATACGGCCTTCCCACGCCGTCAGCAGAGCCCCACGGGCTGACCATGGGGACCGATGGCGCCGTCTACGCCGCCTTGGAGATCGGCAGCATCGCCCGCCTGATGGTCACGCCCTAGCGCCCTCGAGGCCGGACCCAGCCCGACCTCGGCCAAAGAAAAAGGAGAGGACGCACTCCCCTCCACTATCAACCTATACCGCACTGGGGGGCTTGCGGCAAGACCCCGGTCGTGCCGCACAATGGCCAGCCGAGGCCTGAACCTACTTCAGACGGGGAGTCTGCGGAATGCGTGTGCTGTTGTCGATGTACGGACCGCGCGGGGGCGCCGGACCGCTGGCGGTCCGGCCGGGCGGCCGGCCCGGGCATCGGAGCTGATGACATGAACCCCTTGACTACCAGTGCGTTTAACCTTCCCGAGCGCCTCGCCGCCAAGGCCGACCCGGCCCTGATCGCCGGTGACGAGCAGCGCTTCGCGGCCATCGCGCAGAGCCTGGAGGAGTCGATCACCGAACTGGCCGGCCGCATCGAGGCCGAGCTCAGGGCGCCGGGCGGCATCGGCCAGGCGGCGATGGACCGGGACGTGGAGATCCACCGGATGAGCGCCCGGCTACGCACCCTGAGCCGCTTCGGCCTGGACCTGTGCCTCGGCCGGATCGTCAGTGCGGACAGCCCGGAGCCGGTCTACATCGGGCGGCTCGGCCTCACGGACCGGGCCGGCCGCCGGCTGCTGGTCGACTGGCGCTCCCCCGCGGCCGAGCCGTTCTTCGGAGCGACCCACGCCAACCCGATGGGCCTGGCCAGCCGCCGCCGGTACCGCTGGACCCGCGGCCGGATCAGCGACTACTGGGACGAGGTGTTCACCCCGGACGGGCTCGAGGGGCACGCCGCGCTCGACGACCAGTCCGCCTTCATCGCCAGCCTGGGCAGCGACCGGTCGGCGAAGATGCGCGACGTGCTCGGCACCATCGCGGCTGACCAGGACGCCATCATCCGCGCGGGATCCCGGGGCGCGCTCGTCGTCGACGGCGGCCCGGGGACGGGGAAGACCGTCGTGGCCCTGCACCGCTCCGCCTACCTGCTGTATTCCGATCCTCGCCTGGGGCACCGCCGGGGCGGCGTGCTGTTCGTCGGCCCGCACCAGCCCTACCTGGCTTACGTCGCCGACGTGCTGCCCAGCCTCGGCGAGGAGGGCGTGCAGACCTGCACCCTGCGGGACCTGGTCGCCGAGGGCGCCGCAGCGGCGCCGGAGACCGACCCGGAGGTAGCCCGCCTGAAGTCGTCCGCGGACCTGGTGAAGGCGATCGACGCAGCCGTCAGGTTCTACGAGAAGCCGCCCGCCAAGCCGATGAAGGTCGAGACCCACTGGTCGGACATCGAGCTGAGCGCCGAGGACTGGGCCGAGGCGTTCGACGCACCAGCACCCGGCACTGCGCACAACGACGCGCGCTATCAGATCTGGGAAGAACTGCTCACCATCTTGCTGGACAAGCACGACGGCGACGCCCCGGCAGACCTGCTCCGCAAGTCGCTGATCCAGAACCAGGAGCTGCGCACGACCTTCAACCGGGCGTGGCCGCTGCTCGAGGCGACCGACCTGGTCTCCGATCTGTGGTCGGTACCCGCCTACCTGCGCCTGTGCGCTCCCTGGCTCAGCCCCGAGGAGGTCAGGGTGCTGCAGCGCGCGGACGCCCAGGCCTGGACGGTGTCCGACCTGCCGCTGCTGGACGCGGCCCGGCACCGGCTCGGCGACCCGGAGGCGGCCACCCGCCAGCGCCAGCGCACCGCGGCGGCCGCCGCCGAACGCGAGCAGATGGCCAGCGTCATCGACAACCTGATCGAGGCCGGCGACGACGAATACGGCGGCGGCCTGGTGTCGATGCTGCGCGGCGAGGACTTCCAGGACGCCCTGGTCGACGAGAGCGCGCTGGCCAGCGCCGACCCGGACCTGCTGGCGGGACCGTTCGCGCACGTCGTCGTGGACGAAGCGCAGGAACTGACCGACGCGGAGTGGCAGATGCTGCTGATCCGCTGCCCGTCCCGGAGCTTCACCATCGTCGGGGACCGGGCCCAGGCCAGGCACGGGTTCACGGAGTCGTGGCAGGAACGGCTCGAGCGGATCGGGCTCGACCGGATCAGCCTGGCCTCCCTGAGCATCAACTACCGGACACCGGAAGAGGTCATGGCGGAAGCCGAGCCGGTCATCCGGGCCGTGCTCCCGGATGCCAACGTGCCGGTCTCCATCCGCAGCAGCGGCATCCCCGTCGTGCACGGGCCCGTGTCGGAGCTGGGCTCGATCCTCGACGCGTGGCTGGCTGCGCACGCCGAGGGGATCGCGGCCGTTATCGGCGATCCCGCCTTCCAGCCGACGGCCCGGGTCCGGTCGCTGACCCCGGAACTGGCCAAGGGACTCGAGTTCGACCTGGTCATCCTGGTCGACCGGCAGGCGTTCGGCCCCGGCATCGAGGGAGCGGTCGACCGCTACGTCGCGATGACCCGGGCGACCCAGCGGCTCGTCATCCTCACCACGACGGAAGTGCGGCCATGACCGGGCATGCGGTGGTGATCGCCGGCGGCGGCCCGATCGGGATGATGCTGGCGGCCAAGCTGAGGCTGGCCGGGGCTCCCGGCGCGCTCACCAGCTGGTTCGGGCCGACTACGGCGGCGGGAGGACCGACTGTTCCTGCTCGGGGGTGAAGCCGCGGGTGTCCAGCGGGGGCTCGCCGCGCTCGCGGTCCCAGGCCAGCACGTCGGCGGCCGTCACCGCCAGCGGGGTGGCCGGCAGGCCCGCGGCCCGGGCCCGGGCCGGGTCGCGCTGCTGGGTGGACCATACCGGCCGGACCAGCGGGTACATCGCGGGTGCGGTCTCCGGCGGGACCGGGACGACCTCGACGCTGGCGCCGGCCACGCGGGCGCAGGTCTGGATGAGCCCGCCGAGCGTGACCGGCTCGGCCGGGCCGACCGCGTGGAACGCGCCAGCACGGTCGTCGGCCAGCAGCCGGACCACCAGGCGGGCCAGGTCGCGGGAGTCGATGAGCTGGACCGGCTGCCGGGGATCGGCGGGCAGCGCGATCCGGCCGCCGCGGGCGGCCCGGCGCACGTAGTAGGTCAGCCCGTCCTGCGGGTCGTGCGGCCCGGCCCCTTTTCCGGGCCGCACGATGGTGGCGCGGGCGCCGTACCGGGCGATGATGTCATCTTCGCAGGCCACCTTGAGCGGCCCGTAGGTTTCCGCACCCAGGTCCTCGGTGTGGCGGACCGGCGGCCGGCGGGGCGTGTCCTCGGTGGAGCCCGGCCCGACCCCGGCGCGCTGGTACACCGCGTGGCTGGAGATGAACAGGTACCGCCCGGCCCGGTCGCCGAGGGCGTCCATCGCCTGCCCGACGTGCCGCGGGACGTAGCCGCTGCTGTCCACCACCGCGTCCCAGCGGCCGTCGCGCAGCGCCGCGTAGTCGCCGGTATCACGGTCACCGGTGAGCCGGGTCAGCCCGGGGAACAGGCTGGTCCCGGTCTTGCCCCGGCCGAACAGGGTCACCTCGGCGCCGGTCCGCAGGGCGTCTTCGGTAATGGCGCGGCCGACGAAAGACGTGCCGCCGAGAACGAGGATCCGCACAGCCGAACGTTACCGGCTTGTCCGGGCTCTGCGGCTCGACGGGCGCCACGGGCGCTACGGGCTCAGGCCGAGGCGAGTTGCTCGTAGACGGTGACATCCTCGATGTTCCAGGCCCGGGCGGCGTCCTGCGGGTAGCGACGCGGGCCCTGCGCGGCGCGGTCGGCGTCGGCTTCGGAGGCGAAGACGACGACGCCCAGGGCCTTGGTGCCGCCGTCGGCGTATATCCACTGCCCGCTGACGAAGCCCGGCTGCTGCTTCGCCCACCCGGTGACGTCCTCGCGCAGGTGCCGGGCGACCTCCCCGGTGCGCGCGGGATCGACTGACATCTGAACCACCATCGTGTGCATGTGCACTCCTTTTCTCCCTGCTCACGTTAGGAGGGGACCGGAGCCGGGCCTATCCCAGCTTCCTGGGATCTTCCGGCCGGTTCGCTAACCTGCGGTCATGGGCAGCAGCTCCGCCTACACCCGGGCGCGCGAGAAGATCGGCCGGCTCTGCGCCAGCGGCGCCGGACCGCGGGCGCTGCGGCTGGAGGCGCTGGCCGTCATCCGGCCGGCGGTCGGGTTCGACGCCTACGCGTGGCTGCTTACCGACCCCGAAACCGCGGTCGGGTCGTCGCCGCTGGCCGACGTCCCCTGCCTGCCGGGGCTGCCGGAGCTGATCCGGCTGAAGTACCTGACCGCCGTCAACCGGTGGACCGCCCTGCCGGGTACGGCGTCGCTGGCCCAGGCGACCGGCGGCGAGCTGTCCCGCAGCCTGCTGTGGCGCGAGCTGCTGCGGGAATACCAGGTCACCGACATCGCCTCGGCGGTGTGCCGGGACCGGTTCGGCTGCTGGGGTTTCCTGGACCTGTGGCGCACCGGGGCGCCATTCACCCCCGAGGACCTCGGGTTCCTGGCCGGCGTCGCCGGGCCGCTCACCGCGGCGCTGCGGCAGGGCGTGGCCGCCAGCTTCACCCCCGGCGCCGCCGGCCAGCAGTTGCCGGAGGGGCCGGTGGTGCTGCTGCTGTCGCCGGACCTGGCGGTGCGGGCGCAGACCCCGCCGACGCAGCGCTACCTGAAGGTGCTGGTCCCGCCGGAGGAGGACCGGGCCCCCGTCCCGGCGGGCGCCTACAACGTCGCCGCGCAACTGCTCGCGGCCGAGGCCGGGACCGACGGCCACCCGCCGGCGGCCCGGGTGCACCTGGCCGCGGGCCGGTGGCTGACGCTCCGCGCGGCCCGGATCGGAGCCGGCGACCCCGGAAACCAGGACATCGCGGTCAGCATCGAGCCGGCCGCGCCGGGCGACCGGGTGTCCGTGTTCGCCCGGGCCTGCGGGCTGAGCCGGCGCGAGACCGAACTCCTGGATCATCTCGTGCCCGGGGCGGATACCCGGGATATCGCCCGGCTCATGTTCGTCTCCGAGAACACCGTCCAGGATCACCTCAAGTCGATATTCGCCAAGACCGCGACCCGTAGCCGGCGTAGCCTGCTCGCACGCGCCCTGGGCGTGTAGCGCCGCGGGGGGACGATCATGAGCTGGGAGTACGGGCAGCTGGCGACCGAGGTCTACGAGCTCGACAAGCCGGTCGGGCGGTCCTTCCCCGGGCTGGACTACTACGCCCGGCAGGTCGCCGGGATCACCGGGCGCATCCTGGAGCCTGCCTGCGGTACCGGGCGCGTCCTGGTCCCGCTGCTCGAGGCGGGCCTGGCGGTCGAGGGCCTGGACACCTCACCGCAGGCGGTCATCATCCCGGCGGGCTCCATCATGCTGCTGGACGGCGAGGACGCGGCGCCGCGGGCGCTGGCCGCGTTCCGCGCGGCGCTCGTGCCCGGCCGGCCGGACGGGCCCGCGATCACGTCGGCGCGCTACTGGCAGCGCGACCCGTACCTGTGGACGCTGCAGGTCATGCACACCTCGTACGACCCGGGTTCACCGACGTCACGGTGACCGCCGATTACCGGGACGGCCGGCCGCCCGGCCCCCGCGACCAGGGCTGGACTTTCCATGCGGTCCGGCCACGCGGTCCGGCCGGCTTATGCTGGATGAGTTCGGCAGTAGCTGAGGAGCCGCCATGAGCCTGGCCACCCGCATCTTCGTCGCCCGCGCCCAGGCCGCCAGCCGCAAGGCCGCCCGGCAGCGGCGCGCCCAGCTGGAACGCGAACTGGCCGGCTACGCCACGTCCGCCGCCGGATACGACTTCGACGCGATCCTCGACCGTTACCCGGGCGGGTCGGTGCGCGAGCTGCGCTCCATCCTCGCCCGGCAGGCCATGTCCGCGCACGAGAACCGCTTCCCCGCCATCGGCCGCTACTAAGATCGGCGCATGAGCCGCGTCGTCGTCATCGGAGCCACCGGGCACATCGGCAGCTACCTGATACCGCGCCTGGTGCGCGGCGGTCACGAGGTGATCGCGCTGAGCCGGGGGGAACGGGCGCCGTACCACCCGAGCGCGCAGTGGGACGCGGTCAGCCGGGTGACGGTGGACCGGGACACGGAAGACCAAGCGGGGACGTTCGGGGACCGGATCGCCGAGCTGCGGCCGGACGTGGTCATGGACATGATCTGCTTTACGGCCGCCTCGGCGCGGCAGCTGGTCGACGCGCTGCGGCCGTCGCGGCCGCTGCTGATCCACTGCGGCACCATCTGGGTGCACGGCAACGCGCTGCGGGTACCGGTCACCGAGGACGAGCCGCGGACCGCCTACGGCGCGTACGGCACCGGCAAGGCGCAGATCGAGGCCCTGCTGCACCGCGAGACGATAGCGGGCGGCGTGCCCGGCGTCATCCTGCACCCGGGGCACATCAGCGGGCCGGGCTGGCCGGTCATCACCCCGGCCGGGAACCTGGACCCGGCCACCTGGACGCAGCTGGCCACCGGCAAGCCGCTCGCGCTGCCCGACCTGGGCCTGGGGATCCTGCACCACGTGCACGCGGACGACGTGGCGCAGGCCTTCGAGCGGGCGATGTCCCGCCCGGCCGCGATCGGGGCCAGCTTCCACGTGGTCGCCGAGCAGGCGATGACGCTGCGCGGGCTGGCGGCGGGGGTCGCGGCGTGGTTCGGCCGCGAGCCGGTGCTCGAGCTCACCGACTGGGCCGGGTTCGAGCGCCAGGCCGGGGCCGAGCAGGCGCAGATCACCCGGGAGCACACCGCCCGCAGCATCGCCGCCAGCATCGACCGGGCCCGGGCCGTGCTCGGCTACTCCCCCCGGTACAGCACGCTCGAGGCGCTGCACGAGGCGCTGACCGCCCTGGTGGCCAGCGGCCAGGTGGACGTGGGCGGCCAGGAATTCTAGAAAGCCCCGGGTGCTGGAAAGTCCAGGGTTCTAGAAGGCGCGGGTGGCAGCAGCATGGCTGGCCGTCACCGAGTGGGTCACGCAGGCCGGCCCGTCGAGGACGTGCAGCAGGAAGCCGGTCGGCTCGGCGACGTAGCCGGGCGGCTCGGCGTCGTGCAGGCGCAGCGCGCTCTGCCGGTAGGTGCTGGGCGCGGTGGTCATCATGGTGCCGGCGAACAGGGCGGAGACGTCGCGGTGCACGTGGCCGGCCAGGACCCGGGCGACGTGCGGGTGCCGGCGGACCACGTCGGCCAGGGCCGCGGCGTCGTCCAGGATCATGCCGTCGAGGAACGGGATCCCGACCGGCACCGGCGGGTGGTGCAGGCAGACGAAGGCGGGCACGTCCGGCCGGGCGCCCAGGGCCCGGTCGATCCAGCCGAGCTGGTCCGGGCCCAGCCGCCCGGCCGGGCTGCCCTGTACCCAGCTGTTCGCGATCACCAGGGTGGCCTGCGGGTACTCCACCACGTAGGACGGTGACACGCCGTTCCCCAGGAACGGCGTGTCACCGAACCGGGCGATGAGGGCGGCCGGGTCGTCGTGATTGCCCGCCATCAGGTGCACCGGGACCGGGCAGCGGCGCACGATGAGGCGCAGCGCGGCGTACTCGTCCGGGTGCCCGGTGTCGGCCAGGTCCCCGGTGATGACCACGCAGTCCGGCCGCGGCTCGATCGACAGCGCGCGGCCGAGCGCGTCGGCCAGCCCGGCCGCGGGCCCGGCGGCCAGGGGGCCTCGCGCCAGGTGGAGGTCACTAAGGTGAGCGATCCGCATGCGCTGAAGTTAACAGGGCCAGGCCGCGAGTTAACCTCCGCCTCGCGGGTACCAGGGCGGCATGAACTGGACCTGGAACGTGCGCAGTAACGACGGGGCGATGAACGGGCTCGAGTTCGCCAAGTGCACGACGGCCGGGCATGTACGGGCTGCCGGTGCTGCTGGCGGGCGGCGAGACCGGCATCTTGCGGGCCTGGCGGCACGCCGAGGAGTGGGTGGCAGTGGTCGATCGACTTCTCCAACCACGTCGGCCGGCCCGACGACTGGGCGCCTCCGGCCGGGGCGTGAAAGCTGGACCCGTTCGGTGTAAATCTTGGTCGATGAAAGACAGGATCTGACCGAACGGGGGCGGTATCCGTCCTCGGTGTCGACCTCGAGCGCGGGGGCGTCGATGCGGAGCGGGCGGAACGCGCGGTGGGCGGCTTCGCGTGCGGCGTGGTCGCGCGGACCGGGGTGGGCGCGCCGCAGCGGGTTGTCCTGCGCGCGCCGGGTGATCCGGGCGGCGGCCAGGCCGGCGCCGGCGACGCAGTGCACGACGCGGATCCGGGCCAGATCGCGCAGCGGCTCGAGCCGGGGACGCCACCCGTGGTCCTGGAAGGCGGCCTCGGCCACGGTGGTCACGCCCGCGCGGAGCAGCAGGTCCAGCACGGCGAAGAAGACCGGGTTGGTGCGCCGGGTCAGCTCGTCGCCGGGTCCGGCGGTGAACCCGGGAACGGTGCGGGCCATGCCCTCCTTGATCTCGTCGCGGCAGATGGCCGGGCAGCCGATGGCGGCCGCAAGCCGGTGCGCCAGCGTGGTCTTGCCCGAGCCGGGCGGGCCGCTGACGACCACCAGGACGGGGAGCGGCCTCAAGGATCGCCGATTTCGGCTGCTGTGATCTCGGCTTCGGGGATCTCGGCTGCTGTGATCTCGGCTTCGGGGCGGCGGCGCCGGATCTCGGCCACGGTCTGCCCGGCGGTCTGGGCCGAGGTGTCCAGCCACAGGCCGATCCGCGGGGTCCGGGCGAGCTCGCGGTCCAGCCCCTCGACGGTGAAGCCGCCGGGCCGGTAGGCGATCTTGCCGGTCGCGGCCCGCCGGGCCTCGTCGCGCGCCCGGATGACCGGGGCCGAGGGGCGGAGCACGACCAGGTGCCGGGGACCTTCGGTGACCGCGCGCAGCCAGGTCGCGACGTCGGGCCCGTAGATGTTGTCCTGGACGACGGCGGTGAACCCGGCCCGGGCGTACTCCCCCGCGGCCAGCGCGGAGAGCCGGTACCGGAGGTCGAGCAGCCGGCGGGCCTCGGCCGCGGGCTCGTCGCCGGGATGCACCCAGCCGGTGACGGCCCAGCGGTAGAACTGGCCGCCCCGGACGTGCACGCCGCGCTCGAACTGCCGGGCCAGCAAGGCGGCCACCGTCGACTTGCCGGCCGCTTGCACCCCGGTCACCAGCCAGACGCCCACCCGGACATTCTGGCAGGTGGCCGTAACGTTCCCGGGACGTTTGATGCTTAAGGTGGGCGCATGAGCCGGATGGTGGGCCGCAGCCGGATCGCGCAGGCGGCCGCGGTGCTGCTCGGCCTGGTCGTGGTCGGCCCGTGCGCGCTGACCGTGGTACTCGACGCGGTCGGGCACTACCGGATGCACCACGGGACGCTGCCGCTGAGCTGGGTGGCGCCGGCCGAGCCGGCCCGATAGGGCAGGATCGTGCCGTGACCGAGCATGTGCTGGCGGGCGGGAACGTGGCGGCCGATGTCGTCCGGGTCGGTGACACGGTGCGCAAGCCGGCCGGGTTCTGGACGCCGGCCGTGGAGTCACTGCTCGCGCACCTGGAGGCGCGCGGGTTCACCGGGGCGCCGCGGCCGCTGGGCCGGGACGACCGGGGGCGGCAGGTGATCGAGTACGTTCCCGGGCCGATCGCGATGGACCGGCCGCCGCTCGGCGCCGCGGGCCTGCACCGCGTCGGGCGGCTGATCAGGGACCTGCACGACGCCTGCGACGACTTCTCGCCGCCGCCGGGGACGCGGTGGAACGTGGCCATCCCGCCGGACCGCGCCGACCTTGTCTGCCACCACGACCTGGCGCCGTGGAACCTGGTGACCGGGGCGGACCGGTGGGTGTTCATCGACTGGGACGGCGCGGGCCCCGGGTCGCGGCTGTGGGACCTGGCCTACGCGGTCAGGGGGTTCGTGCCGCTGGAGGACGGCGGTGACCCGGATCTTGACGGCCCCCGGCTGCGGGCTATGGCCGACGGGTACGAGCTGAGCGCCGGGCAGCGGACGCGGCTGCCGGAGCTGATCGGCGCGCATACCCGGGGCATGGCCGACCTGCTCGCGAACGGGGCCCGGACCGGGACGCAGCCGTGGGCGCGGCTGCACGCCGAGGGTCACGGCAGGTACTGGACGGCTTCGGCCGACTACGTCGACCGTCACCTGGCCACCTGGCGTCAGGCGCTGCGCTGACGCTTTCGTGTGAGGCCGATGTGCATGAGGCGGCGCACGGGATTCCTGGCGTCGCGTTCGTCGCTGCGAATTCCATGATCGCGAAGAGTTTTCTATCAGAAATCGTAGTCAACCCTTCGCGATCATGAGTACCCCCGGAATTGAGGCGCGGACGCGGGTCTGGCGTGGGCAGGCTGGTCGTGGAGGGGGCGGGCTGGTTGGGGGGACGGGTTGGGGAAAGTTCAACGGGGGCGGCGGTGACGGTATGGCAGGTGGGGTGAGGAGGCGCGCGGCCATGTGGGAGACGCTGGCCTTGTGGGAGAGGCTGGAGAACAAGGAGATCGGGCGCCGCCGTGCGCGCTCGGCGCGGGCTAAGGCGCGGCGCGGGGGCATCCGGTCAGGGGACGGCGAGCGGCCTGGGGACGGCGAGCGGTCAGGTGGAGGCGCGCGGCCTAGGGGTGGCGGGCGGCCGCGGCCGGAGGTGGCGGAGGGGGCGGATCTGCTGCCGGAGATCAGGCACATCGTGGTGCTGATGATGGAGAACCACTCGTATGACAACTACCTGGGCATGCTGGCCGGGCGGGGCGAGGGGCTGCCGGCCGGGGCGGACGGGACGCCGGACGCCGTCAACTTCATTCCGAACGGGAAGGGGTATCCCGTTCACCACCTGACCTCCAGGACCCAGGTGAAGAACGATCCCAGCCAGAACTGGCACGCCAGCCACATCGCGTTCGCCGGCGGGCGCAACGACGGGTTCGCGGCGGCCGTGGCCCGGGCGCTGCCGGGGGCCGACCCGGCGGTGCCGATGGGCTACTGGACCGAAGACGACCTGCCGTTCTACTACGGGCTGGCGCGGACCTTCCCGCTGTGCGACCGCTGGTTCAGTTCCTGCCTGGGCCCGACGTTCCCGAACCGCCGGTTCCTCATCTCCGGCACGGCCAACGGGCTCATGGACGACCTGCCCTGGGACATCGTCGACTACCCGGAGAACGGGACGATCTTCGACGTGCTGACCCGGCACGGGATCAGCTGGGTCAACTACCACAACGTGCGGCACTACTCGGTGCTGGCGCGGCGGCTGCTCGGCGGCCGCGGGCTCACCGCCGTACGGCGGCTGGCGCAGGCCGGGCGGTGGCTGCCGGGGGTGACCGACCGGGCCGTGGGCAACAAGTCGTTCACCGCCGACCTGTATCCCCTCGGGCTGGCCAGCTGCGTCCGGCACCTGCGGCGGACGGAAAGGTTCTTCGCCGACGCCGACGCGGGCACGCTGCCCGCGGTCGCCATCGTGGACCCCGACTTCGAGGTCTACTCGGAGGAGAACCCGCAGGACATCGCGCGGGGCGAGTCCTTCGCGGCCGAGGTGATCAACCGCGTCATGGCCGGCCCGGGCTGGCCGCACACGCTGCTGATCTGGCTCTACGACGAGGGGGGCGGCTACTACGACCACGTCCCGCCGCCGGCGGCGGTGCCGCCCGACGACATCGCCGCGCGCAACTACATCCTCGACCTGCCCCGGTGGCTGCGCACGCTGCTCAAGCCGGCCTTCGGCGGGGGCCTTAACCGGCTCAAGGCCATCGACGACGGGCCGCGGGACTACGACCGCTACGGCTTCCGGGTCCCGGCCGTGATCGTCTCCCCCTACGCCCGCCCGGACTACGTCCACAGCGAGACGCTGGACCACACCTCGGTACTCAAGCTGATCGAGGAGAAGTGGAACCTGCCGCCGCTGACCCGCCGGGACGCCGCCGCCGTCTCACCGCTGGGTGCCATCGACCTGGACAGCGAGCCGGCCTTCGCCGAAGCGCCGAAGCTGCCGGAACCCACGGTGCGCTGGGGCTCGTGGGACCGGCAGCCTCGTCGCCGGCGCGGGGCTCGCACGTGAGGAGTGCGGGAACGGTGCCCCGTTTGGTGCCTGATTTTTTGGTTGTTACTTCAGCGCTGCCTACTTCATCAGCGGGCGGCCGAGCGGGAGGGGCTTTCCGCCGGTGCCGGTCGCGGCCGCGCCGGCGAACAGGTACATGCCGAGGGCGGCGAAGATGAGCACCACGTAACCGGCCGTCTTGATCAGGCCGGACGGCGGCACGCCCGCCGCCGACGCCGAGGCGTAGGCGATGAGCAGGAGCAGCAGGGCCAGGTCGACCAGGGCGAACACCGCGGTGAAGGCGGACGGCAGGCGCAGCGTGGTCAGGGTCAGCATGATGATGGCGATCAGCCAGCTGACCAGGAACAGCTTCACCGTGGCCAGCACCGCGGTGGCGGTGATGGCGAACCAGTTGTGGTCCAGGCCGAGCACGAGGACCGCGTAGCTCAGCCAGAACGTGCCGAAGATGCCGAACACGGCGGCTACCGCGCTCTGCCCCAGGGCCGCGCACCAGACCGTGGCCATCAGCAGGCCCAGGGCGGTGGCGGCCAGGATGATGGCCAGCGGCGCGCCGAGGACGCCGGCCGGCACCACGCCGACCAGGCTCAGGCCGAGCGCGACGGAGCCGACGATGAAGCTTCCCAGGCCGAGGATGGACGGGTCGCCGGCCAGCGGGCCGACCACGGGGGCGGCGGCCTCCGGGGCGGCGACGTCGTCGGGGTTTGCGTCGAGAGCGGTCATAGTCGCTCCTTTGGATGCGGCGCCCCGCGAAAGCGGGCTTAATGCATCCGTACGCCTATGACCAGGCACATGTGTTCTCAGTTTGAATCAGGGCACCGAAAGTGTCCTGATTCAGGGGCTTTGTGCCCTGATTGGCCGGCGATTCAGCTGCCGGAGGCGACGATCCCGTACTCGTGGATCTTGCGGTAGATGGTGGCCCGGGACATGCCCAGCGCCTCGGCCGCGCGGACCTTGTTGCCCTCGTGGTCCTGCAGGCTCTGCACGATCGCGTCCCGCTCGATCGATTCCAGCGGGGACAGCAGGCGCCGGCTCACCGTCCAGCACTCCGGCGGGAGGTCCCGCGGCATGATCACGCCGGCCC
Organism: Streptosporangiaceae bacterium; assembly: GCA_025934635.1. The sequence continues at coordinate 990 of JAICWX010000172.1, read as the reverse complement.
GGCGGCGCTGCACGACCTGCTTGAGCACCTGCCAGAGCTGCTCGGTGTTGCCCGGCCAGTTGTGCCGCAGCAGCAGCTGCATCGCCTCCGGCGAGCAGGTCAGCCGTCCCTGCTGGCTGAGCCGGGCCAGGAAGAACGGCACCAGCTCGTGCAGGTCCTCGATGTGGTGGCGCAGCGGCGGCAGCTCCACGGTGCCCTGGAAGAACCGCAGCAGCCGGGTTATGGGGTTCAGGTCGGCGCCGGCCTGCTTGCGGTTCAGCGTCACCGCGACCCGCAGGTGCTTGTGCCGCTTGGCCGTCCTGGCGTCCTGCAGCGCGCTGGACAGCGCGTGCAGCTGCTTGGCGTTGAGCGCGTCGACGTGCCGGATGACCAGCATCCCGACGCCTTCGAGGAGCTCGGCCCGGACCTTGGTCATCCAGTCCGGGGCGGAGCCGTCGGCGTCGAGCACGTGGAACGGCGCGGCCGGGTTCCGCCGCTGGTGCACCGCGCGGGCCAGGGCCAGCTTGCCGACGCCGCCTTCGCCCTCGAACGTCATCCAGTCCGAGGCGTCATACAGGGTCTCCGCCTCCCGGCAGGCCCGCAGCCACAGCACGCCGCTGCCGACCAGGCCGGGCAGGTACATCGCGGTCCGCGGCGCGGGCACCTCGGGCGCGGTCACCGCCGCCGCCATCAGCTTGACGTGGACCACGCCGTCGGCGTACGGGCCGGTGCCCGAGATCCGCCGGCAGAACATCCGGGCCACCACGCCGCTGGGCAGGTCGACCGACACCGCGCCCGGGTTCTGCCGGGTCAGCGCCTCGGTGGCGTGGCCGATCAGGGCGGACTGGTCACCGGGGTCGAGCACCCGGCGGGCGTGGTCGTTGAGCATGACCACGTCGTTGCCCAGGGCCAGCACGATGCCGCCGGTGCGGCGGCAGGCGCGCACGTACTCCTGCAGCAGGTGCAGGTCACGGCTGCTGCCCGCGGCCAGCAGGGCCTGGGTGATCTGGT
>JAICWX010000374.1 GCA_025934635.1 Streptosporangiaceae bacterium | reverse complement strand
GAAAGGTACCCTCCTCGTGGCAGCACCGCAGAACTATCTGGCGGTTATCAAGGTCGTCGGAATCGGCGGTGGCGGCGTCAACGCCGTCAATCGCATGATCGAAGAGGGGCTCAAGGGCGTCGAGTTCATCGCGATCAACACTGACGCGCAGGCGCTGCTCATGAGCGACGCCGACGTCAAGCTCGATGTCGGCCGCGAGCTCACCCGGGGACTGGGAGCCGGGGCCAATCCCGATGTCGGCTGCCGGGCCGCCGAGGATCACCGCGAGGAGATCGAAGAGGTACTCAAGGGCGCCGACATGGTCTTCGTCACCGCGGGCGAGGGCGGCGGTACCGGCACCGGCGGCGCCCCCGTGGTCGCGAACGTGGCGCGGTCGCTCGGCGCCCTGACCATCGGCGTGGTGACCAGGCCGTTCGGTTTCGAGGGCAAGCGCCGCGTGGTGCAGGCCGAGGTCGGGATCGAGAGGCTGCGCAGCGAAGTCGACACGCTGATCGTCATCCCCAACGACCGGCTGCTGTCCATCTCGGACCGGCACGTCAGCGTCCTGGACGCGTTCAAGGCCGCCGACCAGGTGCTGCTCTCCGGCGTCCAGGGCATCACCGACCTGATCACGACGCCCGGGCTGATCAACCTCGACTTCGCCGACGTGAAGTCGGTCATGTCGGGGGCGGGCTCGGCCCTGATGGGCACCGGCTCCTCGCGCGGCGACGACCGCGCGGTCGCAGCGGCCGAGATGGCCATCTCCAGCCCGCTGCTCGAGGCGAGCATCGACGGCGCGCACGGCGTCCTGCTTTCCATCCAGGGCGGCTCCGATCTCGGCCTGTTCGAGATCAACGAGGCGGCTCAGCTGGTCTCCAACTCGGCCGCGGTCGACGCGAACATCATCTTCGGCGCGGTTATCGACGACGCCCTCGGCGACGAGGTCCGGGTGACGGTCATCGCGGCCGGCCTGGACGAGGGCCGGACCAGCCGGGGCGCAGCCGCCGGCGGTGCCAGCGGCGCCGACTCCGACGGTTCCTTCGGCGGCAGCGCCGCGGCCACCTCCAGCAGCTTCGCGCCGCCCGTGGAGCCTGCGCCCGCGCCGCGTCCCGTCCCGGTCATCCCCGACCCCGCGCCGGCTCCGCCCGAGGCCGTTCACGAGACCTTCCCGGCCGCTGCGGCCGTCGCCGACACCAGCGCCATGGCGTCCGTTGGCTCTATTCTCAGTGCCCCGGTAGCGGATGTGGTGGCCGCGCCGGAGCCGGCCGAGGACGTTCCGGCCGTTCACGAGGCGCCGAGCCCGGAACCGCCCCGCCCGGAGCGGGCCGCCGTGGCCGCGGAGGCAGTTGACTCCTACCGCCCCGCGCATACCGAGGCGAAGACCTTCGACGTCGCCAGCACGCGCCGCCGCCCCGTCGTCTTCGAGGAAGACGACGACCTGGATGTCCCTGACTTCCTCAAGTGAGCGACCCCGGCCGGCGGGAGGAACTCGCCCTGCGGCTGGCTGACGTCCGCCGTCGCATGGCCAAGGCGTGCGAGGCGGCCGGACGGGACGCCAGCGAGCTGACGCTGATCGCGGTGACCAAGACCCGGCCCGCGTCCGATGTGCGGCTGCTGCACGAGCTCGGCCTCGCCGACGTGGGGGAGAACCGCGACTCCGAGGCGGCGCCGAAGGCGGCCCAGTGTGCCGACCTCGATCTCACCTGGCACTTCGTCGGCCAGCTGCAGACGAATAAGGCGGCCAGCGTGGTGCGCTACGCCAGCGTGGTGCACTCGGTCGACCGGCTGCGGCTGGTCCGTGCGCTCGGCCGGGCCGCGCGCGGGGCCGGACGGGTGATCGAGTGCCTGGTCGAGGTGAGCCTGGATGGCGACCCGGCCCGCGGCGGGGCGGCGGCCGGCGACGTCCCGGCCCTGGCCGAGGCGCTCGCCGCCGAGGAGGGGCTCACCCTGGGCGGCGTGATGGCGGTCGCCCCGCTGTCCATGGCCCCCGCCGACGCGTTCGGGCGGCTGCTGGCCAGCGCGGCCGCCGTGCGCGCGATCAGACCCGCCGCTACGGTGATATCGGCCGGGATGAGCGGTGATCTCGAGGCGGCCGTCGGGGCCGGCGCGACACACCTGCGAATCGGTACGGCGTTGCTCGGCGATCGCGGGCCGCGTGTCAGGTAATGTCCCACGCGTGGGGCCTGATCGGCCGGCGATGATGGGGACAGGCTGGGAGGACTGAAGGATGGCCAGTGCCATGCGGAAGATGGCGGTCTACCTCGGCCTCGTAGAGGACGACCACCGTTACCAGGACAACTCCTACGGTGAGTACGAGGACTACGACGACCAGGCGGTGGAGCGGGCCGACCTGGCCGACGAGCCGGATCCGCGCGTCGTGAGCCGGGATGCGGAAGTCGGCGCGGGATACGCCGCCTACCAGCCCGCCGACTGGCGCCCCGAGCACGTCTCCCAGACGACCGATCTCGCGCGCATCACGACACTGCACCCGCGCACCTACAATGAAGCACGTACGATTGGTGAACACTTCCGCGAAGGTACCCCGGTGATCATGAACCTGACCGAGATGGTCGATAGCGACGCGAAGCGTCTCGTCGACTTCGCGGCGGGCCTGATTTTCGGCCTGCGCGGGAGCATCGAGCGTGTGACGAACAAGGTCTTCCTGCTGTCTCCCGCGAACGTCGAGGTGACTGCGGAGGACAAGGCTCGGATCGCCGAGCGCGGCTTCTTCAACCAGAGCTAGCCAGCAGGCAGTGATGACGTGACGCCGATCAGTGACATAGTCGCTGGCGGGGGCAGGGTGGATTCGTGCAGTACCTGAAGGAAGTCCTCGTTTATGTACTGACGATCTACCTTGTGATCCTGATCGGCCGGATGATTTTCGGCTGGGTGCAGGTCTTCGCGCGCGACTGGCGTCCGTCCGGCATACTGCTAGTAGTCGCAGAGGGTATCTTCACGATTACAGATCCACCGCTAAAACTCCTAAGGCGCTTCATCCCGACCCTCCGGCTCGGTATGGTGGCCATGGACCTCAGCTTTATGGTTCTGTTCATCGTGGTTCTGATCCTGCTTGAAGTGGTCGTGCCGCGCCTTTGATTCGGGTACCGTCGTGAGGAACACGGTCCAAGTGCGCCGAGGAGACGAGATGCCGCTGACGCCCGCGGATGTGCGGAACAAGCAGTTCAGTACGACCAGGCTCAGGCCCGGCTACGACGAGGAAGAGGTTGACGCCTTCCTCGACGAGGTCGAGGGCGAGCTCGACCGGCTGATCCAGGAGAACGAAGAGCTCCGGGCCAAGCTGGCGGAATGCCTGCGCGGCGGCAAGTCGGCCGTACCCGCGCTGAGCTCCCCGCTGCAGGACTCGAAGCCAGAAATGATGGCGCCCGAGCGGCTGGAGCCGGAGCGCAGGCAGCCTGAGCCGGTCATGATGGGCGGGATGCCGCACATCGAGGACAACATGGACACGGCCGCGCGCGTGCTTTCCCTCGCGCAGCAGACCGCTGACCAGGCCATCGCCGACGCCCGCCGCGAGGCCGACGAGACCCTGGGCCGCGCCCGCCGCGAGGCGGACGAAGTGCTGACCAAGGCCCGTCGCCAGGCGGAGCAGATCACCGGCGACGCCCGGGCCCGGGCCGAGAGCCTGGAGCGCGACGCGCAGGAGCGGCACCGTCAGGCCATGGGCTCGCTGGTGCAGACCCGCGAGGAGCTCGAGCGCCGGGTCGACGACCTGCGTGCCTTCGAGCGCGAGTACCGCAGCAGGCTGAAGGCTTACCTGGAAGGCCAGCTCCGCGACCTCGAAGCAGGCGTCACCGACAGCGGTACCTTCCCCTCCATGGGATCAGGTACGCAGCCGTCAATGGCGCCTCCCGCGCTCGCGCCGAGCGGCGCGCGCAGCGGTGGTCAGGGCTCTGGTCAGTACGGTGTTCCCGAGATCGCCCAGCACTCTGGCGGTTTCCGCACCACCGAGGGAGCGCCCTCGCGCGAGCGCCGATAGGCACGGGCAGCAGGCACTAGGACCTTGTGAGCGGGGACAACGCCTGTGATTCGCTTTAGTGCGTTTCTTGTTGTCGTCGCGGTCGGAACGCTGGTTGGCGGTGTAGTCACGAGCAAGCTCTTGCTCGTCTACATCGCCATCGGCGTGAGCGGGCTGGCCCTGCTCGCGCTCGGCGTAGGCGCGGCCATCAACTGGCGCGAGCTGGCCGGCAAGCCGGAAACGGCCGGAGCTCAGGCCAGTACGGCCCGCGCGGATGCCGTCCCGGCCGGTGCGGTCCAGGCGGCCGGTGCCGGCCAGGCCGCCAGTGCCGCCCAGGCCAGCGCGCTGGGCCAGGCCAGCACGCAAGGACCTGCGGCAGCCCCGCAGCCCACCTCATCCCCGCAGCCGGCCCAGGCTCCGGTCTGGTCGGCGGCCGCCGGGACCACCGCCAGCCGGGCCCCCTGGTCCGCGTCCGGCCCGGCGGGCTCGTCCCGGGCCGGTCACCTGCCCGCCGAGCCGCCGCCCGGCCCCCGGCCCGCTGTCCCCAGCCCGTGGGAGCGGCGCGACGCCCCGGCCCCGCCGCCAAGCCCGCCCCCTGTTCAGGAGACCGCGGCCGCCGCACCCCCCGCCTCCGATGATGACGTGTCCATCCAGGACCAGACCCTGATCTTCCGGGCCCAGGATGCCGCCCCGGCCGCCCGCGAGGACGACGCCGTCCGCGCGGGTGAGCCCGAGCCAGCTGCCAGCGCGAGCGATCCGGTCCCCCCGCCCGCCCCTGCCGCTGAGCCCGAAGCCGCCGCTGAGCCCGAGCCCGAAGCCGCCGCTAAGCCGGACGCCGCGGCCACGGCTGAACCAGAGCCCGAGTCCGACGTCACGCTGTTCACCGCTGCCGCGCGCGTCACCGCGCCCGCCGCCGACACGGAGCCCGCCGCCGACACGGAGCCGGCCGCCGGGACCGGCTCGGCCGCCGAGACCGCCCCCACCCCCGCCCCCGCCGCCGCATCCGCCGATGACAGCACGCCTGCCGGTAACGCCGCCGTGGCCGGCGACAGCACCTCCGTCGACGACGCCACGACACTCACCGAACCCGCCGCCCCCGACCCCGACCCCGACCTCGAAGTAACCGTGGTCCCCGGCGTCCCCAGGTACCACAAATCCCAGTGCATCCTCATCCGCTTCATGGGTGACAGCGACTTGGACAAGCTGACGGTGGCCGCGGCCCGGGAAGCGGGCTGCACCCCCTGCCGCGCCTGTCTCCCCGACCAGTCCGACAGCCCCGCGGAGTAACCTCCGGCTCAGGCGATCCTGATCCAGAACCGCAGGCCGAGCTCCGCGTCGGCGTGCTCGGGGGCGCCCTCGACGGCCACGCCGGGTCCGTACTCGACGGCCAGCACCTCGCCGGCGATCAGCGCGGCATGCTCGCTGAGCGCCGCGCTCATCTCAGCGTCGCTGGCCGACCAGCGCAGCGCGATCCGGTCGGTGATGTCGAAGCCGTCGTTCTTGCGCGCATCCTGGACCAGCCGGATGACCTCCCGGGCGAGCCCTTCCCGGCGCAGTTCCGGCGAGACGGCGGTGTCGATGGCCACCGTCTCGCCGGCGTCGGTGGCCACCGCCCAGCCCGCCCGCGGCGTCTGCGTCACGACCACGTCGTCCGCTCCGACCGCGACAGCGGGCCGGCCGGGCACGGTGACCGGGATCGAGCCGCCCGCCAGCACCGCCGTCGCGATGCCGGCCGCCGGGGCGGCGGCGATGGCCGCGGCCACGGCGGGCGTGTCCGCCCCGAACCGCCGGCCCAGCGACCTGAAGTTCGGCTTGACCGCGTAGTCGACCAGCTCGCCGGCCTCGCCGCCCAGCCCGTCGAGCGAGCCCACGTTCAGCTCCGCGGCGATCAGCGACCGCAGCTCGCCGGGGAGCCGCTCGAATCCGGCCGCCCCGATCAGGGCCTGCCGCAGCGGCTGCCGGGTGCGGACCGAAGCCCCCGACCGGGCCGAGCGGCCCAGCTCGACCAGCCGCCGGGCCAGCGCCATCTGCTCCGACAGCTCCGGATCGATCAGCGCGGCGTCGAAAGCAGGCCACGACGCCAGGTGCACGGACTCCGGCGCCCCGGGACGCCGCAGCACCCCCCACAGGTAATCCGTCACGAACGGGACGAACGGCGCCAGCAGCAACGTCAGCGTGCTGACGCACTCGTACAGCGTGGCGAACGCCGAGGCCCCGTCGGCCGACCCGGGCCCGTCCCAGAACCGCCGCCGCGACCGGCGCACGTACCAGTTGGACAGGTCGTCGATGAGCGCCGCCAGCCGCCGTCCCGCCGCCGCCGTGTCGAAGTCCTCCAGCGCGGCGGTGACATCCCGCACCACGGCGTGCAGTTCGCTCAGCATCCATCGGTCGGTCAGCGGGCGATCCGCGGGCGCGTCCCCGGGCGCCCAGCCGCCCGCGTTGGCGTACAGGACCAGGAACGACGCCGTGTTCCAGTAGGTGAGCAGGACCTTCCGGACGATCTCGCTGAGCACGTCATGCCCCACCCGCCGCGCTCCCCACGGCGAGCCGGAGGCCGCGAAGAACCAGCGCAGCGCGTCGGCGCCGTGCCGGTCCATCAGCGGGATCGGCTGGAGCACGTTGCCCAGGTGCTTGCTCATCTTGCGGCCGGTCTCGTCGACGAGCAGCCCCACGCACACCACGTTCTCGTACGCCGAACGCCCGAACACCATCGTCCCCACGGCCATCAGCGAGTAAAACCAGCCCCTGGTCTGGTCCAGCGCCTCGCAGATGAACTGGGCCGGGTAGGCGGCCTCGAACTCGGCCTGCCCCTGCCAGGGCGCGCCGAACTGGGCGAACGGCATCGAGCCGGAGTCGTACCAGACGTCGATCACCTCGGGCACCCGCCGGGCCAGCCCGTCGCACACGGGGCACGCGAACGTGATCTCGTCCACGAACGGCCGGTGCGGGTCGAGCCCGGCCAGGTCCCGGCCCGCCCGCCCGGACAGCTCGGCCAGCGAGCCGACGCAGGTCACGTGCGACTCCGCGCACACCCACAGGGGCAGCGGCGTGCCCCAGTACCGGGTCCTGGACAGCGCCCAGTCCACGTTGTTCCGCAGCCACTCGCCGTACCGGCCGGTCTTGACCGTCGCCGGGTACCAGTTCGTCCGCTCGTTCTCGGCCAGCAGCTTGTCCTTGACCGCGGTGGTCCTGATGTACCACGACGGCACCGCGTAATAGAGGAGCAAGGTGCCGCACCGCCAGCAGTGCGGGTAGCTGTGCTCGTGCCGCTCGGACCGGAACAGCAGCCCGCGGTCGTCGAGGTCCTCGATCAGCCGCCGGTCGGCGTCCTTGAAGAACAGCCCCCCGACCAGCGGCACGCCGTCCTCGAAGTGGCCGTCCGGCTTGACCGGGTTGACCACCGGCAGCCGGTGCGCGCGCGACGCCTCCATGTCGTCGGCGCCGAAGGCCGGCGCCAGGTGGACCAGGCCGGTGCCATCCTCGGTGGTCACGAATGACCCTGGAATCACGACATGAGCGTCCGGGATCTCGATGATGCCGAACGGGCGGATGTATCCCGCCCCGATCAGCGCACTGCCCTTGAACCGGGTCGCCACGTGCCACCCGTCGCCCAGTACCCGGGCGAACAGGTCCTCGGCGACGACGACCCGGTCGCCGTCCCGGGACCGGCGGGCCAGCACGTAGGTCGCGTCCGGGTGCACGGCGACCGCCGTGTTGGACACCAGCGTCCACGGCGTGGTCGTCCAGACCAGCATGTCGGCGCCCTCGAGCCCGGCCGGCGCCCCCTCGGGCAGCGTGCGCAGCCTGAACCTGACCGTGACGGCCGGGTCCGAGACCGTCTGGTAGACGTCCGGCTGGCCCATCTCGTGGTCGGAGAGCGGGGTGCCGCAGCGCGGGCAGTACGGGCTGATCCGGTGGTCGCGGACCAGCAGCCCCTGCTCGTAGATCTGCTTCAGCGACCACCAGACCGACTCGACGTAGCCGGGATCCATGGT
>JAICWX010000592.1 GCA_025934635.1 Streptosporangiaceae bacterium | reverse complement strand
CCGCCGATTCCGGGTTCATGGCGTTGACGATGCGCTCCAGGTCGTCGAGCGTCGCGTACTCAATGATGATCTTGCCCTTGTTACGGCCCTGCTCGACCTTGACCCGGGTCTCGTAGAGGTCGGAGAGGCGGTCGGCCAGGCGGAGAAGGCCGGGGGCAACGGGCTGACGGCCGGCCGGAGCACGCTTACGGGGACCGTCTTCCATGCCGATCGAGACGATCTCTTCGACGTTGCGGACGGAAAGTCCTTCCGCGACGATCCTGGTAGCCAGGCGCTCCTGCGCCAGCGAGTCGTTCAGGCCGAGGAGGGCGCGCGCGTGACCGGCGCTGAGCACGCCGGCCGCGACTCGCTTCTGCACAGCGGGGGGGAGATTGAGCAGCCGCAGGGTGTTGCTGATGTGCGGCCGGGAACGGCCGATCCGCTGCGCGAGCTGCTCGTGGGTGGCGCCGAAGTCGTCGAGTAGCTGCTGGTAGGCCGCGGCCTCCTCGAGCGGGTCGAGCTGCTGGCGGTGCAAGTTCTCGATCAGGGCATCGCGCAGCAGCTCGTTGTCCTGGGTCTGCTTGACGATGGCGCCGATCTCGGTCAGGCCAGCCCGCTGGGAGGCACGCCAGCGGCGCTCCCCCATGATGAGCTCGTACCGGCCAGGTCCGGCCGCGCGGACCACCACCGGCTGGAGCAGGCCGACCTGCCTGATGGACTCGGCGAGTTCCTCCAGCGCGTCCTCGTCGAAGGTACGCCTCGGCTGCCGGGGATTCGGCGTGATCGAGGAGACCTCGATCTCCTTGTAGAGGGCACCGAGGATCTCGGCCGATGCCGACGCGTCATCTGCGGATCCGGCCTGGTCTGGTCCGCGGGTGGGGTCGCCCTCCGTTAGCCGCGGGGATTCCGAGATGAGAGCGCCGAGTCCCCGGCCTAGTCCGCGCCTTTGCTGAGCCACTGCCTCTCCCGATCTCACCCGTGCCGGCAGAACCGCGCCGTCCTAGCCTCGTCTCGCCTGCCGAACCCGGCCAGCCACGCGCTACCAGCTTGCTAGTGCACGCCTGCTGAGTTCATCGCCAGCTCACGAGCTGCTTCCGTGTACGCGATCGCGCCGCTCGACGCCGGGTCATAGGCGATCACCGACTGGCCCCGGCTCGGCGCCTCGGACACCCGGACGCTCCTCGGGATAATAGTGCTCAGCACCGAGGTACCGAAATGCGCGCGCACGTCGTCGGCCACATCGGAGGCGAGCCGCGTGCGGCCGTCATACATCGTCAGCAGCACCGTGGAGACGTGCAGGCCCGGATTGAAGTTGACCCGCACTAGTTCGGCCGTGTTCAGCAACTGCTGGACGCCCTCCAGCGCGTAGTACTCGCACTGGATCGGCAGCAGCACCTCCTCGGCGGCCACCAGGGCGTTCAGCGTCAGCAGCCCGAGCGACGGAGGGCAGTCGACCAGCACGTAGTCGAGACCGGAGGTATCGAAGGCCTTCAGGGAGCGGGCCAGTCGCAGTTCTCTCGCCACCACCGGGACCAGCTCGATCTCGGCGCCGGCCAGGTCGATGGTGGCGGGCGCGCAGAACAGTCCGGGTATGTCACCGGCCGGCCGTATCACCTCGGCCAGCGGACGGCCGTCGACCAGCACGTCGTAGACGGAGGGGACGCCGACATGGTGATCGACGTCCAGCGCGGTTGACGCGTTTCCCTGCGGGTCGAGGTCGATCACCAGGACACGCGAGCCGTGCTGCGCCAGGCTGGCGGCCAGGTTCACCGCGGTGGTGGTCTTGCCCACGCCGCCCTTCTGGTTGGCGATGGTCATGATCCGGCACCGAGGAGGCCGCGGCCAGGGCTGACGTTCGCTTCGTCCGACGACGGCCGCCTGGGCGGCCCGGCCTATCGGGGTATCCAGCGGGTCCGTAGGAACCTCCGGGACGACCACCGATCTGGTTTTACGTGAAACCTCGGCCGCCGCCGGCTCCGGGGATCCTGTCCCGGAAATTCCGGGAGCCCCGAGCACCTCGCTGTCGCTGGCTCCAGACCTTCCGTGGTCCACCTGAACGCCTCTCGCTTCTCGGCCCGCACTCTGTCCTTGACCACTGGGTCCTTGACCACTGGGCTCGTGGTCACTGAGCCCCTGATCACCGGGCCAGCCGAGCCCTCGGGCCGCGGGATGGGCGAGGCCATTGGTCCGGCCCTCCAGTGGCCCTTCCGGCCAGCCCAGGCCGCCCGCACTCCGGTCAGCCGCCTGGAGACCGGCTGGGCTCTGCCGGTAATAGCTGAGCGCCACCTATGCCCTGCCCTATCTCGCGAAGAACCGCACGACGGTCGTCGCAGGATCGACCTTACCTTGCCCCACCCGCACAACCTCGGCGCCGCGAGCATCTATTCGGCGCAAGACCGGACGGGCCTTCTTCAGTTCGTCGGCAGCCGTTCGTCCTTTTATCGCCAGTACCATCCCGCCCGGGCGTACTAGCCCGACCGCCAGTTCGGCGAGCCGGTCGAGCGGCGCCACCGCCCGGGCCGTGGCCACGTCCGCCCGCAGGCGGGTTTCCTCGGCTCGTCCGCGCAGGACGGTCGCGTTGTCCAGGCCGAGCTCGGCAGCACACTCAGCGAGGAACCGGCAGCGCCGCTCCATCGGCTCGAGCAGGGTGACCGTCAGCTCGGGCCGGATCATCGCCAGCACGATGCCGGGAAGCCCGGCCCCCGACCCGATGTCGACCAGCGTCCGGGACCGGTCGCGGATGAGCTCGGCCACCACGGCGCAGTTCAGCAGGTGCCGGTCCCAGAGCCGCGGTACCTCATGCGGCCCGATCAGGCCCTGCTCGACGCCCCGGGTGGCCAGCATCCCGGCGAACGCCACGGCCTGGTCGAGCGCGGACCCGAACACGGCGGCCGCACCGTCCGGCACGGCCGGCCGACCAGCCGCCTCGACGGTGCCGCTCTCAGAGCCGTCCCCGGGACCAGCATTGTCCACAGGAACCGCCGCGCTGTCCACAGAAGCATCCACACCTGTGGGGAAATCAGTATCGGTCCCTGAGTTCACCGCAGGTGGCCGGTCGAAATCGTGATCCACGACAGACAGGCTCTCCGGCCCGCCACCTTCCCCGGTCACGGGGGACGGGGGTGTCACGACGCCGGGTAGACCACCACTCGCCGGTTGGGCTCCTCACCCTCCGACTCGCTCCGCTGCCCCGCCTCGGCTACCGCGTCGT
>JAICWX010000153.1 GCA_025934635.1 Streptosporangiaceae bacterium | reverse complement strand
TCCTGGCCCGCAGCTCGTGCACGTTGAGCCGGGTCGTGTCGAGCACCAGGTCGGCGTCGCCGCGCGCCTCGCGGAGCAGCTCGCGCTCGGCCGCGATCCCGTCGGTGACCCGGCCGTTGCCCTGCAGCGGGTGCGGCCGCCGCTCGCTGTCGAACCGGCGGACCAGGGTGTCCTCGGCCGCCTCGAGGTACACCACCCGGGCGGTGGCGCCGCGCGCGCCGAGGTCGCTGATGGCCGACTTCAGGTCGGTGCTGAACGCGCGGCTGCGCACGTCGACCACCGCGGCCATCCGGCTGACCGCGCCGTTGGACCGGGCGGCGAGGTCCACCATCGTGGGCAGCAGGCCGGGCGGCAGGTTGTCCACCACGAACCAGCCCAGGTCCTCGAGGGACTTGGCCGCGGTCGACCGGCCCGCGCCGGACAGGCCGGTGATGACGACGATGTCCGCCATGTCGTCAGCTGCCCTCATGATTTTCCCCCGCCTGGTTGGTACCCGGTGCTTGATTCGAACCCAGTGCGGCCGAGACGGTGGCGGCCAGCCGGGGGCCGATGCCCGGCACGGCCGCGATGTCCTCCACGCTGGCCGCGGTGAGCTTGCGGACCGAGCCGAACGCCTTGAGCAGGGCCTGGCGCCGGGCCGGGCCGAGTCCGGGCACGTCGTCGAGCGCGCTGCTCGTGGCGGCCTTGCCGCGCTTCTGCCGGTGGTAGGTGATCGCGAACCGGTGTGCCTCGTCCCGCACCCGCTGCAGCAGGTAGAGCCCCTCGCTGCTGCGGGGCAAGATGACCGGGTACTCCTCGCCCGGGCGCCAGACTTCCTCCAGGCGCTTGGCCAGCCCGCAGACGGCGACGTCGTCGATGCCGAGCTCGGCCAGGGCCCGGGCGGCCGCGTCGGCCTGCAAGGGACCGCCGTCGACGACGACCAGGTTCGGCGGGTAGGCGAATTTCTTCTTCGGGGCGTCGAGCCCATGTCGTTCGGCCGGAAGATCTTGATCTTGCTCTTCTTCCGGATCGGGGTCGCCCAGGGTGTCGAGCTCGCCCGTCTTCTCCCGCTCGGCCAGGTAGCGGCGGAACCGCCGGGTGATCACCTCGTAGATGGAGGAGATGTCGTCGGTGCCGCCGGTGCCCTTGATCGCGAACCGGCGGTACTCGCTCTTGCGCACCAGGCCGTCCTCGAACACGACCATCGACGCGACCACGTGCGTGCCCTGCAGGTTCGACACGTCGTAGCACTCGATCCGCAGCGGCGCGTCGTCCAGGTCCAGGGCCTCCTGGATCTCGCTGAGGGCCTTGCTCCGGGTGGTCAGGTCGCTGGCCCGCCGGGTCTTGTGCAGCGCGAGCGACTGCCCGGCGTTCCTGGCCACGGTCTCCAGCAGGGCCTTCTTGTCCCCGCGGCGCGGCACCCGCAGGCTGACCGGGCCGCCGCGGCGGCCGGCCAGCCACTCGGTCATGGTGGCCGGGTCCGGCGGCAGCTCGGGGACCAGGACCTCCCGCGGGATGCCGGCGTTGACCGCCTCGGCCCCGGCCGGGCTGTCCGCGTAGACCTGGCCGAGGAACTGCTCCACCAGGCCCGCCGGGGTGACCTCCTCGATCTTGTCCAGGACCCAGCCGCGCTGCCCGCGGACCCGGCCGCCGCGCACGTAGAAGACCTGGACGGCCGCCTCGAGCTGATCCTCGGCCAGCGCGATCACGTCGCAGTCGGTGCCGTCGCCGAGCACCACCGCCTGCTTCTCGATCGCGCGTTCCAGGGCCCGCAGGTCGTCGCGGAGCCGGGCGGCCCGCTCGAACTCCTCCTCCCGCGCGGCCTGCTTCATCTCGGCCTCGAGCCGGCCGGCGAACCGGCTGGTCTGCCCGGCCATGAAGTCGCAGAAGTCCTCGGCCAGGCGCCGGTGCTCCTCGGCGCTGACCCGCTTGACGCACGGCGCGGAGCACTTGCCGATGTAGCCGAGCAGGCACGGGCGGCCGATCTGGCCGGACCGCTTGAACACCCCGGCCGAGCAGGTGCGCACCGGGAAGACCCGGAGCAGCGTGTCCACCGTGTCGCGGATGGCCCAGGCGTGGCTGTACGGGCCGAAGTACCTGGTGCCCTTGCGCTTGGCGCCGCGCATGACCATGACCCGCGGGTACTCGTCGCTCATGGTCACGGCCAGGTAGGGGTAGCTCTTGTCGTCCCGGTACTTGATGTTGAACCGGGGGTCGTACTCCTTGATCCAGGAGTATTCGAGCTGCAGCGCCTCGACCTCGGTGCCGACTACGGTCCACTCGACGCCGGCCGCCGTGGTGAGCATCATCTGGGTCCGCGGGTGCAGGCCGGCGAAGTCGGCGAAGTACTGATTGAGCCGCTGCCGGAGCGACTTTGCCTTGCCGACGTAGATGACCCGGCCGCGCTGGTCGCGGAATCTGTAGACCCCGGGGGATTCGGGGATCTCGCCCGGCGCCGGCCGGAAGCCCAGCGGATCTGCCACGGTGCAATCTTAGGCTCCCGCGAGCGGCCTTCGGCCGGCCACGATGGCCTTCGTGGGTACCTTCTTCACCGCGGCCGGGCGGCTGGCCGTCCGCTTCCGCTGGGCCATCGTGCTGGCCTGGGTGGCCGGCGCGGCCGCGGCCATGGTGCTGCTGCCGTCGCTGTCGAGCGTGACGCAGAGCGACAACACCTCGTTCCTGCCATCCAGCGCGCCCAGCGAGCAGGCGGCCCGGCTCGCTTCCCCGCTGCAGGGCGCCACGCTGACCGCGGTCACGGTGGTGGCCGCCCGTGCCGGCGGACCGCTTTCCCAGGCGGACGGGACGTTCGTGGCGCGGCTGGCGGGCTCGCTGTCGCGGGTGGCCCGGGTCGTCGCGGTGCGGGACGCCGGCCAGTCGGCCGACGGGCAGGCCGGCCAGCTGACCGTGCTGGCCGGCCTGGCCCAGTCCGGCGGCCTGGCCACCGCCCAGCAGGCCACGCTGGTGGCCGGGGTGCGCGACGCCATCCGCGCGGCGCGGCCGCCCGGCGGCCTGGCGGTGCACACGGCGGGCACCGTCGCCACCCGGGTGGACACCAACGCCACCTCGGGCCGGACCGGCGGCCAGGTGCAGTGGTTCTCCGTCATCTTCGTGATCGCGCTGCTCGTCGCGGTGTTCCGGTCCGCGCTGGCGCCGCTGATCGCGGTGCTGCCCGCGGTCGCGGTGGTGCTGGCCGCCGAGCGGCTGACCGCCGAGGCCGCGGTGCACGGCCTGGGCGTGTCGCAGATCGCCTCGCTGCTGCTGATCGTGCTGGTGCTCGGCGCGGGCACCGACTACGCCCTGTTCCTGATGTTCCGGGTGCGGGAGGAAATGCGAGCGGGGCGGTCGTGCACCGAGGCGATCGTGTTCTCGGTGGGGCGGGTCGGCGAGACGATCACGTTCTCGGCCGGCGTTCTCATCGCCGCGCTGCTCTCGCTGGCCACCGCGTCCTTCAGCCTGTACTCCGGGCTGGCGGCGCCGCTGGCCATCGCCATCGCCCTGATGCTGGTGGCCGGGCTCACCCTGCTGCCCGCGCTGCTCGCGATCTGCGGGCCGGCGGCGTTCTGGCCGTCCTCGGTACGGCCCGGTGCCGGGCGGGCCGGGTGGTGGGGACCGGCCTGCTCGCGGATCGTGCGGCGGCCGCTGGCCACGCTGGTCATCGGCCTGGCGGTGTTCGGCGCGCTCGCGGTGGCCTCGGCCGGTTACCTGGCCGCGGGGCTCGGCGGCCCGGCGACCGGGCCGGCCGGGAGCGATTCGGCCGCCGGCAACGCGCTGCTGACCCGGCACTTCCCGCAGACGGCGGCCAACCCGACGGTCGTCGTGCTGCGCCTGCGGCAGCCCGCCTGGACCGCCGCGGGCGCCGTGGCCGCGGCGGAGCGGCAACTCGCCGCGGACCCCGTCTTCACCTCGGTGTCCGGGCCGCTGAACGCGAACGGCACGGCGCTGACCACGGCCCAGTACGCCGCGCTGTACGCCGCCTACGGCCCGCCGCGGGCCATCGCGGCCTCGGTCCGCGTCCCGCCCGCGCGGCTGGCCGCGTTCGAGTCCTACCGGGCGAGCGGCTCCTACGTGAGCGCCGACGGGCGCACGATCTCGTTCGCGACCGCGCTGTCGGCGGGCGGCGCGACGACCACCGCGGCGGCGCAGGCGGTGCCCGCCGTCCGGGCCGCGGCCGCCCGCGCGGCGCGGGCGGCCGGGGCCGCCGCCTCCGGGGTCACCGGGCAGGCGGCGTTCACCAGCGACGTCGCCCAGCTGTCCAACGGCGACCTGCGCACCGTCATCCCGATCGCCATCGCGGTCATCGCGGTGCTGCTCGCGCTGGTGATGCGCTCGCTGGTCGCGCCGCTGTACCTGATCGCGTCGGTGGTGCTGTCGTATTTCTCGGCCCTGGGGCTGACCGTCCTGGTGTTCATGAAGGCCGCCGGGCAGCCCGGGCTGACCTTCATCTTGCCGTTCCTGCTCTTCGTCTTCCTGCTGGCGCTCGGCGAGGACTACAACATCCTGGTCATGACGCGCATCAGGGAAGAAGCTCAGCGGCTCCCGCTGCGCGAGGCGGTGGGGCGGGCGCTCAGCGTGACCGGGAGCACGGTGACCTCGGCCGGGCTGGTGCTGGCGGGGACATTCGGGGTGCTGGCGATCGTGGGTTCCGGCAGCGCCGGGGCGCAGAACGTCCGGACGATCGTGAACGTCGGCGTGGGCCTCGCGCTGGGCGTGCTGATGGACACGTTCCTGGTCAGGACCCTGCTCGTGCCGGCCGCGGTGGTGCTGATCGGCCGGTGGAACTGGTGGCCGTCCGCGCTGGGCCGGGCGCGGCCCGCCGCCGTCCCGGCGGGCGGCCGGGAAACTCCGTTGCCAGGTCTTGAGTTATTACTTAAGCTGGCCTCGAGGGTGCCGTAGCTACGGGGGTTACGGGGCTCGCTGAGCTTACGAGGGGCATGCATGTCCACGCGGGAACTGACGGTCGAGCATCTCGGCGACGAGTACTACTCCGATCCCTACTCGGTGCACGCCCGGCTGCGGGCGCAGCGCCCGGTCACGCCGGTGGTGCTGCCGGGCGGCGATACGCGGGTGTGGCTGATCACCGGGTACGCCGAGGCGCGGGCCGCGCTGGCCGACCCGCGGCTGCGCAAGAGCATGCCGGGCTGGGCCCCCGGACCTGACTCGGTCTTCAGCATCCTCGAGCGTCACATGCTCAACAGCGACCCGCCGGACCACGGGCGGCTCCGCCGCCTGGTGAACAAGGCCTTCACCGCGCGCCACGTCGAGCGGCTCCGGCCCCGGATCACCGCGATCACGGCCGGGCTGCTCGACGACATCCCGGCCGGGTCCGAGGTCGACCTGCTCGCCTCGTTCGCGTTTCCGCTGCCGATCACGGTGATCTGCGAGCTGCTGGGCGTGCCGACCGAGGCACGTGAGGATTTCCGCGAATGGTCAACCACCGTCGTGTCCAACACCGCGCCGCCTGACCTGATGTTCGCCCATGCCACCGCGATGGTCGGCTTCTTCCGGGCGCTGCTGGCGGACAAGCGGCGTGAGCCGACCGACGACCTGCTGTCGGCGCTGATCGCGGCGCGGGACCTCCAGGACAGCCTGAGCGAGGACGAGCTCGTGTCGATGGCGTTCCTGCTGCTCGTGGCCGGGCACGAGACCACGGTCAACCTGATCGCCAGCGGCGTGCTGGCGCTGCTCCGCAACCCGGCCGAGCTGGCGCGGCTCCGCGCCGATCCCGGGCTGATCGGCGGCGCGGTGGAGGAACTGCTGCGGTACGTGGCGCCGGTCAGCCACACGACGTTCCGGTGCGCGGCCGAGCCGGTCGACCTTGGCGGCGTGCGCATCGGCCGCGGCGACCCGGTGTTCATCGCGCTGAGCGGCGCGAACCGGGACGCGGCCCGGTTCGGCGACCCGGAAGGACTGGACCTGGGACGGGACAGTTCCGGGCACCTGGCGTTCGGGCACGGCATCCACTACTGCGTCGGCGCGCCGCTGGCGCGGCTCGAGGCGGAGATCGCCTTCACCGGCCTGCTGGGCCGGTTCGCCCGGCTGGAGCTGGCCGTGCCGCCGGAGTCACTGCGCTGGCGGCCGAGCACGCTCATCCACGGCCTGGAGTCCCTCCCGGTGCGGCTGGAGCAGGCCCGGGTCGGCACCAGCGGCCAGTGAGGCTGGTGGTATACCGGTTCGATGGGACGCTTGACCGAAGTCGCGCCGGGCGTGCTGGTCACGACCAGCACGTTCGCCGTGACCACCAGCACCGTGGTCGTCGGGCCGTCCGGCGGCTGCCTCCTGGTCGACCCGGGCGTGACCGTGGCCGACCTGGCCGCGCTGGCGGGTGAGCTAGCGGCCCTCGGCCTGCACCCGGCGGTGGCCTGGGCGACCCATCCGCACTGGGACCATGTGCTGTGGAGCGCCGAGCTCGGGGCGGCGCCCCGCTACATCGCTCCGGCCGCCGTGGCTATCCTCGAGACCGAACGCGGCGGCATGGTCGAGCACGTGCTCCAGTCCGCGCCCGGTTCGGACCTGGAGCTGATGGGGAAGGTGCAGGCCCTGGACGCCCCGGCCATCCCGTGGGACGGGCCGGAAGCGAGGCTGATCGTGCACGACGGCCACGCGCCAGGGCACGGGGCGGTCTTCCTGCCGGACAGCGGCGTCCTGCTGGCCGGCGACATGTGCTCGGACATCGAGATCCCGCTGCTCGACACGATCGCGGCGGATCCGCTCGGGGACTACCGGACCGGGGTCAAGCGGCTGGCGGCCGTGTCCGGCGTCCGGCACGTGGTGCCCGGACACGGTCATGTCGGGGATGCCGCCGAGATGCGCAGGCGGCTCGACCTCGATACCGCTTACCTGGACGCGGTGTCGGCCGGGCGGCCGTATCAGGACCCGCGGCTGACCGCGGACAGCCCGGAGTGGATGCGGACCATGCACGAGAACCAGGTGCGCTACTTCCAGGACTAGCGGCGTCCGGTGGCCGGGTCAGCCGGCCGGGCTGTCGCTGTGCTGCGGCTCGGCGGGGAGCCCTTCGGGCTGCGGCGCAGCCTGGCCGTAGCCGCCGGCGCCGGCCGGCGGGACCGGTTCGGGCGCGAAGGCCTGCTGCGGCGTGAAGAGCATCCACGCGCACGAGACGAGCAGCACGGCCAGGAACGCGCAGTAGATCCAGAACGCCGGCGTGAGGCCGGAGCTGATCGTGAGCCCGAGCTGCGTGGCCTGCCCGTTCGAGATCCCGAACTGGGCGGGCGAGGCGGGCTCGCTAGCCTGCACGAGGGCCGAGATGGCCTGCGCCGCCATCGGGATGGCGGCCCCGGCGAGGAGCACGCCCCCGTGCCGGACGGGTCGCCAGAACGCGGCGACGACGACCGTCACGGCGACCGCGAGCATCACCAGCACGTCGCCGGTGATCACCAGGCCCGGAGTGGTTCCGGAGAAGGCGTCGCCCAGCGTCAGCGACTGGGTCTGCCCGGCCGCCGTGCGCAGCGTGAAGCTGTCCCACGCCGGGGCGAACGCGGCGGCCACGCCGAGGCCCGCCAGGATCAGCATCACGGCGGGGCCGAGCGCGGCGCCGCTCGGCCGGCCCAGCGAGCCGGTCCGGCCGGCCGCCGCCGGGCGGAGCAGGAACGCGAGGACCGCGCCGGCGGTGCAGGCGGCCCAGCCGACGGCGGACAAGATGAGGCCGGCGCCGCCGGAAGCTCCCGTCCCGGAGGTGGCCAGGCCGACGTCGGAGAAGAACAGGCCGAACGTGACCGCGCTCAGGCCCAGGCTGAGCAGCGCGCCGATCCGCAGCCGGGCGCCGCCGAGGACGATGAGCAGCGCGCTCAGGGTCCAGCCGCCTAGGTAGATGGCGTGCGGGAGAACCTGGTCGGTGCGGTCAGCGAGGCTGACGCTGCCCAGGTACCCGGGGAAGAGCCCGGCCACGCCCAGGATGACGCCCACGCCGAGCAGCGCCGCCGCGACGAAGGCGCCGCCTTTCCGGACCGCCGCCGGCCCGGTGCCGTACGGGGCCGCGGCGGGACCGGAGCCGTCGCTCACGGGGGACCCGCTCGAGCCCACGGGGGGATTGCCCCGCCCGACCGGGACGATCGTGCCCGGCGCCTCCATGCTCGCGAACCGGGTCCACGCGGCGTTCCAGCCCTCGGGGGTCTCCGCCCACTGCTGCAGCGGCTCATGCCGGGGCGCGCCCACGGCCCACACGCCGTAGAAGCCCCGGCCCTGGCCTAGCTCGTAGCCGGCTCCCCGGTACGCAATAGTGACCTTGTCAAACACGACTCAAGCCCTTCCTGACTCCTGCCACAGCCCGCACCGTTATGTCGCCGAACCTTACCGAAACTTAGAAAGCCGGCCTGGAGGCTGGCTGAGCGGTTTCTCAAGCCTTGCTGACTTTCCCATCCGCGGCGTACAGGTGTCGCTCAGGCACCATGCGCGTCACCGACGCGGTTGGATGATCCTATGAAGTTTCTGATACTCGGCGGAACCGCCTGGCTGGGCCGTGAGATAGCCGGGCAGGCGATGCGGCGCGGGCACGCGGTGACCTGCCTGGCCCGCGGTGACAGCGGCCCGGTCGCCGACGGCGCCGTCCTCGTGGCCGCCGACCGGCGCCGGGACGACGCCTACGACCAGGTGCGGGGCCGGGACTGGGACGCGGTGATGGAGGTCTCCTGGCAGCCCGGCCTCGTCCGCGGCGCGCTGGCGGCACTCGGCGAGCGGGCGGCGCACTGGACCTACGTCTCGTCGGTCAGCGTCTACGCCTCGCACGCCAAGGCCGGCGCCGGCGAGTCCGAGCCGCTGCTCCCCCCGGACGAGCGTGACGAGGCCGGTGCCGAGCAGTACGGCGAGGCCAAGGTGGCCTGCGAGCAGGCCAGCGCCGCGCGCGCAGGCGGCCGGCTGGTGATCGCGCGGGCCGGGCTCATCGGCGGCCCCGGCGATCACAGCGGGCGCACCGGCTACTGGGTGGCACGGGCCGCGCGCGACCCGCAGGGCCCGATGCTCGTGCCCGCCGTGCCGGACATGGCGACGCAGGTCATCGACGCCCGGGACCTGACCGGCTGGCTGCTGGCCTGCGCGCAGGGCGGGATCACCGGGACCTATGACGCGGTCGGCCCGGTCGTTCGGTTCGGGACCTGGGTCGAGCAGGCCCGGGCGATCGCCGGGCACACCGGGCCGGTCGTCGAGGCGGACCAGGCCTGGCTGGCCGAGCAGGGGGTCGCCGAGTGGGCGGGCCCGGAGTCGCTGCCGCTGTGGGTCGCCGAGCCGGGCTGGGACGGCTTCGCCACCCGCAGCGGCCAGGCCGCCGCGGACGCCGGGCTGCGGCACCGGCCGCGAGCCGAGCTCCAGGCCGACGTGCTCGCCTGGGAACGCGAGCAGGGCCTGGACCGGCCGCGGAAGGCGGGCCTGACCGCGAAACGCGAACACGAGCTGCTGGCCGCCCTCGGACGGGCCTGAGGTACCGCCGGCAGCGCGCATCCCGTCTTTCGTCAGCATATGTTGACGATGCTGGCTTGTCAGCATATGCTGACGAGTTATGGAACCCGTACTCGAAATCGCCGAGGGCGCCACCAGCAGCGACCCTGATGTCGGGCTGCGCGCGGTGGCGGCCCTGCGGGCCCTGTCCGAGCGGCTGGAGGTACTCCAGGTGCAGGCCGCGCGCGAGCTCGGCTGGTCGTGGCAGGACATCGCGGAGCGGCTCGGCGTGACCAAGCAGACCGTGCACCGCAAATACGGCCGGCGGATCGGGAGGCATTGATGCTCGAGCGCTTCGACGCCGAGGCCCGTACCCTCATCGCGCAGGCCGCCGAGCACGCCCGGCGGCTCGGGCACCGCTACGTCGGCGGTGAGCACATCCTGCTCGCTGTCGTCTCGTCCGGCGCGCCGGCCAGCGCGGTCATGCGCGCGCAGGGGGTCACGCCGGACCTGGTCGAGGAGGAGATCGTCCGCCGGGCCGGGCTCGGCGCCGGGGGCGGCCTGTTCGCCGGGCTCGACCGGGACGCGCTGGCCACCATCGGGATCGACCTGGACGCGGTGCGGGCCAGGATCGAGGCGTCGTTCGGGCCGCAGGCGCTCATCAGCGCCGCCCAGGCGGCGCATCAGGGCCGGCCCCGGTACCCGGGCCTGCGCCCGCCCCGGACCGTGCGCGGCTGGCGCCGCAAGCACCGGGCCCGGCGGATCGGCGTCCGCGCGCCCGGGATCGGCCCGCTGCGGGATCCTCCGGCCGTGACCGGCCGCTACCGCGCTCCGGGGCCGCTGCCCGGCGGGCATGTCCCGTTCACCCCGGCGTCCAAGAAGATCCTCTTCCTCACCCTGCGCGAGGCAGCCGCCAGGGACGACGCGCACATTGGCGTGCTGCACATCGCGCTCGCCCTCACCACCGTCGAGAGCGGGCTGGTGCCGCCCATCGTGTCCGCCGCGGGCACGCGGGCGGCCGCGCTGCGGGCGGCGATCCTCGACCGGTACCGGCAGGCGGGCTGACGCGGCGCCCGCTCACGAACCCCGGTACAGGGCGGTGAGCAGCCCGACGGCCGCCGCGGCGGCCGGGTGCGCGTCATCGCGCCACCAGGCCAGCCGGACCGGGACGGGCGGGGCATCCCGCAGCGGCCGGTAGACCACGCCCGGCCGGGGATACTGCGTCACCGTGGATTCGGGGGTGACGCCGACGTAGCGGCCGGTGCTGATGGCGGCGAGCCAGTCGTCGATGTCGCCGGTGTACTCGATCGCCGGCCGCGCCCCGGCCGGCCACAGGTCCGGGGTGGTCGTGCCGGTCCGCTGGTCGATGACCAGGACGCGCCCGCTGATCTCGGCCAGCCGCAGCGAGCGCCGGGCCGCCCACGGGTCGTCGGCGGCCATCGCGCAGTACCGGCGCTCCAGGCCGACGATGGCGTCGCGGAAGCGGTGCCGGTCCGGCTCGGTGCGGATGACCGCGAGGTCACAGGCGCCCTCGGCCAGGCCGGCGGTGCCGGAGTTGGTCCGGATCAGCTGGAGCTCGGTGTCCGGCTGCTCGGCCGCCCAGCGGCGCTGGAACGCCACGGTGTGCCGTCCCATGGCCGACCAGGCGTAGCCGATGCGCAGCCGGGTGTGCCCGGCGGCCGCCTCCCGGGCCACGTCGCCGGCCGCGGCCAGGGCGCGCCGCGCGGGTGCGAGCACCCGGCGCCCGGCGGCGGTGAGGGCGACTTCCCGGGTGGTGCGCCGCAGCAGCCGGACGCCGAGCGCCGATTCGAGCGACGCCAGCGTGCGGGACGCGGCCGCCTGGGAGATGCCCAGGTCGATGGCGGCGTCGGTGAAGCTGCCGGCGTCCGCGATGGCGACTAGGCAGCGCAGCTGACGCAGCTTTACATTCATAACCGAAGTGTATAGATGATGGCCGTTATGCATTTTACGCAATCACGGGAAAGGCACACCCTGGCGGTATGACCGCCGCCCCCGATGTTCAGCTGGCCCCCGGTGCCCGCCCCGGCGCCCGGCCGGCCGGCACCCTCCCGCTCGGTGCCGGGCCGTGGGCGGGCCCGGCCATGATGCTGGGGGGCGCCCTGTCCAACCAGCTCGGCGCGGCGGCCGGGGTGCTGGCGTTCGGGACGATCGGGCCGGCCGGCGTGGTCGCCGTGCGCCAGTGGATCGCCGCCGTCGTGCTGCTGGCCGCCGGGCGCCCCCGCTGGCGTTCGTTCACCTGGGCCCAGCGGCGTCTCGTGCTGCTTCTCGCGGCGGTCTACGCCACCATGAACCTGTCCCTGTACAGCGCGATCGGCCGGCTCGGCCTCGGGCTGGCGGTCACCCTGGAGTTCCTCGGACCGCTGGCCGTCGCCCTGGCCGCATCGCGCCGCCGGGCGGACCTGGCGTGCGCGCTGATGGCCGGCGCGGGCGTGGTCGCACTGACCCGCCCGCGGCCGGCCACCGACTACGCCGGCATCGGCCTCGGCGTGCTAGCCGCGGCCTGCTGGGCCGCCTACATCCTGCTCAACCGCCAGGTCGGGCGACAGCTGCCGGGCGCTGAGGGGCCGGCTGCGGCCGCGGGCGCCTCCGCGCTGTTTTTCGTGCCGGTCGGCATCGTGGTGCTGGTCCGCCACCCGCCGACGGCCGGCGCGCTGGCGTGCGCCGCCGCGGCCGGGGTGTTGTCCTCGGCGGTTCCCTTCCTGCTCGACCTGCTCGCGCTGCGCCGGGTTCCGGCCGGATACTTCGGCATCTTCATGAGCGTCCACCCGGTCCTGGCCGCGCTCACCGGCCTGGTGATCCTGCGGCAGCCGCTGTCCTGGCAGGCCTGGCTGAGCATCGCCGCCATCGTCGCCGCCAACGCGGTCAGCGCCGCGGTTCGCGCGCACGGTGATGATCACGGCCGCGCCGATGGCGGCTGCCCCCGCGATCCCGGTCATGCTGAGCCGCTCGCCGAGCAGCAGGTCCGCGAGGACGGCACTGGTCAGCGGCTCGAGCAGGGCCAGCAGGGCGGCCGTGCCCGGCGCGGCGGACCGCAGGCCGCGGAAGAACAGCGTGTAGGCCACGGCGGTCGGTCCGGTGCCCAGCGCGATCAGCAGCCCGATGGACGCGGGGGCCGGCCGGAAGCCGATGCCCCCGGTCAGCTCCGCCAGCGGCATCAGGGCCAGGCCGCCGATGGTGAAGCCGAAGCCGGTCACGGTGAGGTCGTCCAGGCCCGGCACCGGCCGGGAGCCGATCAGGGTGATCGCGGCGAAGCCCGCCGCGGCCAGCACGGCCATGCCCGCGCTGGCCAGTACCGCGGTCTCGCCGAACCCGGAGGGCAGGCCGACCAGCAGGCCCAGTCCGGTCACGGCCAGGGCGGTGGTGGCGGCGGCGTGCCGCCCGGCTACCCGTGACGCGACGAGCACGATGACCGGGGCGGAGCCGATCGTGACCAGCGTCGCCAGCGGCACCGAGGTCAGCGAGACGGCCGTGAAGTAGCAGCTCTGATAGAACGCGGCCAGCAGGCCGATCGCGGTGATCCGGGTCCAGGCCGCGCGCCCGGCGGGCCAGGGGCGGCCGGTCAGCGTGCGGAAGGCGACGATAAGCAGGCCGCCGGCGGCGAGCCGGTAGGCGGCGACGGCGATGGCGGACAGGCCGGCCTCGCGGCCCAGCAGGCTGCCGGTCAGCCCGCCGGTGCCCCACAGCAGTCCGGACATGACGAGGTAAGGCAGGCCAGAACCGGGACGGCGGCGGACGGCCGCGAGGCCCGTGGTGAAGACGTGCATCGGGAAATCGCTCCTGCGACGAGAAGGGAATGGTCGCGGAAGCGGGACGTGCCCGGCTCGCCCATGCGGCAAGCACACGGCGGGCTTCTGCTAGCAAACGCCCGGGCTGGTAATGCCCTGGTGATGCAGACCCGGCGTGCGCGGACTCTCGCCCCGCTAGGAGCGGGGAGGGGTGATGGGCAGGCAACGGTGCACAAGGTCATCGTATCCCGGCCCGGGCCGGCCCCGGGAACCGGCCGGGCCGGGATTAGGATCGCGCTGAGATGCTGCTGACGTTCGGGCACGGGACCGCTACCGCCGGGCAGATGACCGAGCTGCTCCGGGGCGCGGGCGTGACCGCGCTGGTCGACGTCAGGACCGCGCCCGGCAGCCGCCGTCATCCGCACGTGGCCCGCGCCGAGCTGGAACGCTGGCTGCCCGCGGCCGGCCTGTCCTACCGCTGGGAGAAACGGCTGGGCGGCTTCAGGAAGGCGGCCCCGGACTCGCCGGACACCGCCTGGCGCGAGGAGATGTTCCGCGGCTACGCCGCGCACATGCGGACCGCCGGGTTCGGTGCCGCGGTAGACGAGGTGCTCGCCGAGGCCGCCACGGATCCCACCGCGGTCATGTGCGCGGAGAGCCTGTGGTGGCGCTGCCACCGGCGGCTGCTGGCCGACTTCGTGGTGGCGGTCCGCGGCGTCCCGGTCCGCCACGTCCTGCCCGACGGGCGGACCGAGGAGCACCGCCTGTCCCCCGGCCTGCGGCGGCGCGACGACGGCCTGCTCGTCTACGACGCCGGCCAGGCCACCCTGCTGTAACCGGTCAGCCCAGGTAACGGCCGAACCCGGTGGTCTGCCAGGTCGGGCCGGCTGCGGTGATGGCGAATGCCTCGTAGCCGTCCAGGCCTTCGATCCAGTCGCGGGCGCCGGCTCCCATCGCGAAGGCCGCGGTGGCGTAGGCGTCCGTCTCGGCCAGCCTCGCTCCCACCACGGTGATGCTGGCCAGGCCGGCCGGAGGCTGCCCGGTATAGGGGTCGATGATGTGCGCGCCGCGCTCGGCGACGCCGGAGGTGGCGACCGCGAAGTCCTGGCCGGTCACGACCAGCGCCAGCCGGCCGGGGTGCAGCGGGTCGGCGATCCCCACCCGCCACCGCCGCTGGCCGGCGCACTGGATGTCGCCGCCGCCGTTGACGCTGTGCTCGGCTGACCCCGCCGCGGTCAAGATGGCGGCGGCCCGCTCGATGGCCCATCCCTTCACGTAGCCGGAGGGGTCGAAGGTGCCGCCCGGCTCGGTGGTGAAGTACCCGCCGCTGCGCGCGGTGATGAGGGCGCACGCCCCGAGCACCTCGGCGAGTTCGGGCGCGCATTCCGACAGGGCGAGCGCGCCGCGGCCGAACCGGCTGACGTCGCTGTCGTCCCGGTACGGCGAGAAGGTGGCATCGACCCAGTGCAGCCAGCGCACCGCCCGGCCCAGGGACCCCTCGCCGCGGGGCTCCCCCGCCCGGGCGGGCACGTCGAACGAGACGACCGTGCCCATCACGTGCTCGGCGTGCTTGCGCCGGGCCGGTCCCGCCCCGCCGTTCACCGGCTCAGTTCTGCTTGTCCAGCGCGCTCTGCAGCGACTGGACGTAGCCCGCGCTGGTGTACGTGGCGCCGGATACCGCGTCGATCTTGGCGTCCTGCGCCGTCAGCGTCTCGCTGATCAGCTTGGGGAAGGCGAACTTGCCGATCTGGATGTCGTTCAGGGTGTTGATCGGCTGGGTGAGGACGGCGACCTTGACGATCTTGCCGCCGCGCTTGATCAGCTGGATCTGGACCGGGCCGTAGGCCGTATTGGCCACCTTGCCGTTGACCGCTTTCTCGCCCGCCGTCAGGGTCCCGGCCAGCGACCCCTGCGGGAACGCCCCGGGGGCGGCCTCGGTCTGCCCGCCGCCCTTGGGCGGCGACGGCGAGGCGGAGGAGGCAGCGGCAGCGGACGCCGACGAGCCGCTGCCCGGGCCGCCGGCCGTCGCGGCTACGGGGCTCGACGGGACGTGCGACCTGAACGACAGCAGGGCCACCAGGCCGGCGATGGTGCCGGTGACGGCCAGGATCACCCGGCGCATGGTCGCGGATCCTCCTCAGAACTCGAACGACTCGAAGTGGATGCGGCGCCGGGGCACCCCGGCGGCCCGCAGCGCCCGGACCGCGGCCGAGGTCATCCCGGGCGGCCCGCAGACGTAGGCATCCTGCTCATCCAGGCCGGGCACCATGGACCGCAGCACCCGGGGGGACAGCGGGTCGCCGCCGATCTCGGCCCGGGACCCGACCAGGTAGTGCACGGTCGCGCCGCGGGCGGCCGCGATCGCGTCGAGCTCGTCCCGGAACACCAGGTCGCGCTCGCTGCTGGCCCGGTAGATCAGCGTGACATGCCCGGGCAGCGTCGCGAAGATGGCCCGCAGCGGGGTGATGCCGACCCCTCCGGCCAGCAGCAGCACGCCGCGATCGGAATCGCCCGCGGTCAGCGCGCCGTAGGGCCCTTCGGCGAAGACGCGGGTCCCGGGCTGCAGCCGGGCCAGCGCCTGGCTGTGGTCGCCCAGGTTCTTCACGGTAATCCGCATCATGTCGGCGCCCGGTGCGGCGGACAGCGAGAACGGGTGCGAGGACCACCACAGCGACCTGGTCAGGAACCGCCAGCGGAAGAACTGCCCGGGCTGGGCGTCCAGCTCGTCGAGCCGCCGGCCGCCGATGTAGACCGAGATGACGCCGGGCGCCTCCTCTTTCACCCCGAGGACCTCGAACCGGTGCCGGCGGAACGCGCGCAGCGGCATCGCTACCCGGTACCACAGCACCAGGACCAGCACTGTCAGGTACATCGCGGACCACCAGAACCGCGCGGCCAGGTCGGTGACGAACGCCGCGCCGTCGGCGAGCTGGTGGCTGAACGCCAGAGCGATGGCCAGGTAGGTGTAGAAGTGCAGGAAGTACCACGTCTCGTAGCGGAGCCGCCGCCGGGCGGCCCGCATCGAGACGATGCCGATGCCGAGCAGCAAGAACCCGGCCACGGTCGCCATCAGGACATCCGGGTACTGGGTGAGCAGCGTCGCGCTCTCGCTCAGCACGGTGGCATGAGCCGTGACCGCATAGCCCCACACGATGAGCAGGCCGTGCGCGACCACCAGGCTGACGACGTACCGGCCGCCCATGGCGTGCCAGCGGGCCAGCTTGTCGGTGCCGAGACCGCGCTCCAGCGGCGGCAGCCGCGCCATCAGCGCGACCAGGATCACCACGCCGTAGCCGCAGAGCAGCCCGAGGACCTGGCCGGCGCCGGTCAGCCAGCCGCCGAGGCCGTGCACACCGGGCGTGCTGTGCCACCACAGGCCGAGGACCGCAATCGCGCCGGCGATGATCACCGTCAGCACGCCGCGCTCGCCGACCCGGGCAGGGCCGGGCCCGGACCGCACGGGCGCCGGCCGTGGCGGCGGCCGCCGGGACGGATCAGGGCGGGGCATCGCAGCCGGCCGGGTCCCGGGGGACGTCCCCGCAGACGCCTGAGCACCGGCGTGGCGAGCCGGGCCAGATCGCCTGGCAACGCTCGTCACCCGCACCTCCTGGTAGGTCGGCCTCACCTGGATCGTATGCTCATCCGAGCCCCGATCGCCCTTGGTCTTAGTTACGGCTACGTAGCGCGCTCCCGCATGGTTCAGCCGGCTCCTGTAAGCGCTTCGTAATCAGCGGCCCCTGATGACGTCAACCTAGGTTGACAATCGGACGGTGTCAACGTAGATTGACAGGCATGGAGAACGCACCCGCCCTGGCGGCCGCGGCCGACAGCTCAGATCCGCGCACCGGGTTGCGCGCCGTCGCCGCCCTCGGCCGCCTGCTGGAGCAGCTCGAGGCGCTCCAGGTCGATAACGCACGGGCCAGCGGCTGGTCCTGGCAGGAGATCGCGGAGATCCTCGGCGTCTCCCGGCAGGCCGTCCACAAGAAGCACGCGCGGCGCGCGCGCCCGCGCTGAACCGGAGGGGACACCGACCATGTTCGAGCGATTCACCGACAAGGCCAGGGCGGCCGTGTTCCAGGCCCGGGCGACGGCGGCCGGGCGCGGCGACCGGATGATCCGCCCGGCGTACCTGCTGTACGCGCTGGCGGCCGGCGAGGGCGTGGCGGCCCGGGCGCTGGCCGGCCTGGGCATCGAGGCGGCCGGCATCGAGCGGCAGCTGGACCGGGCCGTGCCGCGGGGCAACCCGCTCGCCGGCGAGGCCGGCAGCGCCGATGCCGAGGCGCTCGCGGCCATCGGCGTCGACCTGGACGAGATCAGGCGCAAGGTCGAGGAGGGCTTCGGGCCCGATGCCCTCGGCCGGATGCCGCCGCGGCGGCGGCTGACCGCGAGCGGGGAAGTCAAGCAGGCGCTGGCCCTGGCCCTGGCCGAGGCCCGCGCCCTGCACCACGACTACATCGGCACCGAGCACCTCCTGCTCGGCCTGCTGGCCGCGGCCCAGCGCACCCCGCGCGGCGACTTCACCCCCGAGGTCCTGCGTGACTTCGGCATCGATCCGGACCAGGCCAGGCAGCGCGTGCTCGACGAGCTGCGACGGGCCACCGCCTGAACGGGCCGCACCTGCTTACCCTTACTTTCAGGTTAGGTATTACTAGCTATCTAGATAGCTCAAACTGACCTTACTGAGGGTATCTATATGACTACATAGAGCCATAACCTGTCTTTAGGGACATCACGGATAGGATATGGTCAAATGCTAAGAGTAAGCGACATATGGGAAAGGGCGCTCCACACGCCCGCCGTAGCCGCCGGCCAGGCAGGCGACGTCATCGTCATCCGTTCCGGCGGCAGCTATGACGGCAGGCAGGGCATGAGCCTGGCCACCGGCGTGAGCCGCCAGTCCGCCGGCGCTCAGGCACTGTGCCTGCACCTGGTGACGATTCCCCCCGGGACCCGGGGCGTGCCGCACGTCCACGACGGGCACGAGTCCGCCATCTACACCGTCACCGGCGAAACCGAGGTCTGGCACGGCGAGGGCCTGATGCAGCGCACCGTGGTCCGCGCCGGGGACTTCATGTACGTGCCGCCCGGCATCCCGCACCTGCCGGTGAACCGCAGCGCCGTCCTGACGGTGGCCGTGGTCGCCCGCACCGACCCCCGGGAGCAGGAGAGCGTGGTCACGCTGAGCCTGCCGCCGCACCTCGCCGACCTCGACGCCTTCCCGGTCGCCAGCCCGTAACGCCGCTCACGCGCGGCGGCCGGGACCGTGGTACCCCGTTCCGATCGGCCCGGCCGTCGCTTCCCACCGCGTCCGCCCCCTCCCGCGCTGCGGGGCCGCATCTCCTCCCAGTGCCCCGGCCAGGGCGCAGCGGCCTCGCAGCCGGGCGGGCGCGTGGGTCCCCGCGGATCAGTCCGCGAACGCCTCGGGCGGGGGGCAGGCGCAGACCAGGTTCCTGTCGCCGTAGGCCTGGTCGATCCGCCGTACCGGCGGCCAGTACTTGGCCCGGCGGTCCACGCCCGGCGGGTAGGCCGCCTCCTCCGCCTCGTACGGGTGCTTCCACTCCCCCGCGATGAGCATCGCGGCCGTGTGCGGCGCGTTCTTCAGCGGGTTGTCGAGGGCGTCGTACTCGCCGGCGGCGATCCGGGCGATCTCCGCCCGGATCGCGATCATCGCGTCGCAGAACCGGTCGACCTCGGGCAGGTTCTCGCTCTCGGTGGGCTCGATCATCAAGGTGCCCGCGACCGGGAACGACATCGTCGGGGCGTGGAACCCGTAGTCGGTCAGCCGCTTGGCCACGTCGTCCACGGTGATCCCGGTCTCGCGGGTCAGCGGCCGCAGGTCGATGACGCACTCGTGGGCGACCAGGCCGTTCCGCCCGGTGTACAGCACCGGGTAGTGCGGCGCCAGGCGCTTCGCGACGTAGTTGGCCGACAGCACCGCCACCTGGGTCGCCTGCCGGAGCCCGGCGGCCCCCATCATCGCGATGTAGGCCCACGAGATAGGCAGGATGCCGGCCGACCCGTAGGGCGCGGCCGCGACCGGGCCCGCCTCGCCCCGCCCGGGCAGGAACCCGGCCAGGTGCGAGCGGACCGCAACCGGGCCGACGCCGGGGCCGCCGCCGCCGTGCGGGATGCAGAACGTCTTGTGCAGGTTCAGGTGCGAGACGTCGGCGCCGAAGGCGGGCAGGTCGGCCACCCCGACCAGCGCGTTGAGGTTGGCCCCGTCGATGTAGACCTGGCCGCCCGCGGCGTGCACGGCCGCGCAGAGGGCGCTGACGTTCTCCTCGTAGACCCCCGCCGTGGACGGGTAGGTGATCATGATCGCCGCGATGCGTCCCGCGTGCGCCTCCAGCTTGGCCTGCAGGTCGGTGAGGTCGACGGTGCCGCCGGAGTCGCACTTGACCACGACGACGCGCAGCCCGGCCAGCACCGCGCTGGCCGCGTTGGTGCCGTGCGCCGACTCCGGGATCAGGCAGACGTCCCGGGCCTGGTCGCCGAGTGAGGCATGGTAGGCACGGATCGCGAGCAGGCCGGCCAGCTCGCCCTGGGAGCCGGCGTTCGGCTGGATCGAGACGGCGTCGTAGCCGGTGAGCCGGGCCAGCCGGAGCTCGAGTGACTCAATCAGCTCCAGGTAGCCGCCGGCCTGCGCGGCCGGCGCGAGCGGGTGGATCCCGGCGAACTCCGGCCAGCTGATCGGCTCCATCTCGGCCGCCGCGTTGAGCTTCATCGTGCACGAGCCGAGCGGGATCATCGACCGGTCGAGGGCGATGTCGAAGTCGGAAAGCCGCCGCAGGTAGCGCAGCATCGCGGTCTCGCTGCGGTGCTCGCGGAACACCGGGTGGGCGAGGAACTCCGAGGTGCGGCGCAGCCCGGCCGGCAGCCCGCTGCCGGTCCCGG
>JAICWX010000398.1 GCA_025934635.1 Streptosporangiaceae bacterium | reverse complement strand
GACCCGTGGGGCCAGTCGGTGCCCGCCACCACCACCCACCCGGGCTGGACCTACCGTGAGGTGTTCGCCCGGGACAGCTACGAGACGTTCACCGGGCTGCTCGCCGACGGGGACCGGGCCAGCGCCCGGACGATGGTGCGGTACCTGTTCGACCGGACCCAGCAGCCCGACGGGAGCTTCCCGCGCGACTCGCTGCTGGACGGGGCGGTCGCGCCGGATACGTTCGGCCTGTCGGAGATCGACCAGGATGCCTATCCGCTGCTGATGGCGTGGCAGGGCGGCTTCGCCGGGAACGCCTCGTTCTACCGTACTCACATCCGGCCGGCTGCCGACTTCGTGGTGAACCACGGACCGTCCTTCGGGGTGGAACGGTGGGAGGAGCACCCCGGGTACTCGCCGTCGACCATCGCGGCGGAGATCGCGGGGCTGGTGGCGGCGTCGCGGCTGGCCGCGGCGGCGGGTGACACTTCGCGGGCGGCGCTGTACGCGGCCACCGCCGACTACTACCAGCGGAACGTGAAGAAGTGGACGGTGACCAGTTCCGGCCCGTACGGGAGCGGGCGTTACTTCCTGCGCTTGTCGGTGACCGGGCATCCGGACACGGCGGAGACCTACGACCTGGGCAACGGCAGCCTGGCCACGGTCGACCAGCGGCGCGTGATCGACGCCGGGTTCCTGGAGCTGACCCGGTTGGGCGAGCTGCCGGCGTCCGATCCTGACGTGGCCCGGTCGTTGCGCGTGGTGGACTCGGTCGTCGGGTCGCAGACCGCGTCCGGGCCGGGCTGGCACCGGTACGGGATCAAGGCCAGCGGCGCCACCGACGGGTACGGCGACTGCTACGTGCCCGACCCGACGTCGTGCTCGCCGTCGGGCGCCCCGTGGTTCCCGACCGCTAAGGGTTCCGGGCACCTGTGGCCGATCCTGGACGGCGAGCGGGCCGAGTACGACCTTTTGACCGGGTCGTCTAGCGGGGCGGCCTCCTTGCTGCGGACGATGCAGGCCATGACCTCGGGGCTCGGGATGGTGCCCGAGCAGGCCTGGGAGGATCCGGCGGTGGCCGCCTCGCCGTACGGCTCGGACCCGGCCACGGCGTCCATCGGGTTCGCGAACGGCAAGCCGGCCGGGTCGGCCTCGCCGCTGATCTGGGCCCAGGCCCAGTACCTGCGGCTGGTCACCGACCTCGGCCGCGGGCGGCTGGGTGACCAGCCCGCCGTCGTCGCGGACCGCTATGCGCGGTCCGGGCCGCCGGGGGTGCTGCCCGTCTCGGTGGCGGCGGCGGTCTCCGGGAGCCAGGTCGTGGTGACCGGTACGGCGCGGGCCGGGAGCACCGTGGTGGTCGCGGCGGGCCAGGCGGCGGCCGCTACTACTGTCGTGGTCAGGGTGACGGCCGGGGCGGACGGGCACTTCCGGGTGACCGTGCCCGCCGGGGCGGGGTCGAATGTCATCACGGCGGCCGCTGCGAGTGCGAGTGCGACGGGGTACGCCCAGGTCACGGTTAAGTCATAGGTCGTGGCGCGGCTCCAGGGGTGCGGGGCGGCCCTCGGGACATGACGACAGCTCTTCGGGAGCGCGGGGCGGCTCTTCGGGAGTGCGGGGTACGGCGGCTGGTGCGCGGGCCTGGAATCTTGGGCCTCAGCGTCCGCACCCGCATCACGGGCCTCACTTGTCACCTGTCTCGGCTCTCATCCGGCTCCCGGCAGCGACATCGATGCTCCATCGATGTCGCTGGGACGCAATGCCAGGAACTTAAGGGAGCCCTCTGAGCCTTTTTTCGGGGGATCGCTGCTGGTCAGGTCCGTTCCCCCGGAGCGGGACGGCGTCCGGGGAGCGGCGCGGGTACCCGCCAGGGGTGATAGCGCGGCCGCTGCTGCCCCGCCGCGGCGCAGCGGGCCTGCCGTGCGGGCGTTATGTCCTGATTTCAGGGTGAGCATCCTGGGCAAAGACCATGATCGCGGGCAGTTCTGGCCTCTATACGGCCAGAACT
Organism: Streptosporangiaceae bacterium; assembly: GCA_025934635.1. The sequence continues at coordinate 5,040 of JAICWX010000398.1, read as the reverse complement.
GCCCGCGATCATGAAACCGCATGGCGCGAGGGCGTCGGCTTAAGTTCCTGGCATTGCGCTGGGACGACGTGGATGTTCCATCGATGTCGCTGGCCGCAGCCTGACGAGGCGATCCCAGCTGGATGGCTGGGGCTGGATTGGCTGGTGCTGGGTGGCGGGGCTGGATGGTTGAGGCTGGGTAGCGGGGCGGAGCCCGCGGGACGGGCATGGCTCGATTTTTACATAAGTACGTGATATAAGTTTCTTATGGAAATTTCCGAGCGGACGCTGGCGGGCGGGGTGGCGGCCGGTCTCGAGCGGCTGATCGGGCTGTTCCGGTCGCTGAGCCCGCCGGACGGGCTGTCGCTGACGGCGGCCGCGACGCTGGCCACGCTGGAGCGGTCGGGACCGCAGCGGCTCACCGCGCTCGCTGTCCGGGAGGGCGTCACCCAGCCGGCCATGACGCAGCTGATCGCGCGGCTGCAGGACAGCGGGCTGGTCCGCCGGGAGGCGGATCCGGCCGACGGGCGGGTGGTGCAGGTCCGGCTGACCGACCAGGGACGGGACACGCTGGCCCGGCGCCGGGCGATCCGGGCCGACCGGCTCGCCGCCATCCTGGCCCGCATCAGCCCGGAGGAGCGGGCGGCACTCAACGCCGCGCTGCCCGCCATCGACGCGCTGACCAGCGCCGATCGTGACGGGGGCCCAGACGCCGCCAGTCCGCCCGGCCGGGCTGCCCAGTTCGCCTGACCCAGAGCGACCGCTGACCGCCTGACCGTGAAGCACTGTTAATCCCACTGGCCCGAGAACACCATTAGCCCGCCTGACCCGGTATGACCACTAACCCTCCTGTCCTCGAAGGAGACCGCCGATGAGCGGCACCCACGCAGGCTCGGTCGCGAGCCCGTTCCGGCAGCCGAAAGCCGTCTTCGCCGTCGCGTTCGCCTGTGTCGTCTCGTTCATGGGCATCGGCCTCGTCGACCCGATCCTGCCGGCTATCTCCCATGAGCTGAAGGCCTCGCCCAGCGAGGTGACGCTGCTGTTCACCAGCTACCTGGTGGTCACGGCGGTGGCCATGCTGATCACCAACTGGGTGTCCAGCCGGCTGGGGGCCAAGAAGACGCTGATCGCCGGGCTGATCCTGATCGTGCTGTTCAGCGCGGCGGCCGGGGCCTCCCCCAGCATCAACGGGATCATCGGGTTCCGGGCGGGCTGGGGCGTGGGCAACGCGCTGTTCATCGCGACCTCGCTGGCGGTCATCGTCGCCTCGGCCAGCGGCGGGTTCGCCGGCGCGATCGTGCTCTATGAGACGGCGCTCGGCGTCGGCATCGCGATCGGGCCGCTGCTTGGCGGGACGCTGGGCGAGGTCAGCTGGCGGGGCCCGTTCTACGGGGTGGCCGCCCTGATGGCCATCGCGCTGATCGCCACCATCGTGCTGGTCGAGCCGACGCCGAAACCGGTCAAGCCGACCTCGTTGTCCGCGCCGCTGCGGGCGCTGAAGCACCGCGGCCTGCTGACGATGTCGCTGACCGCACTGTGCTACAACTGGGGCTTTTTCACCGTCCTGGGTTACGCGCCGTTCCCGATGAACCTGAGTCCGATCAAGCTCGGCCTGGTCTTCACCGGCTGGGGCATCTTCGTCGCCTTGTTCGCCGTGTTCGGCGCGCCCTGGCTGCAGGCCCGGCTGGGCATTGCCAAGACCATGTACGCGAACCTGACCGCGTTCGCGGTCGTGGTGCTGGTCATCGCGATCTGGACGACGGAGCGGGCGGTGCTGATCCCGGCCGTGATCATCTCCGGCATCTTCATCGGGGTGAACAACACGATCACCACCCAGGCGGTGATGACCGTCTCCCCCGTGGAGAAGCCGGTCGCGGCGGCGGCCTACGGCTTCGTCCGGTTCATCGGCGGCGGTCTCGCGCCGTATGCGGCCGGCCGGATGGTCCTCGCCGTCAACATCCACTTCCCGTTCTACATCGGCGTCGGCGCGATCCTGCTCGGGATCGTGATCCTGTCCACCGCGCACGGCCTGCTCACCCAGGCCGAGCGGGTGCAGGCCGAGCAGGTCGCCGCGGTGACCGCCCCGGCCGCGGCGCTCATCCCGGTCGAGGGCAACGCCGAGCTGGCCGGGCCCGGTGCGAGCATCATCGTGGCCGCAGTGGACGGCTCGCCCGCAGCAACATCTGGGTGATCAACCCGGACGCTCCCGGCACGCTGGCCGCCGACGGCGGCTACGTCACGGCCACCCCGGCGGGGTAGCGGCGGTCCCGCGGCCGTCTCAGGCGTCGTGGAAGACGAGGCCCAGGGTGTGCCGGTGGCCGGAGCGCACGGTGCTGACGCCGTGCCGGACGGGGCTGGCGGACCAGCCGCGCGCGCTGCGCACCGGGCGGTCCCGGGTGGTGAAGATGAGCCCGTGCCCCTGCTCCAGGACGGTGCAGGTGCCCCGGGACTGGGCCCGCGGCCGCTGCTCGACCAGGAGGAACTCACCACCGGTGTAGTCGGTGCCGTACTCGTCCAGGCCCACCACGACCTGCAGCGGGAAGATCAGGTCGCCGAACAGGTCGCGGTGCAGGGCGTTCCAGTCGCCGGCCTGGTAGCGCAGCAGGATCTGGGCGCTCTTGCCCTGCCCGGCCCGGTGGCACTCCTCCAGCCACTCCCCCAGCGTGTCCGGCCACGGGGCCGGCCGGCCGAGACGGCCGGCCCAGTCGCGGGCGATCACCAGCAGGTGCGGGTAGAGCGCCGCGCGCAGCTCGCGGACGGGGGCGGGCAGGTCGTGGGTGAAGTACCGGTACTGGCCGGAGCCGAACCGGTGCCTGGCCATGTCGACCGTGCTGCGGAACAGCTCCGGCTTGTCGTACAGGGCGATCAGCTCGCGGCACTGCTCCGCCGTGAGCAGCCGGGGCGTCCGGGCGCAGCCCGCCTCATCGAGCTCCGCCCGGACCGCTCCCCAGTCGGCGCCCAGATCCGCGGGCAGATCCGCGGGCAGGCCGGCCGTGGTCACCATGAGGTCCCCAGCAGGGCGCCCTCGTGGGCGAGCAGCTGCTGCTTGCGCTCGACCCCGCCGGCGTAGCCGCGCATGGCCCCGTCCGAGCCGACCACCCGGTGGCACGGGCGGATGATGGCGAGCGGGTTGGCCCCGATGGCGGCGCCGAGCGCCTGGATGCGGTCGCGCGGGACGCCGAGCTGGGCGGCCAGCTGACCGTAGGTGGTGGTCGTGCCGTACCGGACGGAGTCCAGGGCCTGCCAGATCCGCTGCTGGAACTCGGTGCCGTGCGGGGCGAGATCCAGGTCGAACTCGGTCAGGTCACCGGCGAAGTAGGCGGTGAGCTGGCGGATCACGGCGGCGAAGGGCGCCGGGTCCGCGCGCCATTCCGGGCGTACCTCGGGTGCGAAGCGCTGTCCGTCCATCGACACGTGAGTGAGCCGCACGCCGTCCCCGGCCGGCTGGCCGACCAGGAGAAGCTCGCCTACGGGGCTTGGCATCGTCGTGTAACTGGTCATGTACCCAGGCTAGGAAGCGGCAGGACGAGAAGCTGGCGGGTTTCGGACACGGCGATGCGGCGCGGCGGTGGGGGCGATGGGGGAACCGGGCCTCGTTCGGGATAAAGGGCGGGCGCGGGCCGGTCAGTCGGCAGCGGGCGCGTCGCGGAGCCGGTGCCGGCCGCGCCGGACCGTGTCCCGCAGGTCCTCGGCCAGGTTCTCCAGCGCCGGCAGCGCCGCGAGCAGCGCGGCCTGCTGCCCGGCGGGCAGGCCGTCCACCGACTCGGAGATAACCGCCATGCGCTGCGCGGTGATCCGCTCGTAGACGCTCTTGCCCTTCGGCGTGATCTCGACCCGGGCCGCGCGGAAATCGTCGGGGTCGCGCAGCCGGTTGATCAGCTCATAGGAATCGAGCGTGCCGATGACGCGGGACAGCATTGTCGGGTTGATCCCCTCGAGCTCGGTAAGCTCGGCCAGGCTGAGCGGCCCGCGGATGGTGGTGATGCCCAGCACCGACGCCTGGGTCGGGGTCAGGCCTTCCTCCCGGGAGGCGGCGTTGAGCTGCCGGGCGAGCTTCAGGACGACACGCCGCAACCGGATGACCGTGTCGTTGTCCATGCCCGCGCTCCCTGGTAATTGCCCGCGAGCAAGCAGTATAAGTTCACCCGGATATGGGCCTGGCTTAGAGGTGCCCGGCCAGCCAGGTTTTCCACCGTCCGGCCCGGCCGGAGCGTCGAGCCGCCCTAGCCGGACCGGTGGTAGCCCGCCTTAGTCGGTAGCCAGGATGAGGTCCGATGCCTTGATGACGGCGGTGACCTCCGAGCCTACGGACAGGCCGAGCGACTTGATCAATACCACTGAGATTTTACGTTACCCGCGACCTGGAAACGGGATGCCGTATTTCGTTTGGACGAAATAGGAAATACGCGTATTGGCTCGTGGGTGCCTTTCGCCGGCCCGGCCGGGCGAGGCCGGGCCGGCGAAAGGCGGGACCCGGTGATCCACGCCGCGAACCACCGGGCGTTCGTGGGACGGGCGCGGCTAGTCGACGCGGCGGGCGGGACCGTCGTGCTTGTTCGACCACATCAGCTGGACCGGGACGGCGCCCGAGCCGTCGGCCAGCTCGATCTCGGTGAAAGCCAGGGCGAGGCTGGCGCCGGCCCCGGTGACCGGGATATCGCCGATCTCGCCGCCCCGGGCGGAGTACCAGCCGAGCCTGGAGCTGTCGCCGGTCCTGATGGCGTCTTCCACGTCGGGGTCGGTCCGGGCCTCGTTGAGCTCGTGGTAGAACGTCGCCGCCACGTTCTTCCAGGGCTGGTCGAAGACCGGAACGCCGTTCCCGGCCTCGGAGTACACGCCGACCGCGTAGTAGACGACGGTGCTGGTCACGCCCGCGGGGACGTGCACCGACCCGTGGTACCCGCCCAGCCCGTGCCGGGAGTCGGCGTCTTGCCCGCCGACCTTGACCACGGCCCGCAGGCGGCGCTCATGCTCGGCCTCGGTGCCGGCCGGCGGCTGGAAGCCGGGTGAGAAGCCGTCCACCAGGATCACCCCGCGGGGCAGCATGATGTTGACGACCGT
>JAICWX010000336.1 GCA_025934635.1 Streptosporangiaceae bacterium | reverse complement strand
CACCTGGCTTCCGCAGTTGGCCGGTTACCTAGTCTGCGTTTCGATGTGAACGGGCAGGCCGGGGTACTGGAAGGTACTGTTGCGGTGCAAGGCTCATAGATACATGCAGTGATGGAGTTATTACTGGTAAGGGCCGTTTTCGCGGCGTATCGTCTGGTACGTGTACTTGCGGTCGACGCCGCGGCGGAACAAGGACGGCAGCGAGGTCCGCTACCTGCAGCTGGCCCACAACGTGTGGGACCCGGCTGCGAAGCGGTCGCGGGTGCAGGTCGTCTACAACTTCGGCCGGGAGGAGCCCGGGACCCGGGAGGCGCTGGAGCGGCTGGTCGCCTCGGTGGCCCGGCACCTGGAGCCGGGCAGGGCGCGGGCCATCGCGGCCGACGGCCTGGAGTTCGCGGAGTCCCGGCCGCTGGGCGGCACGCACGTTCTGGAGGCGCTGTGGGAGCGGCTGGGCATCGGCCCGGCGATGCGGGAGCTGCTGAAGGGCCGCCGGCTGGACCCGTCGGCGGAGCGGGTGCTGTTCGCCCTGGTCGCGAACCGGGCGCTGGCCCCGTCCTCGAAGCTGGCCGCCGCCCGCTGGGCCAGCGAGGACGTCCTGATAACGGGCCTGCCCGCCACGACTGACGACGCGTGCTACCGGGCGATGGACTGGCTGCTGGAGATCCGGGAGCAGCTGGAGAGGCAGGTCTTCGACCGGGCCGCCGAGCTGCTCGGCCTTGAGGTCGACCTGCTGTTCTTCGATACCACCTCCACCTACTTCGTCACGGAAGAGGCCGACCAGCCCGCTGCCCGGGACCAGCGGGGCAACCCGGCCCCGGACGGAGCCGGGGGCCGGGAGGCCGGGTTCCGGACCTGGGGCAAGTCCAAGGACCACCGCGACGACCTCCCTCAGGTCGTGATCGGCATGGCCGTCACCCGGGACGGGATCCCGCTGCGGGTGTGGTGCTGGCCCGGGAACACCAGCGACTCCGCCCTGATCCGCCAGGTGAAGGACGACCTGCGGGACTGGTCGCTGTCGCGGGTCGTCTGGGTCGCCGACCGCGGGTTCACCTCGGCGGAGAACCGCCGCTACCTGCGCAAGGGCGGGAACCACTACATCATCGGGGAGCGGCTCCGCTCCGGCTCCCCCGAGGCCGGGGCGGCCCTGTCCCGGCAGGGCCGCTACCAGGAGGTCGCGGGGAACCTGCGGGTCAAGGAGGTGCGGATCGCCGAAGACGAGCGGTTCGTCATCTGCCACAACCCCGAAGGCGCCGAGCGGGACGCCGCCACCCGCGCCCGAATGATCGCCCAGCTCAAGGAGCTCATCGACGGCGCCGACGCCCTGTCCAAGGACAAGCGGGCCGAGCTCCGCGGCATCATCTCCACCAAGCCGGGCCTGAACCGCTACCTGCGCCTCACCCCCGGCGGCCTGCTCCGCGTCGACGCCGGCAAGGCGAAAGCCGAGGAGAACCTCGACGGCAAGTACCTGCTGCGCACCTCCGACCCGAAGATGACCGCCGAGGACATCGCGCTCGGGTACAAGCAGCTACTGGAAGTCGAGCGCGGCTGGAGAGACCTCAAGCAGGTCATCGACCTCCGGCCGGTCTACCACCGCAAGGAAGAGCGGATCCGCTCCCACGTCATCTTGTGCTGGCTCGCCCTCCTGCTCGCCCGCGTCGCCGAGAACGCCTGCGGCGCCACCTGGCCGGGGCTGCGCCGCCAGCTCGACCGGATCGCCGTCGGTACCTTCACCGGCCCCGCCGGCACCTTCCGCCAGCGCACCGAGATCACCCAGCCCCAGGCTGCCATCCTCGCCCAGCTCGGCATCGACCCGCCCCCGAGGATCTACCAGCTCACCCCGCCCATGAGCCACTGACCAGCGGAAACACCCCGCCTAGATACACGCCCTCCACCCAGGAACAGGCGCATTCCCGCACGTCAAACCCCAGATTCGCCGATCAGCGCGCTACACAGCTGCGGAACCCAGGCCCCAGCGGCGGCACCGCCGGGACGCGGCTCGCTGACTGTGCGGGGGTGTGGCCGCACGGCGTGCTGGCTGCCATCTGCTGCGAGGTGTCCGAACTCGCCACATCAGGAGACGAGGAGGCCGCCACCTGCCTGGCTCCCTGGTACCTCGACCATGACCGGGTGGACGACGCGATCGAACTCGCCCGCAGCACCCGCTCGGTCCTGGCGGGACAGCCGCCGAGTTCGTCACCAGCCAGCCCGCCGACCCGGCCATTCGCGTGAGCAGGGACACGAGCATAGTCATCTACCACGATCAAGTTCAGCCCGGACGGCAAGGTCCTGGCCACCGCCGACGGCGCGGGTAGGCGCGTTGCTCTAAGGCTGCTTCCTCAGGCGCGCACGCATTTCCTTGCGCACGGTGCTGCGCTTCTGCGGGTCTCGGAGCAGGTCCTGGCGCCGCACTCCGTTGACCTGCTCGCGAAGCCACGCGACACATTCAGACGTGGCCTCCAGCGGATCGACTCCCTGGTCACCGCGATCCAGGCACCACTCCTCTATCAGGTCGGCCTCTTCGTAGACTCCCTCGTTGGCTGCCTGGAACTGGAGGGTGGGCACGACAACCCGGCTTGTCCGGTGCACCTGCCTTTGCAACATCAGGTTAATCCCGAACGTGCTAAGGCAGGTCACGCGATGCCCCGCCGCAAGCTGGCCAGAGCTGACAATGCAGGGATCACCGCAGTCAGCAGCAGCGTGCCCCTCCGGCCGTAGGCCAGGCAGGAACATCAGGGAGAAGTTCCCCCGCCAGGAGCCGACCACTTCTCGCGGACGGACGGCGACGACGAGCAGCTTCGGGACAAGGCTCACCCCGTCGGACCGGAGGGAGCAGGGGTGCTCGGCGATCATGACACTGAGGCGTGTCCTGGAGCCGTCGGGCTCGGTTACCTCGACATCGTCGAATACGTCTCCGGTCAGCACCGGGCGCGCGTCGCACACATCGTCACCGCGTGCCAGGTAGAGGTCGTCGGGCGTGTGCGGACTCTCTAGTTCCTGAGGCACCGCTCACTCGCTCCTGGGACGGATGGACATGTTCCCGTCCGCCTCCCGGTATACCTCGAAGTCGGACCGGAAGCGCTCGCGCCAGGCGGGGTCGTAGGCGTTCAGGAGCTGCTCGGGGTCGCTGCCCTGGCCACTGGCGTAGTCGAGTAGGAGTGAGACGCGCTCCTCGGCGTACAGGTCAATGGGGGTGACGGGGGCCTCCTCGGAGATCGGCATCTCGAACCAGGAGGCGATCTCCTGAATCATGTACCGCTCCCGGACAAGGTCGCACAGGGCCAGAAGGCTGGCGATGCCGCGCCGGTGCGGCCCGCTCACGCCGCCGTTCCGGCGCCACTTCTGCACCGCTGGGACGCTCACCCTCAGCATCCGGGCGATGTCTCGCCAGCCGAACCCGAGATCGGCAAGCTCCTGCAAAAGCGCGGTAGGGGCGGTCCTGGCACGCAAGTTTGTGAGCCGCTGCCACTCGTTGACGAGCGCTGACTGGTGCAGTTCGCTGGTGTCCTCGTGGAGGTTCCTTGCCCTGCTGCGCAGCGACCCCGTGCTCTCAGTCAGGTCGAACACCTGATCCGCGGCGGTCGTGGCCGGCTGAAGGGGACCCTGGAGGTCGGCGGTAGGGGCTGTCGTGGTCAGCGGATTCGGGCTGTTAGCCCCCATGGCGGAGCACCTCGCGCAGCTTGTCGGTGATCAGTTGCTCAAACAGGTCGTGGGCAGCGAGGCTTGCCTGCTCGAACCGGGAGTCGATGAGGTCCCATTCCAGGGGCGGGGTTTCCCCGGACGGCGCCCAGTAGCAGTCCAGGTCGATGAGGAAGAAGGGGCCGGGTGGGGGCGCGGCCCGCTGCAGGTCGCCAACAGGATTGACGGCGTATCCGTCGAAGACGCCATGCCGGACAACGACCCCGGACTGGGCATCCCCGAGGACGCTTACCCCCTGCCATGCATGGGTCTCCATCCCGCCATCGGTGGCGAGGGCGAGCGGGCCAGTCAATGCCGGAGCGATCCAGTCGGCCCACTCCCTGGAGGACTCCAGCCCGGGAACGCGCACCTCGTTCACGTAGCGGATGCCCAGGCGCTCCACCCCGTCTACCGGCGCGGCCTCCTGCCTGGCGAGCACTGCCTCGCGCAGCTTTTCCCGCAGGACACGGCGCCGCTCGTACTTGGTGGTCTCCACAACGATCACGTCATCCCTGAACGTCACTGAAGACGTGCGGTCACGCGACATGAAGCGCGCGCCAGTGGACACCGCGGCTTGAGTAGGGGTCACCGTCATCCTCTGAACTGGCTTGGCCAGCGGGAAGATCGATGCCAGCTGGGTCTTGAGCTGCGAGCGGGCCGAGTCGGACAGGGGGGAGGCCACAGGGTGGCGGATCTCCGCCGCCACGAGGGCCAACGGCGTACTGGGGTAGATCTCGCGGTCGGCCATGGCATGAGCATACTAAAAATGAAACCTATACTTCAACCAAGCCAGATACCGTTAGCCTTGGATTACCGGTGGCAGTTGCGCTATTGGCCCCTCTCCACCCTGCAGGACTCCATGACTTCGCCGTCGCCTCTGACCTGCAACTTCGCTCAGCCCCAGGCGGCCAGAAGAAGACGACGCACATCCGGCGTCAGTCAGCGCTAGGAGTCCCACTAACCGTAGCCAGCGAAAATGGGTTCGCCTCCTGGGGCTGGTCCTTCTATCCTCCTTCCAGGCTCTGGCGGGCCGGGCGGCTGCGCGCACCGGCGTGGGGGCCGGGAGGATGACATGATCGCTGGCCGTGAGTTCTCGTACCAGGAGTTCACCGACTATGCTCGGCGGTTCAGCCAGGTGGGCCTGCTGACCGGGATCGCGCGGGCGGCGCTGACGCTGCCCCCTACCGGCGTGGCCGATGCGCGTTACCGGCGCATGCCGCCCTGGGCGCTCGCCGGGCTGGCGAAGGCATCGATCTGCCACGGCAACCGGTACCGGACGGTCCCGCTTGGCCGGGACACGGTGGAGCTCGGCTGCACCATGTACAACAACCTGCGGCCTGAGGAGCTTGGCCAGGCCGACCTGAAGACGCCGTTCGGCATCCTGCTGCGGATGGCCTACGAGCAGTTCCCGGACCAGGAGTCACCGTACGAGGAACTGGCGCGGGCCGACGCGCTCTTCGAGGGCTACTCCGGACGCAAGCCGCTCGAGGTACTGGACAGCGCGGGACTGGCTGAGCTGCTCGGCGCGCCGCTGCAGCAAGCTGTCGGCGTGGGCTTCCTGCTGTTCGCCTCAGCCATGGTGAACGAGGGCTTCTTTGACCCTGCGTGGATGGCCCAGCCGGCCTTCTCCGAGGTGCTCGCGGTCGTGCCCCGCCAGGACGTCACGTCGGTCATCGACGCGGTCTTCGCCGGCGGGTTCGATGACTTCCGGCGGCGGGCCGCCGAGGCCCCTCCCCCCGGAGTTCCTTGACCGGTACGGGTTCAACCCGCTGGCGGACCGGCCGTTCGTCCGGCTGGACGACGGCCGGCTCCTGGCGCCCGTGCCCCAGCTCATCACCCGCAAGCTGTCCCCGCTCGGGCTGTACTACCTCGGCCTCAAGCGCTGGGGCGAGTCCTTCACCCGCGACATGGGGGAACTGTTCGAGGACTACGTGGGCCGGCAGCTGCGCACGCTGCCCGGCGTCACCGTGTACCCGGAGATCAGGTACGCCAAGGGCAAGAGCACGGTCATGAGCGTCGACTGGATCGTCGTGTCGCCGGACTCAGTGCTGCTGGTGGAAGCGAAGGCGACCCGCGTGCCCGCAGCGGCCCGCGCCGGGCAGGAAACCGCGCAGGATGCCTTCAGGCGCACCATCGGCAGGGCCTTCGACCAGATCAGCGCCACGCACCAGGCCATCGCCGCGGGCAGGCCGGAGTTCTCGGCCATACCACCGGGCGTGACAGTGTACGGCCTGGTGGCCACCCTTGACTCCTGGTACATCGCCAACTCCCCGCCCGCCCGGGACCTCCTCCAGGAGCCGGGGATCTCGACGCTCGTCGCCTCAGCGCGGGGCCTTGAGCACCTCGTGGCGATCGGCCAGCGCAGGCCCGCGACCCAGGTCCTTGCCGAGATCATCGGCGACGCCGAGCGCCGGACCTGGGATCTCACCACAGCGCTGCAGCACTATGCCGCCGACGGGGATGACAACCCCATCCTCCGGGCCGCGTGGGAACAGTACCCGTTCCGCGACGAGCCGGCCCAGGCCGCCCGGGGAGCGGCCTAGCCGCGGCACCGGGCTCCCCGGCCGCTTGGAGCAGCGGGCAGGGCCAGTCGGCTAGCCCTCGACGGAGTCGTCACGGTTGCGCAACGGGCCTTTCGCTCCCCCGTCGCGTAGCAGCGGGGCTAAGCGGGATGACTTGACGAAGTAGATCAGGGCGCCTTCCGCCGATCTGCCGATCTTCAGGTGACCCCGGTTTACGCCGACCAGAACCAGTTCCCTGGTCTTGGCCTGTACTGCTCCAATAGTCGACAGGGTTCCTGAGGTGCGATTTGTCGTGATCGATCGGCTGAAACGCCCCGCAATCATGGGCCCGTCCGTGGCCGTCCGTGGAAAGCCGACGGTGCACACCGACCGTCCTAACAGCACGGACGCCCGTCCGCTATGCGTCCGTGGACACCGCAACATGACGGTCCACAGCGCGACAAGGTGACACGACGGGACAGAGAGGAAACGCCCCCGCCAGCACGAGACATACTTAGGTTCTAGCGGTCGTCGCAACACCCCTGACAGTAAGGGGATGCGATGAGTTTCGAGGTTCGCGGGAACCGGGGTCCGCAGGGCCGAAGGAAGCTGTCGGCCGAGCGGGCGGAATACTTCCGGCTCATGAACCTGGGATACAGCAGCCAGGAGGCGTGCCGGAGGGTCGGGGTGAACTACCGCACCGGCAAGCGCTGGCGGAACGGGTCCAACCCGACCACCGGGCACAACGGGGCTCCCCCGCCAGGGCGGAGCCCCCTCGGCATGCCTCCGGCCGTTACCTGAGCGAGGACGAGCGGATCTACATCGCTGACCGCTTGCGCGAGGGCGCGTCCCTGCGGGCCATCGCGACCGGGCTGGGACGCAGCCCTTCGACGGTGAGCCGGGAAGTCCGCCGCAACGGGCACCCCGGCAGCGGCGCCTGCCGGCCGCACGCGGCCCAGGCCCGCGCCGACGCACGCCGGCCACGTCCCCGCCCGGGCAGGCTCGCGGTCAGCGGCGAGCTGCGGAGCGTGGTCCAGCGCTGGCTGGGAATGAAATGGAGCCCGGAGCAGATCGCTGTCATGCTGCGGAGACGGTTCCCCGCCCGGCCGGAGATGCACGTGTGCCACGAGACCATCTACCAGGCGCTGTACGTGCAGGGCCGCGGCGAGCTGCGCCGCGAGCTGACCCGGGCGCTGCGCACCGGCCGTGCCTGCCGCAAGCCCCGCCGCCAGGCCCAGCAGCGCCAGCCGCGCTTCTCCGCCCAGATGGTGATGATCAGCGACCGCCCGGCCGAGGCGGCTGACAGGGCCGTGCCCGGCCACTGGGAAGGCGACCTGATCATCGGCCGGAACCAGGCATCCCAGATCGGCACCCTCGTCGAGCGCGCCACCCGGTACGTCCTGCTAGTCCACCTGCCCGCCGACCGCACCGCCGAGACCGTCCGCGACGCCCTGGCCGCCACCATGGCCACCCTCCCGGCCCAGCTCAAGCGGTCCCTGACCTGGGACCAGGGCTCGGAGATGTCCCTGCACCACCAGTTCGCCACCGCCGCCGGCATGCCCGTCTACTTCTGCGACCCGCACTCACCCTGGCAGCGCGGCAGCAACGAGAACACCAACGGCCTGCTCCGCCAGTACTTCCCCAAGGGCACTGACCTGTCCGTTCACACCGCCGCCGCCCTGGGCGCCGTCGCCGCCGAGCTCAACTCCAGGCCACGCAAAACGCTCGGCTGGCAAACCCCAGCCGAGCGCCTCGCTACACTCCTAGAACCAGCCAGCTGACCACCAGTGTTGCGACGACCAGCTGAATCCGCCATAGCAGCTAGCGAGCCGTTTCACCAGGGTGTGGCAGGTGTTGGGTTCGAACCAACGTAGGCTGAGCCGACGGTTTTACAGCCCTATCCTCCTGATCGAGCCTTATGCCGCTAACCTGCGGTTATGCGTTCCGAGGCGGGATTTGGGGCCGCCGCCGTCCGCTATGTGTCCGTGCGCTGGGAGCCGGCGGCGAGGTGACGCACGGACGGGCACGGACGGCGGCGTCGGGAGGCCGGGCCTTCATGCCCCGATCTGGGCCTTTGTGGCCTTTGACCTGCGGCGTTCAAGATGCCACCTCACCTTCGCCGTCTTCCTCGCCGCCCGGTTCGGGCCGGGTGTCGTTGGCGCTGAGGGCGTTGGTGATGCGCTGGTTGGCGGCGTCGGCTTGCCCGTCGTTGCAGTGCGCGTGGATCTTGAGCTGGACGGCGACGCCGTGCCCGGCGCGGCGGGCGACCTCGGTCGCCGGCAAGACCACGGTGAGTGTCGGCTTGACGAAGCCGCTGCCGTGGCCCGAGGCCGCTCGGTCATCGCCACTATCAGCGACCGCCTGCGGACGCTGCGGTTGGGGGTACACGCATGTCGCCGCCCCGGGAGCCGATCTGAAGGGCTGGCCCGTCCTTCCCGTCTCATCCCGTCGGCGCGGCCCGCCCCGCCGGTCCATGTTCTGGGCATGCGCCGCGTGGCATGAGGTTAGCCGGGGAACACCGAGAAGGTGAGGAGCGTGGCCGATTAGCGCTCTGCGCCATTTTCCAGTTCGCCACGCAGCTTCTCTGCTTCCTTTTGCAGGCGGGCCATGTCCGATTCGACTCGTTTCAAACGTCGCCGCTTCTTGGCCTCTACCTCCTCCGCTGTCGGCTGCGGCTTCCCTGGGGATTCCGTTACAGTTACAGGGCCGTCGGCGAGCTTCCCGATCAGCCGGTATTCCGCGATACGCCGCAGGTAAGCGCATTTAGGGCACTTCTCTTCCAGCGCCGGGTCCGAGACGAGAGAGCCTTTGTGCTCTACCTCCTCTCTCAGATCGCGAATTGCTTCATCATCTAGGTCCTTCCACTCTGCGGACAGCCTTCGCTTCAGGATCTCGATCTTCTTCACGTCCAGCTCAGGCGGAATTCCCGGGGACCACTCGACACCGGAGATACTTGCAGAGCAGCAGTGCCCGGTCCGGACGGGACTTCCTCCAGCGGGATCCCGTGCCTGGCGGCGGCGCTCTGCGTGTAGGCCCAGGGCTGAGGACAAAGTAGTTCTTGCTGTTCATGGGGCTGTTTCGAGGCGGAGGAGAGCGATGAGCAGGTCGTTGTCGTCCTGGGCGGCGCGGACGGTGGCGGCGATTTCGGTGAGGCCGGCCTGGCGGATGAGTCCCAT
>JAICWX010000465.1 GCA_025934635.1 Streptosporangiaceae bacterium | reverse complement strand
GGTAGGGGGCCAGGTCCAGGTGGATCCGGTTCTTGACGGTCTTGCGGTCCAGCGACGGCAGCAGCTCCAGGTACGGCCCGAGCCCGTCGGGGGACCGCAGCGATATCCCGGTGTCGGTGGACTTCGCCGGCTTCCAGCCGGTGGCCAGCGCCCAGAACGCCGCCACCGCGGCCGGGTCGGCACAGTCGGCGACCACCGCGGCGACCGGGCCGGTGTCCCGGTAGACCTTCCGCGGCTCCAGCACGCAGAACTCGTTGCCCTCCGGGTCGGCCAGCACGGTCCACGGGACGTCACCCTGGCCGGTGTCGAGGCGCACCGCGCCCAGCGCCCGCAGCCGCTTCACCTCGGCCTTGTGGTGCTTACGGGACTCGGTGGCCAGGTCCAGGTGCACCCGGTTCTTGCCGGTTTTCGGCTCTGAGGTCGGCACGAACACCAGCGGCAGGGCCGAGGAGTCCGGGTAGCTGAAGCCCGGCGGCCACACGTCCACCTCGTCGGGCTCCTCATCGCCTATCTCCCACTGCAGCGCCTCGGCCCAGAACCGGGCCAGCCGGCCGGGGTCGGCCGCGTCGACAACCAGGTGCACCAGTCGGGTAGGCATTATCCGGTCGTACTCCCGCATCAGCTCGCATCACCAGTGCAGCCCACCTTAGCGCCCGCCGGACCCTGCGGACGGCGCTCAATCCAAGGTCAGCGCGCGGTGATCGCGTACGGCATGGGCTGCCGGGTGAGCCACTGCCACAGGTTCCGGCGCCGCGGCCGGGCCACCAGGTGGCCGCTGCCCACCTTGCCGGTCACCTCGATGTGCAGCTGGACCGGGACGTCGGGACCCCACGGTGCCTTGACCCGGACGTGGCCGCTGCGGATGACGACGTCGTCGGAGTCCACTACGATCCCCGGCCTGGTCAGCAGCCGGATGTGCCCGCTGCGCACGTCGACGTCGAGCTTGAGGACGGGCTGGGTGATCTGGGCCTGGGTGAAGTCGAGCAGCACGCTGCCGCTGGTCACCTTGACTTCCATCCGCTGCGGTACGACCCAGCGGTCGACCCGTTTGACGTGCCCGCTGCGAGTGTCGATGCGCACCACGTCCTTGGCCCGTACCGCCGCTGCCGCCGGGGCCGGCACCGCCACCGGCCCTCCGTGCACGGGCAGGTCGGCGACCAGCCGGGCCAGCTCGCCGTAGGTCCGCGCGGTCATGGCCTGTTCCAGCCGCTCGTCGAGTTCCTCCGCGGTCAGCCGCCCGTCCCCGGCCGAAACCCGCAGCAGCTCGACCACCCGGTCCCTGTCCTCGTGCGAGGCGCGCAACTCGCTGCGGGCGATCTCACCGCCGGGTTCCGATTCCGCCATGGACAAACTGTAGAGCAGCGGCCGGCCGCATGCACCGCCGCACGGACCGCCGCACCCCGGTTGACGGTCACGACCCATTCATCCCGAACGAGCCCGGTATCCGCCTTCGCTCACTGCGAGCCCTCTTGACGCCGGCCACCCGGTTGCAGTGGGCTCGGGTAGTGGCCTCCCCGGACATCCCGGCGGCCCGGGCCGCGGCCGCGCTCCCGCTGACTCCGGGCGTCTACCGCTTCCGCGACCAGGCCGGCCGGGTCCTGTACATCGGCCGCGCGGTCAGCCTGCGCCGCCGGGTCCAGTCGTACTGGCGCGACCTCGGCGACCGGGCTCACCTGGCCCCGATGGTGGCCCGGATCGCCCGGGTCGAGGCGGTCCCGTGCGACTCCGCGCACGAGGCCGCCTGGCTGGAGCGGAACCTGCTCGAACGGCGGCTCCCGCCCTGGAACCGCAGCCCGGGCGGCCAGGAATCCGAGGTCTGGATCAGGCTCAGCACCGCTGCCCGCACCCCCGGCCTGACCGTGATACGCCAGCCGGCGCCCGGTGACTTCGGCCCCTACCTGGGCGGCCAGAAGGTCCGTGACGGCGTGTCCGGGCTGAACCGGGTGCTGCCGCTCGGCCACGCCGCCGACCATCAGGCCGGGACCGGGCGTGAGCTGGCCCTGGTCCGCGGTGTCGCTCCCGCCGCGCGGGCCGGGCTGGCCCGGGGCATCGCCGCCGTCCTGGACCGGGACCAGGCCGCGGTGGCCGCGCTGCGCGCGGAACTGACCGCGCGCCGCGACGCGGCCGCCACCGCGCTGGCTTTCGAGTTCGCCGGGAAGCTGCAGGCCGAGCTCGAGGCCGTGGACTGGATCACCGCCGAGCAGAAGGTCACCAGGGACCAGCGCGATCTGCCGGACGCCGACGTATACGGCTGGGCCGGCGGCGTGCTCGTCTGCTTCGAGATCCGCGGCGGCCGGCTGGCGGGCTGGCGGCAGCGCCCCTGCCCGCCCGCCGCCGCCCGCCGTTACCTGGAGCAGTCCCCGCCCGGCTGGACCGCCTTCGCCCACCGCAGTGCTGACTTGGCGGCTCGCCTGCGCTCGCCGCGTGCCGAACTGGCGGCCCGGCTCAGGTCTTGCCCTCCAGGTACTTGCGCTGGGTGAAGCTGAACCAGTTGCCCGAGTCGTCGCGCATGACGGCCTCGGTCCCGTAAGGTCGCTCGGCCGGCTCCTGGGTGAACTCGACGCCGCGTCCGGCCAGCGTGTCGTAGTCGCCCTTGCAGTCCGTGGTCGCCATCACCCCGGGCGACAGCGCCCCCTTCGCGACCAGCGCCCGGACCTGCTGGGCGGTCTCCTCGTCCAGCATCGAGTGCAGCGGGTCCATCAGCACCAGCTCCTGGGTCTGGCTGCCGGGCGGCCGGACGGTCAGCCAGCGCATGCCGTTTTCCATCGTGAAGTCGGTGGTGACGGTGAAGCCGAGCTTTTTCTCGTAGAACTCCTTGGCCGCGTCCTGGTCGAGCACCCAGACCGACACGATCGAGATTCCTGTAATCATGCTGCGACTTTACGGTCGGCGACGGCGGCGCGCTTCTCAGGAAGTGATGTCTTCCCTGGCCGCCGGCAGGCCGGTCCGCCACATCAGCACGAAGCAGCCGGGGATGGGCGCCGGGCCACCCCGTTCGGCCGCCTGGCGCCGGTAGGCGGTGGGGGAGACGCCGGTGATCTCGGCGAACCGCGCGCTGAACGTGCCCAGGCTGGTGAAGCCGACCAGGTGGCAGATCTCGGTCACGGTCAGGTTGGCCGAGCGCAGCAGCTCGCAGGCCCGCTCGACCCGCCGCCTGGTCCGGTAGCGGCCGGGCGTCTCCCCGTAGGCCGCGCGGAAGGCGCGGATGAAATGCTCACGCGAATAGCCGGCCCCGGCCGCCAGCGCCGGGATGTCGATCCGCTCCGCATAGTCGCGGTCGATCCGGTCCCTGGCCTGCCGCAGCATCCGCAGCGAGGACACGTCCGCTGATTTCATACGATCCGGTCAGCGATGGGGGTGCCGAGCTCCACCGTCCGGCTCACCGTGCACAGCCGGTCGTGCGACTTGGAGACCGCGTCCGGCAGCAGCGCCCGGGCCTTGTCGCCCCCCTCGCCGTCGGGGAACCGGACCCGGAAGCTCACCACGATGCCGGTCAGGTGGTTGCCGGCCTGATCGCGGACCTTCTCCGCGTCCACGGCGACCTCGAACGCGTCCGGTTCGGCCCGGCGCGACGTCAGAGCGTCGACGTCCATCGCGGTACAGCCGCCGATCCCGGCCAGCAGCAGGTCGACCGGCGTGAAGTCACTGCTCCCGCTGATGCCGGTGCTGATCCGGAGTTCGCCGCCGCGGTCGTTCGTGACGAGGAACGTGCCGTTCTCGATGCGCTCGAGCCGGACGCTGCGGTGCGCGGGATCTGTCGCCATGCTGGCCACAGTAGCCCCGTGACAGAATGGGCCAAATGGAAGACGGGGGTCCTTCTGCCACCGCGCGCCGGGTAGCGGCGTACCGGCTCGGGTTCACCCGGGCCGCCGCTGACTACGGCGATCCCGCCGCCGAGGACACGCTGGCCGCCGACGTCGTGGACGGCCTCACCGTCGAGGCCAGCTGGATGAGCGAGTACCTCGCGGCGCGCACGTCGTTCTTCGACCGGATCGTGACCGGCGCCATCGACCGCGGCGTCCGGCAGGTCGTCGTCGGCGCGGCCGGATACGACGGACGGTCGCTGCGCTACGCCAAGCCGGGCGTCCGCTGGTTCGAGGTCGACCATCCCGCGACCCAGCACGACAAGCTCGCCCGGCTGAAGCGGCTCGGCATCGCGGCCACCGGAGTGCAGTTCGTCGAGGCCGACTTCACCCGCGACCCGGTGGCGGACCGGCTGCGCACGGCCGGACTCGACGCGGACGCGCCCGCCCTGTTCCTGCTCGAGGGGGTGGCCGTCTACCTCGAGCCCGCCGTCCTGGAGAACGTCCTCGACCAGTTCCGGCAGGTCGCCGCGCCCGGCAGCCAGCTGGCCGTCAGCGTGTCCACGTCCCGCCCGGCCGCGGACGGGAGGCGGGCCCGCTTCCAGTCCACGGTCGCCGCGCTGGGGGAGCCGGCCCGGTCCTTCTTCGGGGCGGGCGAGGCCGCGGCCCTGCTCGCCCGGACCGGCTGGCAGGTCGCGGACACCGGTGCGAAGGGGGACACCCCCGCCGATCGCCGCCGTTCGGCCGGCTTGCTCGCCGCGACCGCCGGCCCCCGCTCCGCCGCACCCGCCAAGACGGCCAGATCTCCCAAGGCGGCAAACCCTCAACCATCCCAGCCGCCCCAGGAAGGGCCCCGTCGGCGCGTGAGCCAAGGCTCCCTGCCAGCCACTGGTCCAGCCGCCCGGCCAGCCCCAGCTGGGCGGCTGGCGGAGCTGGCCACGTTCGGCCCGTACTTCGCCGTGGACTCCCACCCGCCCGGCTCGGCGGCGTGCCCGCCGTGGCGGCCGCTCGGCGAGCTGATAAGCGTGCCGGGCGCGCTGGCCGCCCGGATCGGCGAGGTTCGCGTGCGGCTCGCGGCCACCGCCGGATGCCCGGCCGACGGCGTCGAGTTCCGGGTCGCGGCCTCAATCGCGCAGCTGGGGCTGTGTGCCCGGCTGCTGTCGCCCGTCCTCGGTGCCGCCGCGGCCGGCTGGACGCTGTCCGTCGATACCGCGCAGGCGCGGTGGGTCCCCACCCTCGGCGGCCCGTTCCGGTTGTCCCTGCCCTCGGAGGCGCAGGCAAAGACCGGGGCGGGTACTGCCGCGCCCCTGGCTCTTCTGGCCGGTCTTATCGAGCAGGTCGTCCAGGCCGTGGCGGCGATGGCGGTCTCACCGCAGGTGCTCTGGGGTAACGTCGCCTCGGCCGCCAACGGCGCTGCGACCATGATCGCGGCGGCCCGGCCGGACCTGGCCGCCGCGGCGGCCAGCACCGCGGCAACGGTCTTGCGGTACCCGGCCCTGGCGGGTACCTACCAGGGAAACCCAGGTGCGGGCTTCCGCCGCCGGAACTGCTGCCTTATCTACCGCCTGTCGCCCCCTGGGCCGGACCGTTACTGCGGGGACTGCGTTCTAGGCCCGGGTCGGGGGTGGTGAGGGGTTCGGTGCCGTCGATGAAGGCGCGGGCCAGGTCGGACAGGCGGCGGTTGGTGGTCCGGGCGCGGTCGCGGAGCAGCGCGAAGGCCTGGTCCATGTCGACCCCGAGCCGCTCGGCGAGCT
>JAICWX010000472.1 GCA_025934635.1 Streptosporangiaceae bacterium | reverse complement strand
GGTGTACTCCTGCGACAGCCACACCGTGACCGGCTTGACCCCGCTGGCGAAGTACGACGCGGCGGGCGAGGCGATGACGCAGAACAGGTACTCGCTGCTCGGGTGGTTGACGCCGAGCCCGCGCTGGGTGGCGATCATGAACGGCCGCAGGTAGAGGCTGTTTCCCTCGCCGGCTGGCACCCAGTCGCGGTCCTGCGCGACCAGCAGCTCGAGGGCCCGGATGAAGGTCTCCGCGGGCAGTTCGGGCATCGCCATCCGGCGGGCGGTGCTGTTGAACCTGGCCGCGTTGGCGTCCGGGCGGAACATGGTGATCGAGCCACTGTCCTGGCGGTACGCCTTGAGCCCCTCGAAGAACTCCTGGGAGTAGTGGAACACCGAGGTGGCCGGGTCCAGGGTGAACGGGCCGTACGGCTCCAGGCGGCCGTCGTGCCAGCCGTTGTCCGCGGACCAGCGCAGCGTGATCATGTGATCGGTGAACAGCTGGCCGAACCCGGGCGACCGCAGCATCGCCTCGCGCTCGGCGTCGGGCACCGGCTGCCCAGAGGGACGGATATCGAAATCGATCATGATGCGGTACTTCCTCCTCGCCCGCGCGGGCAGGCTTTCTCTCTAGGTTCTCACCTATTCGTTCGCGCTGCGGACCTGCCTGGCGGGGTTACGCCTGCCGGGAGTGGTCCGGCAGGCGCGTTGGCATGGCCGGCTAGCCGGCTACTCGCTCGGCGAGGTCGTCGCCGATTTCGACGGTGGTGCGGGCGGCCCAGGCGCCCTGGCGCTCGACCAGGTCCTCCGAGACCGCCTGCTCGATCCGGGCGGCTTCGGCCGACAGGCCGAGATGCTCGCAGAGCATGGCGGCGGACAAGATCGCCGCCGTCGGGTCGGCCTTGCTCTGGCCCGCGATGTCCGGCGCGCTGCCGTGGACCGGCTCGAACATGCTGGGCGCGGTGCCCTCCGGGTTGATGTTGCCGCTCGCGGCCAGCCCGATCCCGCCCGCGATGGCGGCGCCGAGGTCGGTGAGGATATCGCCGAAGAGGTTGTCGGTGACGATGACGTCGTAGCGCTCGGGGTTCGTGACGAAGAACATCGACGCGGCGTCCACGTGGCAGTAGTCCACCGACACGTCGGCGAACTCCTTGGCCAGGCTGTCCACGGTGCGCTGCCACAGGTCGCCGGCGTAGGTGAGCACGTTCGTCTTGTGGACGAGCGTGAGCTTGCGCCGCGGCCGGGCCAGGGCCTTGGCAAAGGCGTACCGGGCCACGCGCTCGACGCCGAAGGCGGTGTTGAGGCTCTCCTGGGTGGCGATCTCGGCCGGGGTGCCCTTGCGCATCACGCCGCCCGCGCCGGTGTACGGGCCCTCGGTGCCCTCGCGGACCACGACCATGTCGACCGACTCGGGACGGGCGCTGGCCAGCGGCGTGGTGACGCCGGGGTAGAGCCGCACCGGGCGCAGGTTGACGTAGTGGTCGAGCTCGAAGCGCAGCCGCAGCAGCAGGCCGCGCTCGAGGACGCCGCTGGGCACGCTCGGGTCGCCGACCGCGCCGAGCAGGATGGCGTCGTGGCCCCTGATCTCCTCGAGCACGGCGTCCGGCAGCGTCTCGCCGGTGCGGTGCCAGCGCTGGGCGCCGAGGTCGTAACTGGTCTCGTCGAAGGTGACCCCGGGGGTGGCGGCACGCAGCACCTTGAGCGCCTCGGCGGTCACCTCGGGACCGATTCCGTCGCCGCCGACGACGGCAAGCCTGATCGTTCGTGAATCCATGCCAGAACCTTACTGGCGGGCCCGGCTGGCTGCGGGCGCAGGCGCGGCCTGTTCGGCCGCTCCCCCGTTGTCGCGGCGGTCGAGGGCGATCTGCACGGCCTGGGCCGGGGAGAAATCGCGACGGGCCGTGGTTGTGGTTGTGCTTGTGGTCGCCGTGGCCGTGACCGTGGCCGTGGCTTTGGCGGCCGGGCGGGAATTCTTCACCGAACGCAGGGGCCGGGGGGGATAGTCCCCCTGGCTCGCGGAATCCCAGGGATACATGTCATACATGGCGCGCTCCTGATGGTGCCGGAAAGGTCGTACGGCCAGCGGGAGACCCCGCAGCGGGTCGCTGGCCTACCTGGATGCCGGTCTGGATCAGGTGCTTGGGAGCCCGCTGCGGCTGGCTACGAGTACGAAGCGCCGCATAGTGCTTAACAAATTACCGGATGCGTCACCCGGGTAGACATCCCTCAAGACGGTGGTCTCAGTATCCGAGACACTATTTTTAGTTCCTAGTTCCTAGTTCCTAGTTCATGTGATGCGGGACGTGCTTGGGGAGCCTGGGTGGGCCTGGTGCCCGTGACGGCTAAGGGCTCGCTGTGGCTAAGGGCTCGCGATGGCTGAGGACTCGCCGTGGCTGGGAGTTCGCAACTGGGGTGAGAAGAGGTTGCTGAGGCTGGTGGGATGGCGCATGCGGCGGCGATGTTCCGATTGCGGCGCTCCGCGGCGTCTTATAACGACATGGATGAAGCATCGATGTCGCTGGAACGACATGGATGCTCCATCGATGTCGTTGAGCGCGGGTGCGCGTGCTGGATGTGCGGCTGCTGGGGCCACTGAGACGGGTGTTGCTGGCTGCTCGGGCGGCCGGGCCGGTGAAAGTGGCCCGGGTCGAGCTGGACTGGTGACGCTGAACTGGGTGGTGGCCCCGGGGTTGGGGAGGGGTGGTGACGCTGGGGTTGGGGTTAGGAGAGCCAGGCGAGGTGGCGGGGGCGGGAAGCCTTGTGCCAGGTCTTGCGGGCCTTGTCCTTGAGCCTGGCGGCGCGGTCTCGCTGCTGCTCGTGCAGGAGGCCGTAGGTGAAGGCGTTCTCGCCGGCCAGGTGAGCGCTGATGCCCAGGTCCCTGATCGCCTGCCGGGCGATCACGGTGTCCTGGTGGTCACCGATGACCGACTGGACCTTCTTCATCTGCTTGGCGAACCTGGCGGCCTTCCGGCCTGCCGCCGGGCTGGCCGCTTCGGCCGCGTAGCGGGCCCGCCGGGCTGACTTGCGCGCCTCGTGCAGGGCAACGTCCCTGGCCTGGCCCGGGGGGGCATGCCGGGCTCGGCGCATCCGCTTGCTGGCCTGCTGGTACGCCTTGCGTACCGCGACCGGGAGCACCTCACGGGCCGGGTCAGCGGCCCGCGGGCCCCGCGGCGGGTCGTGGGCCAGCATCTCCAGGTCGGCCAGGAGCTTGGCGTAGCGCACGGAGCCGAAGGCCTTGATGACGGTTTCGCGGGCGGCCGCCCGGCGGGGGGCGAAGTGGCCCTGCACGCGCGCCTGGACCGGGCCGATGAGCAGCTCGACCGGGACCGGCTCGAGATCGTCCTGCAGGTGCTGAGACAGCACCTCGGCGTCCCTGGCCTCGCCGAGCAGGCCGCCCAGCCACTTGAGCTCGACGTCCGCTTTCTCGGTCCGGGCCCGCGGGATGACCTTGCCGAACGACCGCAGGGTGCTGCGCAGCCGGCGGGTCGCGACGCGCATCTGGTGAACCGAGTCGAACTCGTCGGCCCGTACCTTCGGCTCGAGGGCCCTCAGCTCCGCGACGTGGAGCTTGAGGTACGCCGTCACCACCTCGGCCGCGGACGCCGACGCGCGCGGCTTGGTGCCGGCGACGGGAGCCGAACGCCGCTGGGCGGGAGGAACCTGCTCCGGGCGGGGGCGCCGGGCGGAGACGGCCGGGGTCGCCGGGGTCTTCGTGGCGCGGGCGGTACGGATGGTACGGGTGCTCTGGGTCTTCGATTGCGGGCTGTTCACTGCCATCATGACCTGATACCCCGCCCGGGGCATTAAAACATGCTGGTTACTCGTCCTCGGCGAGCCAGGACATCAGCGGCCGGAGCTTGGCGCCGACCTGCTCGATCTGCTCGTTGTGCTCGGCCTCGCGGCGCTTGAGGAAGTTCGGCTTGCCCGCGTCGAACTCCTCGACCAGCTCGCGGGTGAACGTGCCGTCCTGGATCTCGCCCAGGATGCGGCGCATCTCCTCGCGGGTCTGCTCGTTGATCAGCCGCGGGCCGCGGGTGTAGCCGCCGTACTCGGCGGTGTCCGACACCGACCAGTACATCTTGGAGATGCCGCCCTCGTACATCAGGTCGACGATCAGCTTCACCTCGTGCAGGCACTCGAAGTAGGCCGACTCGGGCTGGTAGCCCGCCTCGACCAGGGTGTTGAAGCCCGCCTTGATCAGCTCGGACAGGCCGCCGCAGAGCACGGCCTGCTCGCCGAACAGGTCGGTCTCCGCCTCCTCGGTGAAGGTGCTCTTCAGCGCGCCGGCCCGGGTGCCGCCGATGGCCTTGGCGTAGGACAGGGTCAGCGGCCAGGCGTTGCCGGTGGCGTCACGCTCGACGCAGACCAGCACCGGCGTGCCGCGGCCCTGCGAGAACTGGCGCCGCACCAGGTGGCCGGGGGCCTTCGGCGCGACCATGCACACGTCGACCCCCTCGGGCGGCGTGATGAGGTTGTAGCGGATGTTCAGGCCGTGCGCGAAGAACAGCGCGTCGCCCTCCACCAGGGCCGGCGCGATCGCCTCGGCGTACAGCTGCCGCTGCAGGTGGTCCGGGATGAGGACCATGATCAGGTCGGCTTCCTCGCACGCCTCGGCGGGCGTGACGACGCGCAGGCCGTCGTTGACCGCCTTCTCCCGGCTCTTGGAGCCCTCGGGCAGCCCGACGCGGACGTCCACGCCGGAGTCGCGGAGCGAGAGCGCGTGCGCGTGCCCCTGGCTGCCGTACCCGAGGACGGCCACGTGCCGGCGCTGGATGATGGACAGGTCGGCGCTGTCGTCGTAGAAAATCTCTGCCACTGAAACGGGCCTTTCTCTGTTTGCTCTTTTACGCGGTCAGAAACTCAGGCGCTGAAAATCAGGCGCTGCGTTCGACGGGCCGCAGGGCCCGGTCGGTGATGGAGCGGCCGCCGCGGCCGATGGCCACCAGGCCGGACTGCACCAGCTCCTTGATCCCGAACGGCTCGAGCACCTTGATCAGGGCGTCGAGCTTCTCCCGGTTCCCGGTCGCCTCGACGGTGATCACGTCGAGCGCCACGTCCACGACCTTAGCCCGAAACAAGTTGACGGTCTCGAGCACGCGCGACCTGCTCTCGGCGTCGGCCCTGACCTTGATCAGGATCAGCTCGCGCTGCACGGTGGCGCCCGGCTCGAGCTCGACGATCTTGAGCACGTTGATCAGTTTGTTGAGCTGCTTGGTGACCTGCTCGAGCGGGTGCTCGTCGCAGTTGACCACGATCGTGATGCGGGAGATCTCCTCGTGCTCGGTCGGCCCGACGGCGAGGGACTCGATGTTGAAGCCGCGGCGGGCGAACAGGCCCGCGACCCGCACCAGGACCCCCGGCTTGTTCTCGACCAGCACGGACAGGGTGTGCCTAGTCATCAGAGGAACCTCCCCAGTCGGGCGCGAGGCCGCGCGCGAACTTGATGTCGTTGTTGGACGTGCCGGCCGCGACCATGGGCCAGACCATGGCGTCCCGGTGGACGATGAAGTC
>JAICWX010000233.1 GCA_025934635.1 Streptosporangiaceae bacterium | reverse complement strand
GTAGCCCCGACCGGATTCGAACCGGCGTTACCGCCTTGAGAGGGCGGCGTCCTAGGCCTCTAGACGACGGGGCCGTGCACTGTCTCATCAACACCGTGTACTGCATAGTCCGGAGTGAGCGCGGGCGCATGGCGTCCGCGCTATCACACCAGACAGCTGGGGTACCAGGACTCGAACCTAGACTAACAGGGCCAGAACCTGTCGGGCTGCCAATTACCCCATACCCCAATGGCATTGGCCCCGTACCCGGAGCCGCCCACGCAGTCTAGCGGACTCCGGACGCGCCGGCCAACCGGAGGGGGTATCGGGCCGATCTTCAGGCCCGGATCACTGGGGTTCGATCTCGTCACTGGGGTTCGATCTCGGTCAGGCCGGCGTCGCGGTCGAGCCGGAGCCAGCGGGTGATGCCGGCGGTGCGCAGGAACGGCACGTCGTGGCTCGCCACCACCAGCGCGCCGCGGTAGCCCGCCAGCGCCTGGGACAGCTGCCGGACCGAGGCCAGGTCGAGGTTGTTGGTCGGCTCGTCGAGCAGCAGCAGCCGCGGCGCGGGCTGCGCGAGCAGCAGCGCCGCCAGGACGGCGCGGAACCGCTCGCCGCCGGACAGCGTGCGGGCCAGCCGGTCGGCCCGGTCGCCGCGGAACAGGAACCGGGCCAGGCCGGCCCGGACCTCGTTCACCGACGCGGCCGGGGCCGCCGCCCGCACGTTGTCGACCACGCTCAGCGAGTCGTCGAGGATGTCGAGGCGCTGCGGCAGGTAGCCGGTGACCGCACCCAGCCGCACGGTGATCCCGGGGCGCTCGGCCAGGCCGGCGATGGCGCGCAGGAGGGTGGTCTTGCCCGCGCCGTTCGGGCCGGTGAGGGCGATCCGTTCCGGGCCGCGGACGATGAGGTCCGCGAGGGCGGCTACCGGAGGTTCCGGCGCGGGGGCCGGCTCCGGGGCGAGGGCCTGAGGTTCCCCGGAAGTGGCCGGCTCCGGGGCGCGGAACGGAGCGAGGGGTACCGCGCGCGCGGCGGAGGCGGGGTGCCATGACGTGTCAGCCAGGCCCGTTAGGTTCAAAATGGTGCGGCCAGCCGGAACGGCGGTGCCGGGGAGCCCGGGCCGGATCTCGGCGTCGTCCCTGACCGCCTGCTCGGCCTCGTCGAGCCGGCCGCGGGCCGCGTCGAGCCGTTCGGAGTGGAGTTCGCGGGACTTGCCCGCGGTCTGGAGGGCGGCGCGCTTGCGGGCGTGCGCCACGATCCGGGGCAGGCTGCCCGACGCGGCCACCTGACGGCCCATGCGATCACGCCGGGCCTGCTTGACCTGCGCGTCGACCAGGTCGCGGTGCTCGCGGCGGACGTCCGCGGCGGCCGCGGTGACCGCGCGCTCGGCCGCCGCCTGCTCGGTCGCTCTGAGCTCTTCGTACGTGTTCAGGTTGCCGCCGTAGATGCGGATCTCGCCGCCGGACAGGTCGGCCACCTGGTCCACCAGGCCGAGCAGCTCGCGGTCGTGGCTGACGATCACCATTACCCCGGTCCAGGACGCCACCGCGTCGTACAGCCGCTGGCGGGCGTCCAGGTCGAGGTTGTTGGTCGGCTCGTCCAGCAGCAGGATGTCCGGGCGGCGCAGGAACAGCGCGGCCAGCGCGGCCCCGATGGTCTCCCCGCCGGACAGCCGCTCCACCTGGTCGTCGAGAGTCAGGTGGCCGAGGCCGAGCCGGTCCAGCCAGGCGCCGGCGCGCTCCTCGACGTCCCAGTCGTCGCCGATGGTCCGGTAGAGGTCCTCGTCCGTCTCGCCTGCCTCGATTTTGTGCAGCGCGTCCCGGGTGCTGGTAACGCCGAGCAGGTCGCTGACGGTGCTTTGGGTACCGAGGGTGATGGCCTGCGGCAGGTAGCCGAGCTCGCCGCGGGTCTTGATGGTGCCCTTGGCTGGTTGCAGCTCACCGGCGATCAGCTTGAGCAGGGTGGACTTGCCTGAGCCGTTCACGCCGATGAGCCCGGTACGGCCGGGGCCGAAGGACACCGTCAGGCCGTCCAGGACGGAAGCTCCGTCGGGCCAGCTGAAGCTGAGGGCTGAGCAGGTAATAGCGGCAGACATGAGGCGCGGCTCCCAGCACGTAGGAAAGATTCCGGTACGTGTGGCGACACCACGCCGCGTGGGCTCGGGGCCACTTGGGCCCAGGTTGAGGTCACGCGCGTCAACGCGGTATCGCTGACCTCACAGCCTCAACGCACTCTCCCACCGCCGACAGCAGAGACGTCTCACATGCTAACTCGCGGTTGGCGGCTCGCCCAACCCAATTTCTCGCCATCCCAGGCCGTCATGATCACGGAACCGTGATGGCCGCGCAGGGGTGGGGTGGCAGGGTTAGGCGGGGGTCGGGCCGGGGGTGGCGAGGATTAGGCGGGCGGGGCCGGTGGCGGAGACGGGGCCGTCGCAGAACGGGATGAAGCAGGATTCGCCGCGGGTCAGGTCGAGGACGGGCCCGGGAGCGGCGCTCAGGGTGCAGGCGCCGTCCAGGCAGAGCACGATGCGCGGGCCGACGCCGGGCAGCGCGAGCGCCGGGCCGTCCGGAGCGGCGCCGGGCGAAGCCGGGCCGGGGAGGTCGATCACGTAGAGGCGGAACTCCGGGGCGGGGGTGTCGAACCAGGTGATGCCGTCGGCCAGGACGCGGGGGGCGAGCACGGGTACCGAAACCGAAGGATCGAGGAGCTTCAGCAGCTCCGGCACGTCGATGTGCTTGCCGGTCAGGCCGGAGCGGACCACGTTGTCGGAGTTGGCGAGCAACTCGATCCCGGTGCCGCGCAGGTAGGCGTGCAGCCCGCCGGCCGGCATGAACACGGCCCGGCCCGGCGGCAGGATCTCGTACCGCATCAGCAGCAGCGCCACCACGCCGAGGTCACCCGGGCGGTCGGCGGCGACCCGCACCGCCGCGGCGCAGGCGTCCGCGTAAGGACTGCCGGCGTCGGACGCCAGCCGCTCGCAGGCGGCCACGACGGCGGCGACCAGCCCGGCCCGGCCGTCCGCGGGCCACTCGAGCACCGACGCCAGGGCGGTGGCCAGGACGTCCTCCCCCGCCGCATCCGACAGTCCGGCCGCCAGCGGCTCGAGCTCCGGCACGGCCAGCGCGTCAAGCAAGGCCGCGGCGTCTTCCGGGCTGCGCAGGCCCGCCGCCACCTCGAACGGGGTCAGGGCGTAGAGCAGCTCGGGCTTGGGCCAGTCGTCGGTGTAGTTGCGGCCCGGGTCGCCGGGCGGCAGCCCGCGGGCGACCTCGGCCGCGAACCCCGCCTCCGCCTGCTCGCGCGAGGGATGGACCTGGATCGACAGCGCCTGGCCGGCCGACAGCACCTTGAGCAGGAACGGCAGCCGGCCCCCGAACCGGGTCGCGCACTCCGCCCCGAGCGCCCGCTCAGGCGCCGCCGCGATTACCTCGTCCAGCGTGGTCCAGGCGACGCCGGCCGGCCCGCTCGGGTGCGCGCCCATCCACAGCTCGGCCTCCGGGCCCGGCGCCGGGACGGGACGTCCCTGCAAGTCCGCGATCGCGTCGCGGGTGCCCCACGGGTAGGTCTTGACCTTCGCACTCAGCAGGTCCATCCGGGCATGCTAGCTAGTCGGCGCCGGACGTGTCCGCCGGGTACTCGACCAAGGCGACCACCCGGCTGGCCATGAAGCGCGCCGTCCGGACCGCGGTGCCGGTCCGGGTCAGCTCGCTGACCTCGACCACGCCGCGCCGGTTGGCGATCTCCACCCGGCGGCCCGCCCGGGTGGCCGTCACCTCATAGGCCCGGGTGCCCTCGCCTGAGTCGACGACAATCTCGACGCGATCCCCCTTCACGGGCGTCCTCCTCAGGGCGAAGCGGCACTCCGGCTCGGTTAATACGTAGGTAGCGACGGGTCGACCTGGTTGACCCAGGCCAGGACACCGCCGCCGACATGCACGGCGTCGTTGAAGCCGGCGTTCTTGACGATGGCCAGGGCCTCCGCCGAGCGGGCGCCGCTCTTGCAGTGCAGCACGATCTTGGAGTCCTGCGGCAGCTTCTCCAGCGCCGCCCCGGAGACGAACTCGCCCTTGGGGATGAGCGTGGCGCCGGGGATGGAGACGATCTCGTACTCGTTCGGCTCGCGCACGTCGACCAGGAAGATGTTGTCGCCCGCGTCCAGCATCGCGGCGAGGTCCTTGGCGCTGATGGTCGAGCCCTGGACGGCCTCGGCCGCCTCCTCGGACACCGCGCCGCAGAACTCCTCGTAGTCGATCAGCTCGGTGACCGTCGGGTTCTTGCCGCAGACCGCGCAGTCCGGGTCCTTGCGCACCCGGACGGTCCGGTAGGTCATCTCGAGCGCGTCGTAGATCATCAGCCGGCCGGCCAGCGGCTCGCCGATCCCGGTGATGACCTTGATGGCCTCGTTGACCTGGATCGAGCCGATGGAGGCGCAGAGCACGCCGAGGACACCGCCCTCGGCGCAGGAGGGCACCATGCCGGGCGGCGGCGGCTCCGGGTACAGGCAGCGGTAGCACGGGCCGTATTCGGCCCAGAAGACGCTGGCCTGGCCGTCGAACCGGTAGATCGAGCCCCAGACGTACGGCTTGCCGAGCAGCACGCAGGCGTCGTTGACCAGGTACCTGGTCGCGAAGTTGTCGGTGCCGTCCACGACCAGGTCGTAGTCGGCGAAGATCTCCAGGGCGTTGTCCGAGTCGAGCCTGACCTGGTGCAGGTTGACCTGCACGAGGGGGTTGATCTCGATGATGCTGTTCCGCGCCGACTCGGCCTTGGGCCGGCCCACGTCGGACTGCCCGTGGATGACCTGGCGCTGCAGGTTGGACTCGTCGACCACGTCGAAGTCGATGATGCCGAGCGTGCCGACGCCGGCCGCGGCCAGGTAGAGCAGGGCGGGCGAGCCGAGCCCGCCCGCCCCGACCACCAGGACCTTCGCGTTCTTGAGGCGCTTCTGCCCGGTCATCCCGACGTCCGGGATGATCAGGTGGCGCGAGTAGCGCTTGACCTCATCGACGGTCAGCTCGGCGGCTGGCTCGACCAGCGGCGGCAACGACACTGTCTACTCCAAAGATCAAAGGACATTCAGGACCGAACGGGCTGGGCGTTCCCTTCCCCCGCCCGTTCCTGCGACAACCGGCGGAACCGATCGGGAATTCCCAGCAGGATTCCCAGCTCGTCCGCCACCGCCGCGGGTCGCTCCATGTGCGCGACGTGCCCCGTCCTGGGCAGCACCACGACCCGGGCGTCGGCGAACTGGTGCGCCGCCCGGCCCGCCATCCGCGCGTCGACCAGCCGGTCGCGGCTGCCGTAGATGACCAGGGTGGGCGCGGTGACGCGGGCCGCGTCGCGCCAGGCCGAGTGGCGGCCCTTGCGGACGAACTCGGCGGTCAGGGTGCGGACGCTGCCGATCAGGACGGAGGCGGCGTAGCCGAGTTCGTCGCGCCGGGAGAGCTCGGTCACCTCGGTGGCGAACCGGGCCTGGGCGAACAGCTCAGGCTCGCCGTAGCAGGTGGTGATGACGTCGGCGACCCGGCGTTCGGGCGGCAGCGTCTGATACTGCCGCACCACGCGCGGGCCGAGCCGGGGCAGGCTCATCAGCGGGAAGCGGATCAGGTCCAGGCGCGGCCGGGAGTCGGGCAGGGCCGGGGAGACGAGCGTGAGGGTCTTGACGAGGTCCGGCCGGGTGGCGGCGACCTTCACGCAGACCGCCCCGCCCAGGGAGTTGCCGACCAGGTGCACTTTATGGCCTGGCTGTTTCTCGATGAGGGCGATGACGGTGCGGGCCAGGGCGGCGATCGAGTAGCGGCCGTCGGCCCGCGGCGGCGAGTCGCCGAACCCCGGCAGGTCGACCGCCTCGCAGGCCAGGACCGGGCGCAGCAGGTCCATCAGGTCGGTCCAGTTCCGCGACGAGCCTTCCAGGCCGTGCACGAACAGCGCGGGCTCGGCGCCTTCCCCGCTGGGGGCGCCGCGGACGTAGACCTGATGGCCGCCGAGGTCGATCAGGCGGCCTGGCCAGTGCGGGATCGGGTCTGTTATCCCGCTCGCGGTCATGCGCTGGCCCGGCGGCGGGGCTTGGGCTTGGCTTCTGTGTCTTCTTTGCTTTCCTTGGCTCCGTCTTTGGCTTCGCCGGACTTACCGCGGCCGCCGCCGCCCTTGGCCGCGGCGACGCTGGCCCGCAGGATCTCGGTCAGGTCGGCGGGCTGCTTCTTGGCCTCGGGCACGTCGAGGCCGTCCGGGCGGACGACGTCGTTGCCCTCGACCTTGGCCTGGACGACGGCCTCGAGTGCCTCCCGGTAGGCGTCGCGGTACTGGTCTGGTTCGAAATCCTCGGTCATCGTGTCGATCAGCGAGGCCGCCATCTTCAGTTCCTGCGACCGGACTTCGATGTCCTCGTCGAGGAAGGCGAACTCGGGCTTGCGCACCTCGTCCGGCCACAGCAGGGTCTCCAGGGTGATCACGCCCTCCCGGACCCGCAGCGCGGCCAGCGCCTCGCGCTGGCGCAGCGCGACCTTGGCCACCGCCACCTTCCCCGATCCCTCCAGGGCGTCGCGGAACAGCACGTAGGCGCGGGCGCCGGCGGCCTCGGGCTCGGTGTAATAGCTCTTGTTGGAGTAGATCGCCTCGACCTGAGCGGCGGGCGCGAAGTGCAGCACCTCGATCCGGTGCGCGGTCACCAGCGGCAGGTCGGACAGGTCCTCGTCGGTCAGCACCACCATATCGCCGGTGGGCAGTTCGTAGCCCTTGGCGATATCGGAGTACGGGACCTCTTCCCCGTCAAGCGTGCAGACGCGGCGGAACTGGATCCTGGCCCCGTCCTTGCGGTGGACCTGTCGGAACGTGACATCCCGCTGCTCCGTCGCGGCGTAGAGCTTGACCGGGATCACGACCAGGCCAAACGAGATGGCGCCGGTCCATATGCTGCGCATGGTCTTCACTTACCCCGGTTGCGCGGACGCCGATCATCCGTCTTGTCCTAATTTCCCGAAACCGATCGCAAGTTCGAGAGACGACAGGACTAGCATGGGTGGATTTCGCCCAACTCTCCCAGCGAGCTTAGCTTCGGCTGCGATGATGAGGAGGCCCGGGACCCGGACCCGAAATCCGGGCCGGCCCGGCTGAGCTTGGGATCAGACGGGGTATCAACTCGAAGTTCGAGGGGGACGGAGAGATATGGGCGCTTTCGATGTGGTCGTGCTCGGCGGTGGCACCGCCGGCCTGCACGTCGCCACCGAGGTCGCCGGCGGCGGTAAGTCGGTGGCCCTGGTCGAGGCGGGGCTGATCGGCGGCGAGTCTCCCTACCTGGCCTGCTTGCCGTCGAACTCGATGCTGCTGTCCTCGGCCCGCGGGAAGAGCTGGGAAGACGCGGTGGCCCGGCGGACCGCGGTGACCGGCGGCCTGGACGACTCGGCGGCGGCCCGGCGGCTGGGCCGCGCGGGCGTGGCCGTGATCCGCGGCACCGGCCGGATCACCGCGCCGGGGACGGTGGAGGTGACGCTGGCCCCGGGCGAGGAATCCGGGCCGGCCGGGACGGTAGTGCCGCTGTCGTACGGGGACCTGGTCCTCGCGACGGGCTGCGAGCCGGTCGCGCCGCCGATCGAGGGCCTGTCCGACATACCGGCGTGGACGACCGCCGAAAGCCTGTGCTCCCCCGACCTGCCGCGGCGCCTCATCGTGCTCGGCGGCGGCCCCGCCGGGTGCGAGCTGACGCAGATCTACGCCTCGTTCGGCTCGCAGGTGACGCTGGTGGAAGCCGACCCGGGACTGCTGCCGGGCGAGCCTGCCTTCGCCGGCGAGATCCTGGCGGCGGCGCTGCGCCGGGCCGGAGCGGAGATCTACCTCGGCTCCCGCGCTACCAAGGCGGAGCGCACCCCCGGCGGCCTCACGCTCGCGCTGGCCGACGGGACCAGGATCGACGCCGACCGGCTGCTGCTCGCCTCGGGACGGCGCCCGCGGCTCGGCGGCCTCGGCCTGGACGTGCTCGGCCTGGAGATCACGCCGGGGATGGCGCTGCCCACCACGACCCGGTGCGAGGTGGCCGGGGCCGGCGGCCGGGTCTGGGCCGCGGGCGACGTCACCGGCACCACGCACACGCACGCCAGCCAGTACCAGGCCAGCGTGGTCGCGGCGAACATCGGCGGCCAGGACCGCGAGGCCGACTACAGCGCGATCCCGCGGTGCGTGTTCACCACCCCGTCCGTCTTCTCGGTGGGGATCGTTCCCGGCCCGGCCGGGGCGGCCGAACAGGCAAGCACCGACGACGCCAGCACTGATGACGCCGGTCCCGAGACGACGATGAACGGCTCCGGTCCGGCGGCTCCCGAGGCGGGCGAGCCGACCCGCCGGATGCTGCGGATCGCGAAGATGCCGGCCGAGGACCAGGCTGCGGCCCCGGTCAGCGCGCCGGCGGCCCCGGCGCCGAGCCCGCGGCTGGTCACGGCCCGGGCCAGCCTGGGTGACACCGCCCGGGCGCAGCTGGGCCAGGACGACCTGGGCTGCCTCGAGCTCTACGCCGACGCCGGATCCGGGGTGCTGGTGGGCGCGGTCGCGGTCGGGCCGGACGCGGCCAGCTGGATGGGCGAAGTCACGCTCGCCATCCGGGCCAAGATTCCCGTCGCGATCCTGGCCGATGTGGTGCATGCCTTCCCGACCTACGGGGAAGCACTGGAGACAGCGCTTCGGGAGCTAGCGGGACCCGGGGGCAGTGCGGTAATGGCCGGCCATCGGGAAAAGGGGATCGGACCGTTGAGCGAACTGGACATCGAGACGCCCGAGGATGACGCCAGCGAGCAGCACCAGGAAGTGATCCCGGACGAGACCGTGGTCAGCGTCCGGCGCGAGGTGCCGTTCGACGTCAACGAGGCCGACGTGGCAGAACAGGACCGCGCGGTCGGCTACGACGATGACGACTACCGCTGAGCGCGGCTTAGGATAGGGCGAACGCGAGTAACTCATCCGCGCGTGATCAACCCGGAGACCGAACTGTGACTGCAACGTCCGAGACCAGGCCACGCAGCACGCGGCTGCCACGGCATGAACGGCGGCGGCAGCTACTCGACGCGGCGCTCGAAGTGTTCGTGTCCCAGGGGTACCACGCCGCCGCGATGGACGAGATCGCCGAACGCGCCGGTGTCAGCAAGCCCGTGCTCTACCAGCATTTTCCCGGCAAGCTGGAGCTCTACCTGGCCCTGCTCGACGAGAGCGTGGGGACCCTGGTGGACACGATGCGCGACGCGCTCGGCTCGAACCTGGAGGACCCCAAGCAGCGGGTGGCCGCCACGTTCGGCGCGTACTTCGAGTATGTCGGCGGCAACGGCCAGGCCTACCGGCTGGTGTTCGAGTCGGACCTGAGCAACGAGCCCGCCGTCCGCGACCGGCTCGAGGAGGCCCAGCGCGACTGCGCCGACATGGTCAGCCAGGCCATCAAGGAAGGCGCCGGCCTGTCCGACGACGAGGCGCACCTGATCGGCGTCGGCCTGGTCGGCATGGCCCAGGTCACCGCGCGGTACTGGCTCAGCGCCCGGGATCACATCCCGCGCGAGGCCGCCGAGCAGCTGGTGGCCAGGCTGGCCTGGCGCGGCATCAGCGGCTGGCCCCGCAGCGAGCACTAATCCAGCGGCAAAGGAGCCCCGTGGAAGTCAAGATCGGCATTCAGTCCGTGGCGCGTGAGCTGGTCGTGGAGACCGACGCGACGGCGGACGAGATCGAGCACCAGCTCGCCAGCGCGCTGGCCGACGGGGCGCATTCCGTCTTCACGGTCCCGGTGGCCAAGGGCGGCAAGGTCCTGGTACCAGCCGACAAAATCGCCTACGTCGAATTCGGCGGCCCGGAAGCACGCCGCGTCGGTTTCGGCAACCTCGCCTAGGACGTTACGTTCCGGCAACCTCGCCCGGGCCGATGTCCCTACATATCGTTACGCCCGGCCGGGCTGCCGCGTGGGCTGGGCCCACTCCTGGTACACTTGGTACCGACTGGAATGACATAACCAAAGGTCGTGTTGTACATAACGGCTGCTGTTTACGCCGGGCGCCATGTCCGGCTTCCCTGGGGGGATCCCGAGTAGACGGCAGTGTCCCGGACAACGGCGGCGGGCTCCCTGAGCAGGCGACATCACACCGATGGCACCGCGAAGGTCGCAGCTCGCGTCGGGACGGGACACGGCGGGCAGCCTGCAGACACGACGGGCCCCGGCCCCGGAACCGCTGGGGAGGGCCACGATGAAGGATGGAATCCCCTGACAACTCAAACTTTCAGCGGGGACGAGACCGAAGCTCCGCTTCCGCTGGCCGAATCCGTTACGGCTCTACCCGGCGGCACCAGCGCCGTGCCGTTCCGTGACCTCGGCATCAGTGAGGCTATCTGCTCGGGCCTGGAGGCCGCGGGCATCTTCACCACCTTCCCCATCCAGGCCCTGGCGCTGCCGCTCGCGCTGCGCGGGCAGGACATCATCGGGCAGGCCAGGACCGGCACCGGGAAGACCCTGGCGTTCGGCATCCCGCTGCTGCAGTCGATCGAGGAAGCCGCCGACACCGAGCGGGGCCGCACGCCGCGGGCCCTGGTCGTCGTGCCCACCAGGGAACTGGCGATGCAGGTGGCTGACGACCTGCGCGTGGCCGCGGTCAACCTGCCGACGCGGGTGCTCACCGTCTACGGCGGCCGTGCCTACGAGCCGCAGATCGAGGCGCTGGAGAAGGGCGTCGACATCGTCGTCGGCACCCCCGGCCGGCTGCTCGACCTGGCCAACCGCCGCCATCTCGACCTGAGCAAGGTCCGCGCCCTGGTGCTCGACGAGGCGGACAGGATGCTCGACCTCGGCTTCCTGCCCGACGTGGAGCGTATCGTCCGGCACACCCTGGACCGGGAACAGACCATGCTGTTCTCCGCGACCATGCCCGGCGACGTCGTCACGCTGGCCCGGCGCCACATGCGGCAGCCGACCCACGTGCGCGCCGAGGGCCACGACGAGCCCACGTCGGTGCCGAGCACCGAGCAGCACGTGTTCCGGGCGCACCAGATGGACAAGATCGAGGTGCTGGCCCGCGTCCTGCAGGCCAGGAACCGCGGCCTGACCATGGTGTTCTGCCAGACCAAGCGGGCCGCCGACCAGGTCGCGAGCGACCTGGAACGCCGTGGCTTCGCCGTCGCCACCGTTCACGGTGACCTGGGCCAGGGCCAGCGGGAGCGCGCGCTGCGCGCGTTCCGCAGCGGCAAGGTGGACGTGCTCACCGCCACCGAAGTGGCCGCCCGCGGCCTGGACGTCGACGATGTCACCCACGTGGTGAACTACGAGTGCCCGGACGACGAGAAGACGTACGTGCACCGCATCGGCCGGACCGGGCGGGCCGGCCGGGAAGGCGTGGCGATCACGTTCGTCGACTGGCGGGACATGCACCGCTGGAAGCTCATCAACGACGCGCTGAACCTGGGCATGGCCGAGCCGGAGGAGACCTACTCCACCTCCGAGCACCTCTACACCGAGCTGGACATCCCGCGCGAGGTCACCGGTACGCTCCCCCGGGCGATGCGGGAACGGGCCGGGCTCGAGGCTGAAGCCATCGAGGACATCGGCGAGACCGGACGGATCCGCACGCCCCGGCCCAGCAAGCGGAGCAAGGGCTCGTCCCGGCGCGGGTCGGGACAGGACAGTTCCGGTTCCGGCCAGGAGCGCAAGGGCAGCCGCGAAACGGCCGACGGGACGCAGGCGGCCGAGGTCACCAGGTCCCGGCGCCGCCGCCGGACCAGGGGCGGCCGCGAGGTCAGCGCCAGCCAGCCGGGCCAGCCCGAGCAGTCCGACCAGGGAGAAACCCGGCGCAAGGCTTCCTGACCGCCGGCTCCCGGCGCTAGGCCGGTATTTGTCCGGCTAGCTCCGCTGTTTTTCGGCTAGCTCCGCTGTTCTTCGGCTAGCTTCGCTGTTCTTCGGCTAGCACTGTGCCGCTGCGGAGCTGACGCAGAGGTTTTGTTCAACGTCGCCAGGTAAGGTTCGCCACTGTGAGCACACCCTCCTCCCTCGAGCTGCCTGCCGGCGTCCGGCGCACGACCATCCGCACCGCCCGGGGCGCGTTCGCGGCCCTGGAGGCAGCTCCGGCGTCGGGGGTATGCGAGCGGGACGCTGCCCTGCTTGTCCCCGGCTACACCGGCAGCAAGGAAGACTTCACCGCCATCCTGGACCTGCTGGCCGATCGCAGCCGCCAGGTGGTCGCGATCGACATGCGCGGCCAGTTCGAGACGGAAGGTGCCCGGGAACCGGGCGGTTACGCCGCGGCGGCGCTCGGCGCCGACATCCTCGCCGTCATGAACGAGACCGGCGCAAGGCACCTGGTCGGGCACTCCTACGGGGGCCTGATCGGCCGGGAGGCCGTGCTCGGTGAACCCGACGCCGGGTACGCCTCGTTCACCATGATGAGTTCAGGACCCGCCGCGCTCACCGGAGCGCGAGCCGGAGAGCTGCGCGCCCTGCTCGCCGCCCTGGGCGTTGAGGAGACTCCGGACGACGCTTCGCTGCCAGCGGCCGACGTGCTGCGGGCCGGCATTGCCGATATCTGGCATGTCCACCTGGAGCCGCAGGCCATCGCGGCCGGAGTGCCCGCGCCCATCATCGCCTTCCTCGGCCGGCGGATGCTGGCCAACGACCCGGCTGGCCTGGTCCTGATGGCCAGGCACATGCTCGCCGCCCCGGACCGGACCGCCGAGCTGGCCCGGCTGGATCTGCCGATGCTAGTCATCTACGGCGAGGACGACAACGCCTGGTCCCCGGCCGCCCAGGAGACCATGGCCCAGCGGCTCGGCGCCCGCCGGCTCTGCATCCCCGCCGCCATGCACTCCCCCGCGGTCGAGGCGCCGGCCACCACGGCGAGCGCGCTGACCCAGTTCTGGGACGCAGCCGAGGCGACCCCGCCTGCTTATCACCCGGCCGCGATCCCCCAGACCGCCTAACTCCTCGACACGAATCTCACGCCAGCACCACTAGTCACGCCAGCATCGTGCCACTGAGCCTATTCTCATGATCACGTGTTGTTAGGGGTCGCCGGCGACCTACAACAACACGTGATCATGAAAGGCCAAGCCTGGGGTGGCGCTTCGCGGGGTGGGCGGGGCGGGGGGTTAGTCGGGGGCGAGGCCGTCCCAGGGGCGGCGGGCGGGGGCGGCCTGGGTTCCCTCGGGGCAGTGGCGCCGGTAGTCGCACCAGCCGCAGGACGGTCCGGTGCGGGGCGGGAACACCTCGTCGTAGCGACCGACGGGCAGGTCGCTGCGGAATTGCTCGTCGGCTGCCGCGAGTTCCTCGGCGATCCCCTCGGCGCGGCCCAGGTGCCGGGCCAGCGATTCCTCGGTGTGCGACCAGGTGAGGATCTCGCCGCTGGGCAGGTGGTGCAGTTCCACCCGGTGGCAGGGCCGCCGCAGCACCCGGCCCGCGGCCAGCGCGTACAGCGCCAGGGCGAGCGAGCTGCGCGCGTCATCGGTGGTGAGCAGGTGCCGTCCGGTCTTGTAGTCCACGACCACGAGCTCGGTACCGCCCGATTCGGCCGGCCGGGCGTCGAGACGGTCGATCCGTCCGGAGACCGCGATCGTGTCGGTGCGGGTCGCGACCGTCCGTTCCACCCCGAGCGGCTCGTCGGCCGGGTCGAGTCCGGCGACGTACCCCTCGACCATGGTGACGGCCCGCTCGAGCTGGCGCACCGACTGGACCTCGTCGGCGAAGCCCTCGTTGATCCAGCCGCGGTTCACCAGGCGGCCCGCGGCCTCGACGGTACGCTGCGGCAACGGCAGCCGCCACCAGCCGGCCAGGGCGTTATGGATGCTGGCGCCCAGGCTGTTGTGCGCCCACGGCGGCCCCTTGGGCGGCACCGGCCGGTCCAGGTAGCTCATCCGGTACCGGCGCGGGCAGTCCAGCCAGGCCGACAGCCGGGTCGGCGTGCACGTGTAGAGCCGCCGCGGCATC
>JAICWX010000396.1 GCA_025934635.1 Streptosporangiaceae bacterium | reverse complement strand
GAGGCTGTCCAGGCCGGCCACGCAGTGCAGCAGCGTCGACTTGCCGGAGCCGGACGGTCCCATGATCGCGGTATAGCGCCCGGCGGCGAATTCGACCGTGACGCCGTCGAGGGCCCGCACCTCGGTCAGGCCCTTGCCGTAGACCTTGACCGCGTCGACGGTCCGGGCCGCGGCTTCCCGCGCCACTTCCGGCGGGATCGGTGCGGTGATGGTGGCCATGGCGTACTCCTTTCTTCGCCCGGCGAAAGACAGACGCAAACGTGGCGACCCCGGTCAGTCCCGACCGTGGCCCGCGCCGGTTCCGCAGCGGGCGGCGATTCGGTCCCGCTCATCGTGGCCGGGTATTAACCGGGCTCTGCCGCGGATTTTGTGACGGCTGACGGTGAGTGATCTTTCCTGTTCTTCAGGATGCGGCCGAGGGTGTGATTGTCCGCGGGCAGCTGCCGGTGCCTGGGTTGTCACGATCTGGGGTAAGCGCGGCGTGGCGGCGTGAGCTGGCAACGAGGCTCCGTTATGACGCGGTGGTCTGCCAAGATCACTGCACCCGGGAGCCCCGTTGCCGGATCAGTCTGCCATGCTGCCTGCCGGGCCGGCCAGTTCCGCCGCCCGCGTCTGGGATGTCTCTGAGCAGGGGCAGGCCCTGCTGGCCGTGCTGTTCCCGCACCTGGCGGGGCTGCGCGTGCGCAGGGTGGAAGATGCGGGAGGCGCGGTGGTGATCTCCGCGTCGTGCCAGGCGGGCTCGGCGTGCTGCCCGCGGTGCGGCCTGGAATCGGCGCGGGTGCACGGCGGGTATGCGCGCACGGTGGCTGACGGCGCGGCGGGCGGGCGGCCGGTGCTGATTGCCTTGCGGGTGCGCCGGTTCCGCTGCCGGAACCCGCAGTGCCCGGCGGTCACCTTCGCCGAGCAGGCCGCAGGGCTGAGCGAACGGTACCGGCGGCGCAGTGTTCCGCTGACGGCCATGCTGGCCGGGTTCGGGCTGGAGCTTGCCGGGCGTGCCGCTGCCCGGCTGGCCGGGACACTCGGCATCGCGGTGCACCCGGCGACCGTGCTGCGCATGGTCGCGGCGGCACCGGATCCGGAGGTCACGGCCGCGCCGGAGGTCCTCGGGGTTGATGACTTCGCGCTGGCCAAAGGCCAGGTATACGGGACGGTGCTGGTGGACATGAATACCGGGGACGTGGTGGATCTGCTGCCGGACCGGGAGGCCGCCACGTTGCAGGCGTGGCTGACGGCGCATCCCGGCGCGGGGATCATCTGCCGGGACCGGGCCGGCAACTACGCCGAGGGTGCCAGGGCGGGCGCACCGGCCGCGATCCAGGTCGCCGACCGCTGGCACCTGTGGCACAACCTGGCCGAATACGCCGGGAAGACGGTCGCCGGCCACCGCGGCTGCCTGAAAGACCAGCCCGGCGACGCCGGCGGCCACGACGCGGCGGGGCCTGCGGGCACGCCGGAGCAAGAACCGCCAGGACAGGCAGAAGCCGGGCAGGTCCCGCCGGACGGGTTCCTGGACGCGTGCGGCCGGGAGCGCCGTCTGGTGGCACGGACCCGGGAACGCCACGCTGAGATCCGCCAGCGGCTGGACTCCGGCGAATCGCTGTCCGCGATCAGCCGCGTCACCGGGCTGGACCGCAAGACCGTGCAGCGGTTCGCCCGGGCCGGCAGCGCGGACGAACTGCTGGGCAAGGCCACCAGCCGGGAATCGAAGCTGGATCAGTTCAAGCCGTACCTGCACCAGCGGTGGAACGAAGGCGTCACCGACGCCGCCGCGCTCCACGCCGAACTGCAGCAGCGCGGCTGGGCCGGCAGCGAGCAGACCGTCCGCCGCTACGTCCGGCCATTCCGGCAGGTCCCCGCCGCCCCGGACCCCTCTCCCGCGGTCCCCAAGACCCGCCAGATCACCCGCTGGCTGCTGACCCGCCCCGACCACCTCCAGCCAGGCGAGCAAGCCCAGCTCCAGGCCATCCGCGCCCGCTGCCCGCACATCGACGCGCTCGCCGGGCACGTGACCGCATTCGCCGAGATGATGACCGCCCGCACCGGCAGCCGCGACCTCGAGGCCTGGCTCGCCGCCGTCGAAGCCGACGACCAGGCCGGCCT
Organism: Streptosporangiaceae bacterium; assembly: GCA_025934635.1. The sequence continues at coordinate 4,953 of JAICWX010000396.1, read as the reverse complement.
GCGCTCCCTGGCGGCCGGCATCCGCAACGACCAGCAGGCAGTCGTCAACGGCCTCACCCTGCACTGGAACTCCGGCAGGGTCGAGGGCACGGTCAACAAGATCAAGATGATCAAGCGCCAGATGTACGGCCGCGCCGGCTTCGCCCTGCTCCGCAAACGCCTCATCTTGCACCCTGCGTAACCGGCACCACAAAACTCGCGGCAGAGCCCGTTAAATCCCCATGAGCAGCCGTTCACGGGCATGCTCGATCGTTACCCGCGCTCAGCCTCCAGCCGCGGCAGGTACTCTCTTTCTCGTTTCTCTCTAGGCGGTCCTCCTTTCGCCGTGCTGGTGCGAGTGAGCGCAAGCGGCGTTCTTACCGATGATGACCGGCGGCGTATCGTGACCGCCGGCGCGCAGTGCCCGGCCATCCGGGTCGTAGGTGAGGATGGTCCCGCCGGCGCGGAGCTGGTCGATCAGAGCTGCCGTGCTGGCCGGCCCAGTCAGCTGCGCCAGGCCTCGGTTCCCTCTAGCGGACTTGCCGACGGGGCTCATGAGGAGGATGGCGAGGGCGGCCAGATGCGGGAGGATCTGCTCCTCGCGGACGTAGGTGTTCTTCGGCCGCGAGGAATCGGGGCTTGCGGCGCTGGTGTGGCCGTGGCGGCACCGGTAAGCCGGCTTGCCGTTGGACCAGGCGGACTCGAGCCGCCGCCCGCACCGGCCGCAGGCCAGCAACCCGGCCAGCAGGTACCGGCGGGTGGCCGGGCCTGCCGGGCCGCGCGGGGCGGTGGCGTCCTGGGCGGCGATGAAGTCGGCTTCGCTGACCAGCGCGGGGTGCGCGGGGTGCTTGGAGATGACCCAGCCGTCGGGCAGGTTCCACCGCTGTACCTGCCGGTGCCCGAGACCGGTGTTTGCTGGATCGACGAGGTCGTGGTCGGTGCGCTGCCGGTTCCATACCTGCCGGCCGGTGTACCGCGGGTTGGCCAGGATCGCGGCCACCGTCCGCAGCGTCCATGCAGCACCGGACCGGTGGGAGTTCCGGGCCGGGTCGGCGGCCGACGGGCACGGGATCCCGGCGTCGTTCAGGGCGCGGGTGATCCGGGCTGCGCTGTGCCCGGCCAGCCTCTGGGTGAACATCCAGGTGACGACCGGCGCGGTTGCCGGGTCCGGCTCGAGCCGGTGCGCGCGGCGGCCCCACGCCGCGTGGGCCTTGTTCGGGTGCGGTCCGGCGTCAGTTAGCCGGTACCCGTACGGCGGTCGGCCGCCGAGGTACCGGCCCTGTTCCCGGGTCTGGGCGGCCATCGCGGTGCGGACGCGGATCCGAGTCCGGGTGATCTCCCGCTTGGACTGCAGCCCCAGCGCGAGCATCAGCTGCTCGTGGTCCTCTCCCCCGCCGACTGCGCCGCCCGCCTCCGGCATCCACAACTGCACGCCATAGTGCTGGAACAGCGGCACCATCGAGGCGTACTGGCTGCCGTAGAACGCCCGCTCGTACTCCCCGATCACGATCGCATTCCACCCGCGGTCCGGATCCGCCATCGCCGCCACCAGGGCCGCGGCCTGCGGGCGGCGGGTCCAGGCCAGCGTCCGGCTCTCCCCTGCATCGAAGAACTCCGCCACGATCTCCCCGTGCCCGGCTACCAGCCCGGCCGCCTGGTCCCGCTGCCGCGCCAGCGACGTCACCGGATCCTGCCAGTCCTCAGTTGACACGCGTCCGTAAAACGCGAACCGCAGCCGGCCGCCTACCGGCTCCGCCGCCTGGCGGCCCTGTTCTGCCCAGGCCGCTAGGACATCAGTACCGAGACCTGCGCCAGGACCGTCACCCGGGCCGAGCTTCGGGACAGCTCCAGATGTCTCCGGCAGCCGAGGTGCGAAAGGCGCTGTGCTCACGTATCTCAGCTACCGCATGCACCGCAGGGGAAACACCATTCGCAGTAAGGTCGGCGCTGTCGGGCGCGCCGGAGAGCAAAACGGACGCTCCGGGGACGCGGTTCGCGGGATGAGACGCCGCGGCGTGTCACACTAGCGGCGTGAGCGTCACCATCCTCGACCGCGAGATGTACACCGAGGCGGCCGCCGCGCACCTGCTGCGCGTCGCCCCGTCGACGCTGCACTGGTGGCTGGAAGGCCGGCTACCCCGCTACCGGCCGGTGATCCGGGTGGAGCCCACTGGATCTCGCGATGTGACGTGGGCGGAATTCGTCGAGGCGAGCCTGCTGCGGACCTACCGGCGCGAGCATGACGTGCCGCTGAAGGAACTGCGGGATTTCATCGACCGGCTCCGCGACCAGTACCAGGTGCCCTACCCGCTCGCCGACCGCCGCCCTTACGTCGGCTCCGGCCGCCAGCTGCTCATCGACCTGCAGGGCCGCAGCCACCTTGACCCCGAGTTCTGCCTGGTCGCCGTCGCTAACGGACAGATCGTCCTGACCGCCCCGGGAGAAGAGTTCTTCGCGCGGGTGGACTGGTCTGGGGACCAGCCAGCTGCCTGGCACCCCCACGAGGACCCGTCATCCCCGGTCCGGGTCAACCCGCTGGTGCGTTTCGGCCAGCCTGCTGTCGGCGGCATCTCCACCGAGGCCATCGCCGGCGAACTCGACGGCGGCGCATCTGCCGAGGAAGTCGCCGAGGACTTCGGCCTCGGCATCGACGCCGTGCGGTGGGCCCAGAGCTATGAGCTGTCGCAGCGCGCAGCAGCATGAGCCCGCGTGCGGCCCAGGTCCGCATCTACGTCGACGCTGACGTCCTGGGCCTCGGCAAGATCCTCGCCGCCCTCCGCAGCGACGTGACCTACCCCGGCGATCCCGGAGCCGTGATCCACAAGCGGCAGCGGCCGCCGTGCCCCGTCACCAGCCCTGACGTGCTCGACACCGACTGGATACCGCAGGTCGCCGCCCGCGGCTGGCTGATCATCACCCGCGATGCCATGATCACCCAGAACCGCAACGAGATCACCGCCGTCCGGGAGAACAGGGCCAAGATGGTCGCCCTCAACCAGCGCGATGCGCAGACCAAATGGGGACAACTTGAAGTCTTCATGACCCAGTGGCGCCGCATCGACGCACTGACCGCCCAGCCCGGCCCGTTCATCTGGCGCACCTCACGCACCACCATGACCCCGATCGCGCTCGACTAACCTGCACTATCAACCGGCCGCCGCGGCTATCCGGCCAGCGACGACGTCAACACACAATGACCCTGCGTGAGCATTAGAACCAGCCGCCGACTTCCATAACGATGCTCCTATGGGCCGTCAAGGGATTCGCATGACATTTTCTGGTCTCAATTCCGGGTTCTTGAAAAGGATGGGCATGGGGACAGTTTGCTGGGTTGCGGACAAGACAGGGAAGGTCCACTCAGGTGAGGGAAAGCTCTTATGAGGTCACGCCCAGCAAGGCAGAACGGGGACCGGGGACGGCCGACGAATCGTTAGCAGGCCAGCACGGATGCGGCAGCCGATTAGCGGGTCAGGCCGTCCCCGGGGTCTGGGACGTCAGCCGGCGGCGGCGCGGAGGTGGCGGTAGACCTCGCGGGCGACGTAACGCTTCAGGCAGCGGATGATCTCCTTCTTGGACAGGCCTTGCTCGCTGCGCCGCTCGACGTAGGCCCGCGTCGGGGCATGGGAGCTCATCCGGGTGATCACGATCCGCCACAGGGCGTGGTTGGCCTCGCGGTTCCCGCCGGGATTGAGGCGGTGGCGGGTGATTTTCCCCGACGATGCCGGGATCGGGGCGGCAGCGCACAAGTGCGCCCAGGCTGCCTCGGAGCGCAGCCGGTGCGGGTGGTCCCCGGCCGCGATCAAGAGCAGGGCGGCGGTGTCCGGGCCGACGCCATGCAAGGCGAGCAGGCCCGGGGCGCGGGCGGTAACCAGGGGGTCGATGAGCTCATCCAGGCGCTCGAGCTGGCCGTCGAGGAACTCAGCGCGCCGCCCCAGCTCCCGCAGCGCGATCCGGGTGGCATAGCCGACAGCATCGCCGGGCCGGGGACGCAGCGCCGCCAGCTCGCTGACCAGGGCGGCGACCGTATGCCCGGCGAACCGTGCGCGCAGGTCATCAGGGCCGGTCACGATCAGGGACCTGGCCTGGTTGATGGTCTGGGTCCGCTCGGAGCGGGCGCTGCGCTTGGCGACCATCAGCGCGCGGATAGCCTCCACGGCGCCGTCCCGGCCCTTGGGTGCCCCGCGGGCCCGGCCCGACTGGGCGGCCCGGGCGGCGCTGACCGCATCCAGCGGGTCGGACTTGCCCTGCCGGCGGCGGTCCTGCCGGTCGGAGCGATCGACCTCGACGACCCGGATGCCGGCCGCAGTGACGTGGCGGGCCAGGCCCGCGCCGTAGCTGCCGGTCCCCTCGATGCCGACCAGGGCGACGGTCCCGAACCCGCCCAGCCAGCCGAGCAGCCGGGCGTAGCCGGCCGCGGTCGCCGGGAACTCCTCGACGCCGAGCAGGCCCCCGATGGGATCTAGCGCCGCGGCGACGTGCATGTCCGCGTGAGTGTCCACACCGCCGGTGACGGCGCGCGCGTCTTCTACGATGGTCAATGCCATCCCTTTTCTCTGGTTGAAGGGGTGGCACGCACCCGCTGGCCGCCGGGCCTGTGAACCCCGGCCTCTTGCACAGGACGGGCAGATCGGGACGGCACCGCCGGTGGGTGCCGATAACCTGGGACCCGGCCGACGAATCGTTAGCAGGACAGCCCGAGAGGGCGTCAGCCGATTCGGAGGTCAGGCCGGGACCCAGGCCCCCGACCCTACGCCCGCATCACCGCAAAACCGCGCAAGCCGGGCCGGAAGCACTGTCCACAGTCTCCCTGTCGATTCTGGGACGTGTGGCGCGGCACGAACAAGTAGCGGGATGTCGGCTGTCGCACCTCGCCGAAACGTAGAGGATACGCGGCGAGCGCTTGCGTGGCGGTCCTTTCCGAGGCTTCGCGATATTCTCGTACTTTTTCCGCGCGCCGCACTAGTTCCGGGCTTG
>JAICWX010000545.1 GCA_025934635.1 Streptosporangiaceae bacterium | reverse complement strand
CGCCGACCGGCGCCACCTCACCACCACCCTCACCGCACCCGGCAACGGCAACGGCAACGGCAACGGCAACGGCAACGGCAACGGCAACGGCAAGCTACCCCGCGCCCGGAAGGCGGGCCAGCCATGACAGGAACAGCCCTCGCACCCGTCGCGCCGCCGATCCCGGACGAGCTCGACGCCGTGCTGCGCCGGATGCGGTTCCCCTACCTGCGCAAAGCCGCGCCCGGTGTGCTCGCCACCGCCCGCGCCCAGCGGTGGGATCCCGCCGAGGTCGTCCGCATCCTGCTCGAGGAGGAAATCCGCGGCCGCGACGAAGCCGGGCGGCGGATCCGCCGCAAGGCAGCCGGGCTCCCCGCCGGGAAGACGTTCGCGTCCTGGCGCGAAGACGCCTCGTCGATCCCGCTGCCTGCCCAGCATGCCCTGATGACCCTGGAATGGGTCACACGCGCGGAAAATCTCTGTATCGCCGGGCCGTCGGGTACAGGAAAATCGCACTTCGCCGAAGCGCTCGCGCACAAAGCCATCGACACCGGGATGAGGGTCGCCTGGTTCACCCTCGAATCACTCACCGCTGTCCTCGGCCGCGCAGCCGTCGACGGCACCACCACCAAAGCCATCGCCAAGATCACCCACTGCGACCTGGTCGCAATCGACGACATCGGCATGCTGCCCGCCGGACAGGCCGCCGCCGAAGCCCTCTACCGGCTCGTCGATGCCGCCTACGAACGCCGGTCCCTGATCCTCACATCCAACCTGCACCCCAGCGGGCTCGACACCATCATGCCCAAGACACTGGCTACCGCGACAGTGGATCGCCTGCTCCACCACGCGCACCTCATCCTCACCGAAGGCACCAGCCTCCGCCTCGCCGAAGCCACCGCAGGACAAGGAGTGACGCCACTGACATAACCCCGCAAGGAGATCAGCTGTCCGCGCGGACGGACATAACCTGTCCGTCCGCAAGGACATCAGATGTCCGCCCACAGGGAAGTCCCGATGTCCCTTGACAGCGGCGATGTGGTGCCGCAGCGCCACCTCGCCGATCTCGAGGCAAGGAGCCGATGCCCTGGCTGAGGCTCCGGCGCTGACGGCTCCGGCGGTGACGGGTCACCGACAGGGAGATAACAGGCTTCACGCCGGTCAATCGCAAGAATGGCGCGGCCGCGAGTTGGAGGCAAGCTCAAATTTGAGCAATGTTGGCATGGCCCGCGATCCGTCCCGGTTCCGGGACCCTGTTCACCGCCGAGCCGTGGCACTTTCGCTGATGAATGCCGGCTTTATGTCTTCACCCTCGCGGCACCGGAGATCCTGCAGCTGGGTAGACATCGCGCGGGACAGCCGCGGTGAGGCCGAGGTGCTCCACTAGCAGCACCCGAGGTGCGCCAGCACCTCCAGGAGATCGTCGACTACCTCTAAGGCGGTCAGGTGCTTTCCCAACATCATCGCCTTGCTCTCAGCCATCAAGTTCGCCGACAGGTTCTTGAGCGCCTGTGACGACGCTTTTGGTACCGGAGCCTTGGAGATCCTGCCGCATGCCGACTGCTATCGGACCTCGACTTTCGCGGTTATGCGGCTGGGGTCTCCCAGGCCAGGCGGATGGCGCTGATTTCTGCGGGTGTCGGCTGGCCTGGGCGAGGCAGCCGGAATCGGGCGGCGATCAGGACGCGGCGGAGCTTGGCGGCCATGTCGGCGGTGGACGGCTCGGTCTTGGTGGCATACCAGGGAGCGCGGGCCCGGTGCTCGGCGACGTCGGCGGGGTCGTGCCCGGCGGTGGAGTACCAGAGGATGGCCAGGGTCTGGCAGGCCAGGGTGAACGGGATGGTGGCGCGGACCGCGCGGGCGGTGCGGTTGCGGGCCTGCCCGGCGCCGAAGACCTGGCGGGCGTCCTCGAACGCGACCTCGATGGACCATCTCGCCGCGTACCGCTCGATGACCCGGGCGGGGCTGGCCTTGATGCCGGTGGCGACCAGGGCGATGTCGTAGCCGGCCCGGGACTTGTCGCGGACCAGGACAACCTGGACCGGGCGGGAGCCGAAGACCGAGTGCCACAGGCAGGTGAGGGCGGCGGCCTGCACGGTGGCGGTCTTCCGGTAGCGGGTGACGGTGACCGGCGTGAACGCCGCGGTGGCGGCGATGTGCTCCAGGGATGGCAGCCGGCCGCCTTTGACGCGGGGCCGGCCGCGGCGGCCGGTACGCGGCGGCGGCAGCTCGTGCAAGGCGGCGTCCTTGCGGAGCCTGGTCGTCCAGGTCACCGTGGCGGGCAGTTTCCGGAGTTCCTTCCCGGCGTAGGCAGCGTCGCCGGTGACGCAGATGATGCGGCCGGGCAGGGCGGCGGCCAGGTCTTCGGTCATGCGGCGGGCCAGCCACAGCCGCGACCCGGAGTTCGTGCCCTTGACCACGAGCTTCGCCAGCACCGGCAGGCACACCGGGCGGGAGACCATCGGCAGGGTGACCACGATCCCGGCGATGACCCAGTTGTTCCCGTACCCGGTCTTGTCCTTCCCCGCCGCGGAGCCGTCATGAAACCACGACGCTGCCCAGACCTTCTTGCCGCGGCGGCGGAACAGCGTGTCATCGATCGCCACCGTCACCGGCTCCCCCGCCGGGACCAGCAGCTCCACCACCAGGCGGGCCAGGACAAAGCCCAGGTCAGCGGGCTGCCAGCGGGCACGGGCGAAGAAATAATGCGCCCGGTGATGCGGCCAGGCGCGGGACAAGCCCGCGCCCGTCAGCATCCCGCACACCGTCCGCCGCCCGGTCTGCGCCCAGAACCCGCAGGCCAGCGCGCAGAACGTGCGGAACGACGGCCCGGTGAAGCACGGCTGGAACCAGGCCAGCAGCACCTGCAGCGAACCAGGTAAGGTCCCCTCCGGGAGCATCGGCGGGACTCCGTTCTCGTAGCGGTGTCGATAGCACCGCCGATGCTCCCGCCCTCACCAGCCGCAAGTGATCAATATCCGCGTCGCAGCAGCTCACGCCGCGTGTCGCGCGTGCCGGCACTATCAGGCCCTTCTCGCCATCCCGCCGGGGGCCCAGCCTGCGCTACCGGGCCGTTCCGCGACATCCGCCGAACCCTGAAAAGTGCGAAAGTCGAGTCGGACCGGCGGCGGGGGTTATAGCCATGGCCGTGGTCTAGCATTCGCTAGGTGAACTCCATTAGGAGGCTGGAAAGGTGACGTGGTCGTGAGCGAGGGCGTACCGCCGGATGGGCCTGTGCAGCTCGGGTCTCTGTATCTGCCTGCGGGCAGGCGGTTGCCTGCGGGCAGGCGGATTCCGCCGCGACATCCTGATCCACTGTTGTGGGCAACGTCGGAGCCGATGCGGCAGCCGGGCCGCATCTGGCAGGGCGCATACGATGTCCGGGCGCAGGTCGGCCTGGTGCCGATCATCTTGGCCTACCTGCACGAGAATAAGAGCCGGCACGGCCGTCCGTGGGATACCGGCGAGCTAGTGCGGATGTGCGGCCCGGAAGAGGTGGATGAGCTCGATCCCGCCACCGTGCTGGCCAGCAGCTGGGACGATTCGATCGATCCCGAGGATGACAGCCCGGAGCAACTGGAGCAACTGGCACCGTTCTCTATGCGGTTTCCCGGGCTCGCACCTGCCCAGCAGGCGCAGCTTAGTCCGGAAGAACTGGACCGGGCTCTGGACTCGGTCAGGGCCGCGAGACTGGGCCTGGTGCCGACCGCGCGCCCAGCTGATGTGCTTGGGCTGGTTGGCTTCCACGGCACGATCAATCGGTACGACACCCCTGCCCAGCTGTCAGCTGTCCTTCGCTCGTGGGAGGACCGATTCGGCGCGACACTACTCGAAGTCGGCTTCAGCCACATCCGGCTCCTGGTTCGCCGTCCGCCGCGCACGCTCCCCGTCGCCCGGTCCGCCGCCGCGGAGATATGGGCCATGTGCGATGAATTCTGGACCGAGCCCCACGGCCATGCGCTCACCGCGGTCACCGACATCGCTGACTACATACCCGGATTCCCGTTTTGGACACTCTGGTTCGACTAGTACGGCAGCCGCCAATAGGGGTTTGACCTGGCGCGTTGCGACTGGGAGATCTGCGTACATGGAGGCAGCCGCCTGGCGATCATGTGCTTGTGAGGACAAATGAATCGCAGGCGGCTGCCGCTGCCAGGATAGGGGCT
>JAICWX010000634.1 GCA_025934635.1 Streptosporangiaceae bacterium | reverse complement strand
GGTAGTCGCCGACGCCGGCACCCCGATCGAGGCGGAGATCTGCGCCGCCTCCAGATAGCTGCCCTCGGCCTGGTCAGGCCGCCCGGCCCACACTTCGCCGGTGGTCAGCCCGGCCAGGGTGATCCGCAGCGCGCCCAGCGCCCCGTGGCGGCGCTGGAAGGCCTCAGCGCGCTTGAGCATCCCCCGCCGTCCATCGTCATCCCACAGGTCATCGGCCGCGAACCAGCCCAGGATCGTGGCCGGTATGCCGGCCGGCGCGGCCTGCTCGCCGGTAAACAGGGCCGCGACCGCGGCGCACAGCAACGGCACCGCCTGCGGGTAGCCGACGGCGATCCGGGTGGCGAAACCGTCCAGCAGCAGATCCGTGGCCGTCACTGCCCGGGCCGGATCCCGCGGTGCCTGCAGCGTTGCGCGTGCCACCTCGGCGGGCGTGGTGCCCTCGGTGTACCGGCGGGCGACCAGCGCTGCCTGCATGGCCCCGAAGAGCATCTCGCGAACAAGCGGCACGTCCGGCGGGCCGGCGGCGGCGGCGGTGTCTAGCAGCAGGGCGGGCGCGTCCTTGTGCCGGGAGAAGAAGACGGCGATGGAAGCCCGCAGGCGTTGCGCCCCCACGTGCAGTCCCGCCGCCGCCAGCCGGGGCGCCGCCCGGTCCAGCGAGGCCTCGGCGAGGGCTCCGTCCCCGGCGGCCAGATGCGCCTGGGCGGCGGCGAACAGCCGCACGGCGCGCTCCTGCGGATCCGGGGTCAGCTCCGCCGCCCGGGCCAGGAACATGGCCTGCGCGGCGTAGCCGCCGCGCTGCTCGGCTCGCGCGGCGGACCGCTCCAGGCCAGCCGCGACGTCCTGATCCGGGACCACGGCGGCCGCGGCGCGGTGCCATGCCGCCTGATCCGGGTCCCCGTCCTGCCGGGCGATGCTGGCCAGCGCGTCATGAACCCGGCCCCGGTCGCCGGCCCGGGCCCCCTCATAGACCCCCGAGCGGATCAGCGGATGCCGGAATGCCACCCGCGGATGAACCGAGATGACATCCTGCGCTATCGCGGGGTCGGCGTCGGCGGGTCCCAGGTCAAGCAGGGCTGCGGCCCGCCACAGCGCTGCGGGATCATCGCTGGACGCCGCCGAGGCGAGCATCAGCAGGGCGCCGGTGCCGGGCGGCGGCTGCCTTACCTGGCGCAGGAAGTGCCCCTGCAGGCGACGGCCGACCGGCAACCGCTGCGGCAGCGGCGAGCGGCCAGCCAGCTGGTCTGAGGTGAGCTGCCCGGCAAGCTCCCGCAAGGCGAGCGGGTTACCGCCGGTCTCGGCAATGATCCGGGCCGCCACCCGGGCGTTAAGAGCCCCGGAGACGGTCGCGGCGAGCAGCGCGCGGGCGGCCGCAGGTTCGAGGCCGCTTAGGCGGGTTATGGGGGTTGGGTTACGAGTGGCTGAGGCAGACGCGGAGCAGTGTATGGGCGGCGATGGTGGCGGCGGTGCGGGTGAGCAGGCCCCAGAAGGTGTGCGCGCCGTGCCTGGCCAGCTCCATCTGCACGGTGATCTCGCTGAAGGTGGTCTCGATGCGGTTGCGCCATTCGGCGATGACCTTGAGCAGGATGGAAGGCACGGCCGCGCGGTCCTTCTTGCCTGGCGGGACGAGGACGGCGGTGCCGCGGGCGGCCTGGGCGGCGGCGAAGCCGCGCCCGCTGAAGCCCTTGTCCGCCAGCAGGTCGCGCGGGGCCGGCCCGGCTTCCAGCAGGTCGCAGGCGACGTCGCGCTCGCTGACGGCGGCGGGCACGATGGACCAGGCGCGGACGACCCTGCTGCCCAGGTCGGTCTTCACGGCGAGCCGGAAGCCGTAGAACCACTCGGCGTGCGCGGCGTCGCGGCCGAACCGGGCGGCCAGGTCGTTGCCGGGCCCGGTCCACTGGTCCGGGCCGCGGACGCGGGAGGGGTGCTTGACCGGCAGCGCGCTGGTGTCGACCTGCTGGCAGTCGTCTTCCGGCAGCCGGGCCGCGAGGATGGCCCGGAGCTGCTCGAACGCGCCCCACAGCCAGCGGGTCCGGCGGTTGGCCTCGCTCTGGTGCGGCAGCACCGGGAACAGGTGCCCCCAGTCCCGGGCGACCTCGGCCAGGAAGCCGGCCTCGCTGCGCCGCCCGAGCAGGTGCCGGACTTCCGCGATCGCCAGCAGCTCGGCATCGGTGCAGGCAGGAGCCGGGCCGGGGCGGGCCGGGATCTGGATCGCCCCGGCGAGGATCAGGTCGTGAACCAGCACGTAGACGTAGACGAACAGCTCTTCAGTTGGCAGCATGGACGGACGGCCTCTGCGGACAAGGGACTTCGACAATCACTTGTCTTCCGCAGGGGCCGTCCCATGCTCAAGCCGACACGCCGTGACCAACCCACATAACTCGCCT
>JAICWX010000185.1 GCA_025934635.1 Streptosporangiaceae bacterium | reverse complement strand
CGCGGGACCGCCCCGGTCCCAGAGCACACCGCCGCCTGGCGTCAGCCCCCGGCATGTGACGCCCGGCGTCAGCCAGCCTAACCGGCCAGTGGTCTCGTCAATCGGTCCAATCGCCCGCATATATATGAGTCCAATCGTGTCCGGATGTCCCGGAGCGGGTAGCTTCGGTTTGTGGAACTGGAGGTCGAATTCCGGCCCGGCATCGCGCTGCGCCGACAGCTCGAAGACGCACTGCGGGTGGCGATCCGGTCGGGCCGGCTGCCGCCCGGCTCGGTGCTGCCGCCCACCCGGGACCTGGCCGACCAGCTGGACGTCTCCCGCGGCGTGGTCGTCGACAGCTACGCCCAGCTCGCCACCGAGGGTTACCTGTCGGCCCGGCGCGGCTCGGGCACCCGGGTCGCCGGGCTGGCCTCCTCGGCCCGGCCGCCCGCCCAGCGGCCGCCCAACCCGGCCCACCACTTCCGCTACGACCTGCGGCCCGGGCAAGCCGACTACCACGCCTTCCCGCGCGCCCGCTGGAAGGCGGCGCTGGTCCGCGCCCTGCGCGAGCTGCCGGACCGGCGGCTCGCCTACGCCAGCCACCGCGGCACCGCCGAGCTCAGGCACGCCGTGGCCGGCTACCTGGCCCGGGTGCGGGGCGTGGTGGTGGAACCCGATCACGTGGTCGTCTGCTGCGCGGCCTCCCAGGCGCTGACCGTGCTGTGGCACGCGGTCAGGAAGAACGGCGGCCGCCGGGTCGCGATCGAGGACCCCGGCTGGCGCTGGCAGCGGTACACCGCCGAGCACGCCGGGCTGGAGGCCGTCCCGGTCCGGGTCGACGCCGACGGCCTCGTCGTCTCCGAGCTGGCCGCCGCCGACGTGGACGCGGTGGTGATCACCCCGGCGCACCACTACCCGACCGGGGTGGTGATGACCGCCGAACGCCGTGGCGCCCTGATCGCCTGGGCCCGCGCGCGCGGCGCGCTGATCGTCGAGGACGACTACGACGTGGAGTACCGGTTCGGCCGGGACCCGGTCGCGTCGCTGCAGGGACTGGCGCCGGACCTGGTGGCCTTCGTCGGCACCACCAGCAAGACGCTGGCCCCGGCCCTGCGGCTGGCCTGGCTGGTCCCCCCGTCGCACCTGATCGATGACGTCGAGGACATGCTGCTGGTCACCGGGGTGACCCCGCCGACCCTGGACCAGGTCGCGATGGCCTCGTTCATCGAGGAGGCCGCGCTCGAGCGTCACCTGCGCGCGATGCGCCGGAACTACCGGGCTAAGCGCAACATCCTGGTCGAGGCGCTCGGCACCCGCCTGCCCGGCGTCCGGGTCAGCGGCACCGAGGCCGGCCTGCACGTGCTCGCCTGGCTGCCCGGCGGCGCCGACGAGCACGCCACCGCCGAACGGGCCCGCGGCCTCGGCGTCGGCCTGCACGAACTGCACCGCCACTGCACGGTGCACGCCCCGTCACCCCCGGCCCTCCTGCTCGGCTTCGCCCTCCCCACCGAATCCGAGCTGATCACCGCCGTCAGCCTCCTCGCCGAGGCCATCTGCTGACCTAGCCAGCCGCCGGGCAAGCTCGGCCATCGCCTGCCGGACCGGGTCCGACCCGAGAACGCGGAACGGCGCCGGGAGAAGAGCGAGCCGCCGGACGTACCAGTCCGCGTCTTCCGTCGAGGCCCGCAGCCGCGTCCGGCCTTCCCCGTCCGGCTCCAGCCGTCCCAGGCTCCGCGGCAGCCACCGTTCCACGTCCCCGGGAACGGCGTCGACGAGCACCTCGACCGGATGGGCCCAGCCCTGCGACAGGTGGTCCTCCAGCGTCCCGCGCGCATCCAGGTCCGGCGGCGGCGTGAACGTCCCCGGGCCGTCCTGCGCCGCCGCGATCCGGTCCACCCGCAGCGCCCGCTGCGCCTGCCGGGTGCGTGACCAGCCCAGCAGGTACCAGCGGCTATGCCGCAGCACCACCGCCCACGGCTCGATCTCCATCTCCCGCGTCTTGTCCGGCCCCAGCCGGTACACCAGCCGCAGCGGCCGCGCCGCCGCGCACGCCTCGATCAGCCGGGACGTCAGCTCCGGGCTGACCCGGGTTTCCGGGGCCGGCGGGGGAGCGGCCGAGGTCTCACGGACCGCCCGCACCGGTCCCGCCACCCGCTCCGGCAGCGACCGAACGATCTTGGCCAGTGCCCCGCCCACCAGGTCCCCGGGATCAGCCGCGTACCGATGTCCCTCCAGCACCGCCATGACCAGCCCCATCGCCTCGGCGGCGCTGAACATCAGCGGCGGCAGCCGCAATCCCCGTCCGGCCCGGTAACCCCCGTAAGGCCCGCTGACCGCCTCGACCGGCAGCTCCGCCTCCCGCAGGATCGCCACGTACCGCCGCGCCGCCCGGTCCGACACGCCCAGCCGCTCCCCGAGCTGCCGCGCCGTAATCCCCGGGTTCCCCTGGATAATTTCCAGTGCCACCAGCGCCCGCGCCGTCGGACTCACCTCACGCGCCATGATGAGATAATCCCCGAAACCACCGAACGCAGAAGGGCAGGGGCCCACGTGGCACAGGAACAGCCCGGTCGCAGGCCGCAGATCGACACCAGCGTGGCGTCGATCGCGCGGATCTACGACTACTGGCTGGGGGGCAAGGACAACTTCGCCGTGGACCGGGAGGCCGCGGAGACGATGATCAGCCAGTACCCGGACATCGTCACGGGCGTCAGGAAGAACCGCGCCTTCCTCGGCCGCGCCGTCCACTACCTGGCCGCCGAGGCGGGCATCCGCCAGTTCCTCGACATCGGCACCGGCCTGCCGTCGTCGAACAACACCCACGAGGTCGCCCAGCAGGCCGCGCCCGAGTCCCGCATCGTCTACGTGGACAACGACCCCATCGTGCTCAACCACGCCAAGGCCCTGCTGACCAGCACCCCCGAGGGCGTCTGCGCCTACATCGACGCCGACCTGCGGGATGTCGGCAAGATCCTGCAGGAAGCGGCCGACACCCTGGACCTCACCCAGCCGGTCGCGGTCAGCCTGATCATGATCTTGCAGTTCATTCCCGACGAAGACGATCCCTGGCAGATCGTGCGCTCCCTGATGGATGCCGTGCCGCCCGGCAGCTACCTGACCGTCGCCCACCCGGCCAGCGACGTTGACCTGGGTCTCGGCCCGGCCTTCCGCCAGCTCAACCAGCGGATGGGCCCCGTCCAGGTCGTAGCCCGCAGCCACGACCAGGTCAGCCGCTTCTTCGACGGCCTCGACCTGCTCGACCCCGGCCTGGTCCAGCTGCACCGCTGGCGCCCCGGCCCCGGCGCCGACACCACCCGACCCCTGGCCGCCTACGGCGCCGTAGCCCGCAAACCCTAATAAGGGCGGTCAGCCGACCGAGCGGGCGTTGGCGCTGTCGCCCGGGTCGATGCCGAACGCGATGATGCGGGCCGGCCGGATCCGGACGATGGTGTCCTCGAAGTTGTCACCGAACGCCTTGCCGCCCTCGGTGAGCACCTCCGCCGTCCCGCGCACCTCGATCATGCGCGGCTGCCACGGCGGCAGCACGTCGTCGATCACGATGCTGGCCCGGCCGCTGCGCTGCACGTCGCGGGCCTTCTTGGTCTGGCTCATCCGCATGCCGCCCACGTCGATGGCATCCTCATCCGCGTTGTAACGGAACGAGGTCGGCACCACGTGCGGCTGCCCGTCCGCGCCGACGGTGGCGACCCGGCCCAGCTTCTGCCCGGCCATGTACTCGATCTCGAGATCGGTGAAGGCACTCATGTCCAGCCAGAACCGGCCCGCCGCCGCCAGGATTCCGCCCTGGAGGTCACGATAACGGTCACAATCCGGTCAGCCGCTCCAGCTGCTCGGGGTACCGCTCGCCCTGAATAGGGATCGCCGCCGCGGCCTCCTCGAGCTCGCGCAGGTCGGCCGGGGTCAGCGTGATCTCGGTCGCGCCGATGTTCTCGTCCACCCGCTCCAGCCGCCGCGTCCCCGGGATCGGCACGATCCACGGCGCCCGCCCCAGCAGCCACGCCAGCGCCACCTGCCCGGGCGTGGCGTCCAGCCGCGCCCCCACCCGCCGCAGCAGCTCGATCAGGGCCGTGTTGGCCTCCCGGGCCGCCGCGTCGAACCGGGGGATCGTGTTCCGGATGTCGCCGCTGGAGAACTCCGTGCCGGTGCCGATCGTCCCGGTCAGGAAGCCCTTGCCGAGCGGGCTGTACGGCACGAAGCCGATGCCGAGCTCTTCCAGCGCGGGCAGCACCTCCTCCTCGGGGCGCCGCCACCACATGGAGTACTCGCTCTGCACCGCGGTGACCGGCTGGACCGCGACGCCGCGGCCGGCCGTCTCCCGGAGCAGCGAGATCATCTCGGTCCGGTCCCCGGGCGGCGGCCCGTAGCTCTGGCTCATGCCCATGCAGCCGAGCCCGATGGCCGACACCTCGAGCCCGCTGGAGCCAAGCCGGCGCATCTCCATAACCAGCTCACCGGCCCCGGTACTCGTCGTCGCTGACCTGCTCGCCCCAGGACGACTCGGCCCGCGAATCGTCCGGCGCCACCCCCTCGGTGATCGACAGGTGCGTCATGTAGTGATCGGGCGCCGCGCCGTGCCAGTGCCACTCGCCCGACGGCGTGCTGATGACGTCCCCCGGCCGGATCTCGGAAACCGAGCCACCGCGGGCCTGCATCAGCCCCCGCCCCTCGGTGACATACAAGGTCTGCCCCATGGCGTGCGAGTGCCACGCGGTCCGCGCCCCCGGCGTGAACCTGACCGCGTTGACCCGCACCCGCGACGGCTCCTTGCCCTGCACGATGGAGTCCAGGAAGACGTCCCCGGTGAACATGGCGTCCGGCCCCTTGGCGGTCGGCGGCTTCGGCTCTATCTGCACAGGTATCTCCTTCAGGTAACGTTGCGGGCCACGTTACCGAGAAGGGCCTACCGCGGGGCCACCGAGGTGGAGACGCCTTACCCGCTAATGCCCTGAGCCCGTGTAGGCCCGCACGTCGGCCACGCTCCACCAGCTGCCGCTGGACGCGGTGAGCGTCATCCGGACGTACCGCACCGGGGTGCCGTTCAGGTTCACGGCGGTGAGCTGGCCGGTGCCCTGGCCGCTGGCCGCGGTGCTCCAGCTGACCCCGTCCGTGCTGGTCGTGACCGTATAGCCGCGCGGGAAGTCGCCGGTGGAGACCCCGGTGTCGAAGACGACCTGCCGGGCGCTGACCGCCCGGCCGAAGTCCACCTGCAGGTACTGGCCGGGCGCCTGCGCGGCCCCGGTGGAGTAGCGGGTGCTGGCGTCGCCGTCCGCCGCGTTGGCCGCCACGTCACCGGTGCAGCACGGATCAGCCGGCCCCGCCGGGCTGGCGGTCGCGGTCCAGCCCCGCGGGTTCACCTGGCGCCGGTCGCGCGACCCGGGGACGGTGCCGCGCCAGGTGAAGGTGGCCAGTGCCCCGCCCGGCAGGGTGTAGCTGAACGCCTGGCTGCCCTCGCGGACCCCGAACGTGCTCGGGTTGTCGTTCTCGTTGTGCGCGACCAGCACGGTGCTGCCGTCCGGGTTGCGGAAGGCCACGTCCATGACCTGCCCGTTCCACCCCGTGGTGCCGAACGAGGTGCTGGCGATGCGCACCGCCCCCGGCCTCACGAACCGGGCCAGGTGGCCCAGCGTGTAGTACTCCGCGTTCCTGGTCACGGTGCCGTCGGCGCCGACGGTGACGATGCCGGTGCAGGTGGTGCAGCCGCCCACGTGCGGGCCGCCGGACGGGTCCAGGGCCAGGTTCCAGTTGATGACGGTCTGCGCCCAGTTGCGCGGCGAGCCGATGATCAGGTTGCGGGCGTGGAACTTGAGCGTGTCGGAGAACGTGCTGGCCGGGTCGGCCGACTGGCTGCCCGAGCACTCGGTGAAGTAGATGGCCTTGTCCGGGAACTGGTCGTGCAGCGCGGTCATCGCGCCCGGGTCGCCGAAGTAGCAGTGGTAGGCGACGCCCGCTACGTACCGCGCGGCCGGGGAGTTCAGCACGTTCTGCGGGTAGGCGTTGACGTCGGCGGTCTCGTCCGGCGGGGTGCCCGCGACGTCGCCGGGGTGCTCGGTCCAGTTGTGGTCGTAGGCGAAGATCTGGGTGCGCAGGCCCGCCGCGCGCAGCAGCGGCCCCAGGTCGGAGATCACCTTCTCCTCCTGGCCGGACGGCATGTCGGTGCCGGGATAGCCGGACGGGGTGCGGTTCTGCGGCTCGTTCTGCACCGTGATCGCGTTCACGGTGACGCCGTTGGCCCGGTACGCCTCGATGAACTTCGTCAGGTACAGCGCGTAGGACCGGTAGATCCGCGGGTCGTCGATGAGGCGGCCGCCGACGAGGGAGCCGGTGGTCTTCATCCAGGCCGGCGGGCTCCACGGCGTCGCGATGATCTGCAGGTGCGGGTTGAGGGCCCTGGCCTGGCGCAGCAGCGGCAGGATCTGCGCCTGGTCGTGCTGGACGGAGAAGTGGCTCTGCCCGTAGTCGGTCTGCCCGGCGGGCAGGTCGTCGTAGGTGTAGTCCGCGGTCGCGACGAAGTCGCTCGCGCCGACGGGCTGGCGCAGGTAGTCCAGGCCGTCCCCGGTCACCGGGTCGAACAGGGACCGCATGGTGGCCGCGCGGGCCGCCGGGGACAGCCGGTGCAGCACGGCCGCCGAGGAGTCGGTGATCGCCCCGCCGAACCCCTGCATGGTCTGGTACGTCAGGGTCGGATCGACCACGATGGTCGGCGCGGACGGCATCGCATTGCCGAACGTGGCCGGCGCCAGCGGCGTGAGCTTGTCCGCCCCGTCCGGCGTGGTCACCCAGACGTGCGCCGTAACCGGCGTTTCGCTCGCGACCGCGCGCCCGGTACTCACCGTCATGAGCCCGGCGGCGGCCAGCGCCGTTCCCAGCGAAGCCGTGATGAGCCTGATCCTGGCCATCATCGCCATCCCATCATGTAACAAAATGAAACAAATCTGAAACCCGGCATGAGGCGTAGCGAATCAGCGGATCCCCTTACGTGTCAAGGCCTTCGCGGGTCCTTAGGCTGATGTCGTGGAACAAATCCGTGTAACAAATGGCTGACCGCTTGACCGGGCGCCGGGTCACCGTCCGGGATATCGCCGCGCACAGTGGCACCTCGATCGCCACCGTTTCCCGTGTCCTCAACGGCCAGGCCAGCGTGACGCCGGAAACCCGTGACCTGGTGCTGAGAACCGCCGAGCGGCTCCGCGCCCGCCGGCCGGCCGCCCGCCCCGCGCCGGGCGCCGTCTACCTGCGCTGCCCGTACCTGCTGACGGACTACTTCGGGCTGATCGTCTCCTCCGTCGCCGAGACCCTGGCGCTGCACGGGCGCGCCGTCGTGCTCGACGCCGGAACGGCGGCCCAGCAGGCCAGCGTGCTGCCGTCGCTCCCGTCCCGGCCCGGCACCGACGGCGCCATCGTGATCTTGCCGCCGGAGCCGGGCGAGCAGCTGACCGCGCTGCGCGCCGCCGGCTTCCCGTTCGTCGTGGTCGACCCGCGGACGCCGGTGCCGCGCGACATCGCGGCCGTCTCGGCCGCCCACTTCGCCGGGGCGCGCAGCGTCACCGCTCACCTGGCCGGGCTCGGCCACCGGCGCATCGGCGTCATCGCCGGGCCGCGCAACTGGCTGGCGGGCCAGGCCCGGCTGGCCGGGCACGCCTCGGCGCTGGCCGAGGCCGGCGTCCTGCATCCGGCCGAGCTGACCCGGGCCGGCGAGCCGACCGCGGAATTCGGCTACCAGGCCGCCGGCCAGCTGCTCAGCCTGTCCCCGCGTCCCACCGCGCTGGCCTGCTTCAACGACAAGACCGCGGTCGGTGCCCTGGCCGCCGCGGCGGAGCGCGGCCTGCGGGTGCCCGCCGACCTGTCCGTCACCGGCTTCGACGACATCGACCTGGCCCAGGCCACCAGCCCGATGCTCACCACCGTCCGGCAGCCGCTGGCCGAGATGGGCCGGATGGCCGTCAGCCTGCTGATCCGCCTCCTGGACGGCCACCAGCTCGAAGCCCTCCACGTCGAGCTCGCCACCGACCTGATAATCCGCTCCTCCACCGCCCCCGCCCCGCCGACCCCGTAGTCGCACCCGTATCACTTAGTAATAATCCGGGTTCGCCGGGTTGCGATGGTTTGCGGCAATACGGGAAGCTGGCCCGCGGGGGATGTCGGCGGGAAGGACGAGTCGGTGACCGGCGGACCCACGGGTGAAGATGCCGTCTCGCTCGATACGAGCGTGCCGCATATCGCGCGGGTGTACGACTACTGGCTGGGCGGCAAGGATAATTTCGAGGCCGACCGGGTGGTGGCCGAGCAGGTCATCGCGACGCTCCCGGATATCCGGCTCAGCGTCCGCGCGCAGCGGGCGTTCCTGGGCCGCGCGGTGCATTTCCTGGCGGCCGAAGCCGGGATCAGGCAGTTCCTCGATATCGGGACCGGCCTGCCGTCGGCCAACAACACGCACGAGGTGGCTCAGCGGGTGGCGCCGGAGTCCCGGGTGGTGTACGTCGACAACGACCCGATCGTCCTCCTGCACGCCCGGTCGCTGCTGACCAGCCTCCCCGAGGGCGCCACCGCCTACGTCGACGCCGACCTGCGCGACATCGGCACGATCCTGACCCGGGCCAGCGCGGTGCTGGACTTCGGCCTGCCGGTCGCGGTCATGCTCCTCGGGGTGCTGCACTGCATCCCCGACGAGGACGAGCCGGCCGCGCTGGTGGCCCGGCTGATGGAGGCCATGCCGCCCGGCAGCTACCTGGTCATGTCGCACCCCGCCAGCGACGTCACCACTGACCAGATGGCCACCTCCATGCGGGCCTACAACAACCAGGCCGCCGTCCCGCTCACCGCCCGCAGCCACGCCGAGGTCACCCGCTTCTGCAAAGGCCTGGACCTGATCGAGCCCGGCGTCGTCCAGGTGCACCGCTGGCGGGCCGGCACCGGCGCCCCCGGCCGCGACCTCCCCAACTACGGCGCCGTCGCCCGCAAGCCCAACTGACGGAACCTCGGTCAGCGCGGCTGGCAACCAGCGGAAAGCCGCGGGGGACTCCTGTGCGGGCGCTGGATCAGGCATCCCCACGCCTGCCAGGAGTCCCTCCCGGCGACGTGTTCAGCCTCCGTGGTCTATCCCGTCGTAGTGCATGTAGTTAACTCCCACCCAGCCTTGCTGGTTGGGGAAGGCGGCATTCTCGCCATAATCCCAGTATGTGCCATTGAACATTTGATCTGATCCGCAGAGCGCGCCCCGTAGATTAGTGTTACTGCTCGTAGTATAGAAGGTCCGGCCCTTGGCTATGGTGTAAAGAGTTGCGCCATTCGGGCTTGCCCTAATATGAATGTTGTCCTGGGCGATGGTAAATTTCAAGCCTGGTGCACTGCAGGTCTGCCCGAAAGCGGGTGCCGCCATGGCGGCAGGCATGGATGCGCTGAGCGCTGCGGTTGCCGACGCCGCTATCGCCAGGGCGATGAGCTTACGTGACATTGTCATATGCAGTCCTCCCTGTTCTGTGGGGCTTTTACAGGGTTGCATCGCGGGTACCGGCGATCCATGCAGTTTCACCGGCAGTTTCACCGGCGGTTTGGCCGGCCGCTAACCCGCCAGCCCCCTAGTTCCTGGCCAGGGCGGACAGGTAGCGGGCGCTGGCGGTGTAGGCGCGCTCGATGGACAGCCCCACGCGGGTCTGGTCCCGGTAGCGGAACTGCGCCCGCCCCGACGGCAGCCGGTCCCCGCCCGTCGGCAGCACATGCACCCGGACCGATGACGGCAGCGCCGACATCTCCTCATGAAAACGGTGCCGCCGCGCGATCTCGAACGCGACCAGCCCCACCTCCCACGGCCGGCGCGGCACCGCCAGCGGGCTCTCGATCCGCCCGACCTGCAGCACGTACACCACCGAAGCCCCGAGCGCGGCCGCCCGCCCGACCGGAATCGAGTCGACCAGACCGCCGTCGAAGTAATGCACGCCGTCGATCTCCACCGGCGGCAGCAGCCCCGGCACCGCGCACGAGGCCATCACCGCGGGCACCACCGGCCCCGACGAGAACCAGCAAGCCGACGCGTTCTCGATCGACGCCGCCACGCAGTGGAACGGCAAGGAAAGGTCCGAAAACGAAGGCCCAGGCAGCACCGACGCGAGCAGGCGCCCCAGGGGTTCCATCGAGTGCAGATGCGTGCCCGAACGAACCAGGCGCACCGCCCGTCCCCACAGCTTCTCGCTGAACGCCAGCCGGAGCTCGTCCCCCTGCCACATCTTGCTCAGCCGCGCGGCGCCCTCGGCCGGATCGGCCGCCACGATCACCCCGTTCATGGCGCCGATCGAGGTGCCCACGACCAGATCGGGCCGGATGCCCGCGTCGGCCAGGGCCCGCAGCATGCCGACCTCGTGGGCGCCCAGCAGCCCTCCGCCCCCCAGCACGAAAGCCGTGGTCATAACCGCAGCCTAGCCACCCGTTCGGTTCCTAAAAGTTCTTAGCCCCGGTGGATGGTCAGCCCGAGCGACGCGAACTGGTCGTACGGCCGGTGGTACCCGCGCTCGATGTGATGGATGCCGCGCAGCACCGACGGCCGGTCCGCTACCGCCGCCGCCAGCACGGCCGAGAACCCGGCCCGCACGTCCGGCAGCGTCACGTCCGCCCCGACCAGCTTGGACACGCCCCTGATGACCGCCGAGTGCACCGAGTTGGTGTCGTGGAACCGGCACGCCTCGCCGCCCAGGCAGGCCGCGAACGTCTCGATCTCGCAGCCCATCTTCTGCAGCGCGGGCACGTACACCAGCCGGTTCTCGAACACCGTCTCGTGCAGCACGGACATGCCCTCGGCCTGGGTGAACAGCACCATCAGGGGCTGCTGCCAGTCGGTCATGAACCCCGGGTGGGTGTCGGTGTGCACCGCGGCCGGCCGCAGCCCCGACGGTGCCGAAGCGGTGATCCACTCGTCGGTGATGTCGATCTGCGCGCCCATCTTGGCCAGCGTGGTGATCGCGGTCACCAGCCGGTCCTGCGGGCAGCCGTGCACCCGCACCTCGCCCCGGGTGATCAGCCCGGCCGCCAGGTAGGAGAACGCCTCGAGCCGGTCGCCGGCCAGCCACCGGGACGCGCCGCGCAGCCGCGGCACTCCCTCGATCACGATCCGGCGGTCCGGGCTGAGCTCGATCTGCGCGCCCATCCGCTGCAGGAACAGCGCCAGCTCGACCACCTCGGGCTCGGTGGCCGCGTTGCGCAGCACCGTCTTGCCCTCGGCCCGCACCGCGGACAGCAGCACGGTCTCGGTCGCGCCCACGCTCGGGTAGGGCAGGTCGATCCGGGCGCCATGCAGCCGCGATGCCTTCGCGGTGATCCCGTCCGGGCCCGCCTCGACCTCGGCCCCCAGCGCGCGCAGCGCGGACACGTGGAAGTCGACCGGCCGCCGCCCGATCGGGTCCCCGCCCACCAGCGGGACGAACGCCTCCCCGGTCCGGTGCAGCAGCGGCCCGAGCATCAAGATGGGGATCCGGTTCAGGCCGGTGAAAGCGGCCGGGACGCGTGATTCCAGGCGCCCGTTCGGCGCGATGGTGATCTCGCCGCCGTCCCGGCTGACCACGAAGCCGACCGCTTCGAGCATCGCGGCCGTGATGTCGACGTCGCCGACCTCCGGCGCGTTCCTGATGGTGCTGGGGCCGTCGCCGAGCATGGCGGCCACCATGTGCTTGGTCACCGCGTTTTTCGACCCGCGTACCCCGATGTCGCCGCGCAGCGGCCCCGACGGTTCCACCTGCCATGTTTCCGTCACGCCGACCACTGTAGGCGGTGCCCGCGCGTGCTGCCGGCCGAAGTAACAACGGGAGAACTCGGGGTACAGGCGGCATTCCGGTGCGCTAATTTGGTTCGGCCTAGGGGGGAGCCAGGCAGTGTCGCCTGGGCCGGGGCTCCCCGCGGCACGCGTCACTACTCGTTGAATTTGCCTAAGGAGACTTCATGGCTACCCTGCAGCAGACCCTGCTGACCCCGGAGACCCAGCCTCACGTCGTGGACGACTGCGTCACGCTGATCCACGATGAGGTGTCGAGCAAGTCCGGAATCTCCGGCACCGCGGTCAAGCTCGCCTACAAGACCGCCAACACGTTTGCCTCCGGTTACATCCACGGCATGGTGGAGACGCTGGCCCCCGAGATGGTGGTCAAGCTCGAGCCGTTCTGGGCCGACTTCACCGCTTCCGGCGCCGGTGCCTTCGGCGATTACCTGGTCAAGCACGACGAGGAGGTGTCCGAGGCGCTGCTGTCGGTGACCGACGCGCACGCCGAGCACTCCACCCGGCCGACCATCCAGAAGGCCTACCGCTCCATCCGCGGCGGCGCCGCCAAGCACGTCACGGCGGCGCTGCCCGCCCTCGGCGCGCTGGTGCAGAAGTACGCCGGCTAGCGGACCGGGACGTCGTCCAGCGGCCCGGGAGCCTCCTCTGCCAGCGCGGGGGCGGGCTTCCGGGCCGCGGCCGGGCTCTCGCCGTGGTGCCGGGCCCGCAGCCGGTACAGCCCGTAACCGGCCCCGATGACCAGGATGCCGCCCATCACGAAGCCCAGCGGGTAGGTGGGCACGCCGACGTACTTCAGCCCGGACGCGAAGATCACGAAGGTGATGGCGGGCCTGATGTACTTGTCCGGCGCCCGGGACGAGAGCAGCGAGCCGATCAACACCGCGGGCACGCTGCCGGCGATGATCGAGGCGGTCACGCCGAACTCCACGTGCCCGAACGTCAGCGCGCCGAGCGCCGCCGCCGCCGTCAGCGGCACCGCCTGGGTCAGGTCGGTCCCGACCAGCTGGCCCGCGCTGAGCAGCGGGTACGTGAACAGCAGCAGGATGATCATCAGGGAACCGGCGCCGACCGACGTGATGCCGACGATCAGGCCGCCCACCATGCCGATCAGCACGGTCGGGACCGGCCGCAGGGTGACCTCGGCGATCTTCCCGGTCCGCGCCCGGCCGGACCGCCGGTCCAGGATGTACCGGAACACCATGGCCGACGCGCCGATCAGCAGCGCCGCCCCCAGCAAGATCTCGACGTTGGCCTGACCGGAGCTGCTGTCGCCCATCTCGCGGAGCAGGAACGAGCCGAGGAACGCCATCGGCACCGAGCCGAGCGTCATCAGCCCCACCATGCGCAGGTTCACCGTGCCCTTGTGCAGGTGAACGGCGGCGCCGACCGGCCGCATCACCACCGCGGCGACCAGGTCGCTGGAGATGGCCGCGGACGGCTTGACCGAGAACAGCAAGATGAGCATCGGCGTCATCAGGGCGCCGCCGCCGGCTCCGGTCAGCCCGACCAGCAGCCCGACCACCGCGCTGCCGAGGACGACATAGAGGCTGAGCCCCATCCGTGCTCCTTCCGCCGTTTACCACATTCCCTACAACCTTAATTTACAACTAGGCAATGTCGGAAACACTTGTAACCAACCAAAAGATCAAAACCCAGGCACCGAACGGGTCGGGCTACCCCGTTCTCGCCCCCGCCAACCCGGGTAGAAACCCTGGCGTGGACGCCGACAAGCTGCGGGAATACCGGGACAAGCGCGACCCGGCCCGCACCCCAGAACCGGTGCCCGCCGAGTCTGTCCCGACCGGGGAAAACCCGGACGGCGGCACGTTCGTCATCCAGGAGCACCACGCCCGGCGGCTGCACTACGACGTCCGGCTCGAGCGCGACGGGGTGCTGGTGTCCTGGGCGGTGCCGAAGGGAGTGCCGGACGACCCGGCCGTGAACCACCTGGCCGTGCACACCGAGGACCACCCGCTGGAATACGGGACCTTCGAGGGGCAGATCCCGCGCGGGGAGTACGGGGCGGGCTCGATGACGATCTGGGATCACGGCCGTTACGAGACCCTCAAGTGGACGAAACGCGAGGTCAAGATCAGGCTGCACGGGCAGCGGGTGACGGGGGGCTACACGTTGTTCCAGACCGGGGGGAAACAGTGGATGATGCACCGGGAGCGCCAGCCGCTCCCGCCGGGCCTGCGGCCGATGCTGGCCACGCTGACGTCGGTGCCGCCGCCGGACAACGGGGCCTGGGCGCTGGAGCTGAAGTGGGACGGCGTCCGCGCGCTGGCGTTCGTCGAGCGCGGCCAGGTGCGCCTGATGTCCCGGACCGAACGCGACATCACCGCCACCTACCCGGAACTGGCCGGCCTGGGCCGCGGCACCGACCGCAAGCAGCTGGTGCTGGACGGGGAGATCGTGGTGTTCGGCCCGGACGGCTGGCCCGAGTTCGAGGCGCTGCAGCCGCGCATGCACGTCAGCGATCCTTCGGCGGCCCGGCTGCTGGCCGGCCAGAACCCGGTCACCTACCTGGTCTTCGACCTGCTCCAGCTGGACGGCCGGCCGCTGCTCGACCTGCCCTACTCCGAGCGCCGCGAGCTGCTCGAGTCACTCGAGCTGGCCGGCTCGTACTGGCAGACCCCGCCGACCTTCCCCGGCGAGGACTTCGCCGCGGTCCAGTCGGTCTCGGCCGAGCACGGCATGGAAGGCATAGTGGCCAAGCGGCTGGCCTCGCGGTACCAGCCCGGGGCCCGGACCAGCGACTGGCGCAAGATCAAGAACCACCTGAGCCAGGAGGCGGTGGTAGCCGGCTACAAGCCGGGCCAGGGGAACCGCGCCGGGCTGGTCGGCTCGCTGCTGATCGGGGTGCACGACGACTCCGGCCTGCTCTACGCCGGCCACGTCGGCACCGGCTTCAACGCCGATACGCTGCGCATGCTGAGCGACCGGCTGGAACCGCTGCGCCGGCGGTCATCTCCGTTCGACGGGCCGGTGCCGCAGATGTATGCCCGCACCGCCGTCTGGGTAGAGCCCCGGCTGGTGATCGAGGTGGCCTTCGACCGGTGGACCAAGGCCGGGCGGATGCGCGCCCCGGTCTACAAGGGCCTGCGCGAAGACATAGACCCCGCGGATGTGGTTCGTGAGTCCTGATCAGAAGGTCGCCGTCCAGGTGGACGACCGGACGCTGACGCTGACCAACCTGGCCAAGGTGCTCTACCCGGACAGCGGCTTCACCAAGGCCGAGGTGCTCGACTACTACCAGCGGGTGGCTCCCTTCCTGCTGCCGCACATCGCGGGCCGCCCGCTCACCCTCAAGCGCTACCCCGAGGGCGTGGACGGCCAGGCCTTCTTCCAGAAGCACGTCACCGCCCACCGGCCGGACTGGATCCGCACCGCCACCGTCGAGTCGGAAAGCTCCCGGGCCCGCGGCCCCAGCGTCACCTACCTGGTCGTCGACGACCTGCCCGCGCTGATCTGGGCGGCCAACCTGGCCGGCCTGGAACTGCACGTCCCGCAGTGGCGACTGCCCCGTGTGCGCGAGCCTGACCTGCTGGTCTTCGACCTGGACCCGGGCCCCCCGGCCAACGTGGTGGAATGCTGCCAGGTCGCCTGCCTGCTGCGCCCGCTGCTGGAGGCCGACGGCCTCGCCCCGCTGGCCAAGACCTCCGGCGGCAAGGGCCTGCAGCTCTACGCCACCGTCGCCGGCATCACCGCCGAGCAGGCCAGCGACCAGGCCAAGGCCTACGCCGAACGCCTCGAGCGCTCCCACCCCGACCTGGCCCTGTCCCGCATGACCAGGAAGCTCCGGGCCGGCAAGGTCCTCATCGACTGGAGCCAGAACAACGGCTCCAAGACCACCATCGCCCCCTACTCCCTGCGCGCCCGCCAGTTCCCCACCGTCTCCACCCCCATCACCTGGGACGAAGTAGAGTCCTGCCACCAACCCCAAGACCTCTTCTTCACCGCCGCCGACACCCTGTCCCGCGTAGAAGCCCACGGCGACCTCTTCGCCCCCCTCCTAACCGCCTAACCCCCAGCCCGCCACCTCCCCAGCGGCTCTAGTGCCACAGGGTGCGGATCTGGGTGGTGAGGGCGAACGGGTCGTCGCCGCGCTGGGCGGCCAGGATGCCGGCGCCCTCGGGCGAGCCCGCGTACACGACGGCACCCGGCCCGACCCGGGTATTCCAGGCCCGCTCGAACGCGGTGGCCAGCTTCTTGTTGCCGCTCAGCGCCGTGGGCACGGCATGGTAGACGACGGTGGCGGGTACGTGCCCGGTGAGCAGGCGGCGGAAGGCCAGCCGGGTGGCTGCGGCCCGGCTCGGCAGGGGAGCCAGGATCAGCCGCGGGATAACGTAGCGCGGCTGGCTCAGCGGGGACAGCACCTCCTCCAGGGCCTCGGCGAACAGTGCCGACTCCGCCGCCGGGACCTCCTGGAGGCGGGCCCGGTAGCTGCCGTCGGGCTGGGCCTCGATCCGAACCGCGTCGCCGCCCCGGCTGGTCAGCCCGGCGGCCTGCAGCGCGTCGGCCGTGGCCGCTGCCAGGTCGTCCAGGCTGCCGCTAGCAGGCGCCGCGGCGAGCCGGGCGGCGGTCCGCGCGGTTAGGGCCAGGCCGATGAGCGTCACGACGGAGGCCCAGCCGACCCAGCTGACCCAGGCCGGGCGCGGGCTGGTTATCGGCCGGGCCACCCGGGCCGGCAGGCCCAGGGAACGCCGCGCGGTGATCGTGACCGTGGCCACCGGCTCGTCGGCGTAGGGCGTGCCGATGGCCCAGCGCTCGCGGGCCGCGTCCCGTTCGGCCGGGCGCTGGAGCATGGCGGCGTTCAGCGCATCGAACTCCGCCTCCGGCGGCGGGGCGTAGGGGGACAGGCGCGGGTCGACGTGGGCGACGCCGGAGACGATGTCGCCGGAGGCGGCCAGGGCGAAGTAGCGGTCGTGCTTGCGGGCGAAGCGGTCGAAGTCGGCGGCGCCCTTGGGATGGTCGCCGGTCACGCAGACTACCGCCCAGTTGTCCGCCACCTTGCCCGGCCAGCCCGCGTCGAGCCGCAGCGCCCGGCCGCGGGCCTGGACCACCGACGTCGGGGTGGTGGCCGCGGTCAGGTCGATCACGACGTTGACGGCCGGGGCGTCCCAGCCCTCGCCGAGCAGCGCCCGGGTCCCGATCAGGCAGCGGGAACCGCCCTCGGCGTGGAACCGGGTGACGAGCGGCACGTAGCGGCGGGCCTCCCAGCCCGTCGGCCCGGTGATCTCGACGAGTTCATCGCCCCAGGCCGCCGCGCCCAGGGCTAGGCCCGGCTCGGCGGCGCCGAGCCATGCGATCAGGCGCCGCGCGGTCTCCCGGCCGCACGCGACGCGCCGTCCGGTCAGCAGCACCGGGTCGAGCTCGGCCGCCTGCGGGTCGCCGAGCAGGGTCTCCAGCACCAGCCGGGTCCCGCCGCTCCCGGCCGCCAGGACACCCGTTAGGTCCGCGGGCGGCATCCCGCCGGCGTCCTCGAAGTCGCACAGCACCAGCGCCCGCAGCCCGGACCCGAGCTCGGCCGACTCGGCCGCGAGGATCTCGATGGCGGCCCGGGCCTTGCTCTCCGACCGGGCCAGCACCCGGTCAACCGGGGATTCGCCGGCCCGCACGCCCGTCCGGGTCAGCCGGTACCCCACCGCGGGCAGTGCCCGGCGGATGGCGTCCAGGGCCCGTTCGTCCCGCGGGTCGTCGCTGGCCAGCAGG
>JAICWX010000633.1 GCA_025934635.1 Streptosporangiaceae bacterium | reverse complement strand
CCGAGCGCGGACAGCCGCCGCCCGGCACCGGGCGCCGTCACGAACGCGTTGAACGGGCCGGCCAGGCCGCCCTCGGCGGTCACCACCAGGTCGCCGCGGCCGTCGGTGATGCCGTCCCACAGCTGCTGGCCCTCGGGCCCCAGCTCCTCACGCCGCACATAGGGAATCCGGGTCATAAGCCGAACAATAACGACCCCGCCGCAAACGGAACCGGCCAGGATCGGGGGACGACGATCCTGGCCGGGCGCAGCCCTGCCGCGGGCTGCTGCTGCGGGCCGCGGGTTTGACGGTGCCGCTGGGTCAAGCTTGGCCGGGCCGCTGAAGCGGCGCTGACGGGATGCTGAAACCGGTACTAGGGGCGGGCCGCGCCGACCAGGCTGGACGCGTACCAGCCGGCCAGCGGGATCTTCTCGACGTCACTGCCGGTCTGCGGCGCGTCGATGATCTCGTTGTTGCCCACGTAGATGGCGACGTGACCGATGCCGTCGAAGTACAGCAGGTCGCCGGGCTCCAGCGCGGACGTGGAGATGTGCGGCAGGGCGGCCCACTGCTCGTAGGTGGTACGCGGTATCGCCACCCCGGCCGAGGACCAGGCGGCCTGCGCCAGGCCCGAGCAGTCGAAGCTGTCCGGCCCGGTCGCGCCCCACACGTACGGCTTGCCCAGCTGCGCGTAGGCGAAGGCCACGGCCTTTTCCGCCTGGGTCGAGGTTGGCCCGCTGTACGTCGCCGAGGTGGTGCCGGTGCCGCTCGCGCCGATCGTGTTGCTCTGCACCGTCTGCTGTTCCGGCACGGTCAGGCTGGCCAGCGTGGCCTTTTCGCTGTCGATGAGCTTGCCGAGCGACTTCTTGTGCCCGGCGAGCTGGGTCTTCAGGGCCGTGATGCCGGATTCGGTGCGCTGCACCTGCTGCTCGGCATCGGCCAGCTGGCCGGCCGCGATGCCGAGCTGCTTGGTCTGGGCGTTCCGGTTGCCGGACAGCTCGATCAGCATCGATCCCTGCTGCAGGATCGCCGCCGGGTTGCCCGAGGTGAGGACCCCCGCCATGGAGGTCGATCCGGTGTCCTCGAACGCGGCCGCGGCGTTCCTGGCCACGTCGGCCTGGGCCGACTGGAACTTGGCGTTGGCGGTGCTGAAACGTGCGCGCACCCCGGTCAGCTTGGCCTGCGCGGCGGACAGCTGCTGGCTGGCCTGGTCGAGCTGCTCGCTCACCTTGTCGAACTGCGTGGTGAGCTGGTTGATCTTGGCCTGAACCTGGCTCACGGTCGGCTGCGGCGCCGCCGCGGCTATCCCGCCATAGGCAAGCCCGCCGACCGCCGCCACCGCGGCCAGCAGGGCGGTGCTGCGGCGCAATCCGGAAAACTTCGCCGGCAGTGTGCCCACGTGCCGTCACGCTCCTTTCGCGCTATGGATGGCCCGCCGGAGACCCGGCGAAGACCTGCAGCGACCCGTCCAGACGCTCAGATCAACGTAGTGACAGGTAATCTGCCTGCTCAACCGGTTCGCGAAAATATCACGGAAGTATTACGGGTCGATGCGGGGCGGTTTAGTGCCGTCCGGTATGCGCGGATCAGCCGCGCAGGGTGGCGGGCCGCCCGTCGACCGGGAAATGGTCGCCGTCGTGCCAGTGGCCGCCCTTGGTCGCGATCAGCGGGGTGGTTGACTGTCGTGCCGAAGACTGTGCCCTTGTCCTATGGATATAGATAAAGGGATCAGTGGCGATGCTCGCGGGGGCGTGTCGCCGATTGAGTTCCGGCTCGATCCCGCTTCGGGCGTGCCGACCTACCTGCAGCTGGTCCAGCAGGTGGAGCGCGCGCTGCGGCTTGGCTACCTCGAGCCGGGCGACCGGCTGCCCAAGGTCCGGGACGTGGTCGCCGCGCTCGCCATCAACCCGAACACGGTGCTGAAGGCCTACAAGGAGCTGGAGGGCAAGGGCCTGGCGGCCGGCCGTCCCGGGCAGGGCACGTTCGTCCAGGCCACCTTGAGCCAGGTCGCGCTGCCGGCGCTGACCACGCTGCGCCGCAGCCTGCTGGGCTGGCTCGCCGCCGCCGACGCGGCCGGGCTCGACGAGGACGGGACCGTCGCCCTGTTCACCAGCGCGCTGCGGGATTTCCACGACCGCCGGCCCGGGCAACCCTGCCCGGCCGGCGGTGAAAGCGAGGGTGTCGCGTGAACGTCATCGAGACCAGCGGCCTGGGCAAGCGCTACGGCGACACCTGGGCGCTGCGCGCGTGCACGCTCGCCATCCCCGCCGGGCACCTGGCCGCGCTGGTCGGGCCGAACGGCGCGGGCAAGACCACCTTGATGAACATGACCGCCGGGCTGGCCGTGCCGACCGCCGGGACCGTCGCCGTGCTCGGCGGCCAGCCCGCCGGGTCGGCGGGCGCGCTGGACGGCATCGCCTTCGT
>JAICWX010000071.1 GCA_025934635.1 Streptosporangiaceae bacterium | reverse complement strand
TAGGCCAGGCCGAACACCTCGCGCAGCACGAATACCGCCCGCTCGGTCGGGGTGAGGGTCTCCAGCACCAGCAGCATCGCCGTCGAGACGCTGTCGGCCAGCTCGACGTCCTCGGCTACGTCGGGCGCGGTCAGCAGCGGCTCGGGCAGCCAGGGGCCGACGTAGGACTCCTTGCGGCGGCCGAGCGTGCGCAGCCGGATCAGCGCCTGGCGGGTGGTGATCCGGACCAGGTAGGCGCGCTGATCGCGCACGATGCCGAGGTCGACGCCCGCCCAGCGCAGCCAGGTCTCCTGCAGGACGTCTTCGGCGTCGGCGGCCGAGCCGAGCATCTCGTAGGCGACGGTGAACAGCAGGTTGCGGTGGGCGAGGAATGCCCCGGTGGCGGGATCCTCCGTACCGGGGTCCCCCGTACCGGGGTCCTCGGTGGCGGGGTCCTCGGTGGCGGGGTCCTCCGTGGCGGGGTCCTCCGTGGCGGGGTCGTGGCGGGCGTCGCGGTTCATATCCACCAGACACTAGGCGGCGGCGTTTTGTGACACCGGGACGGCGCTGTCACAGGGACCGGCCGGCCGGCATCTCGTGTTCGTTCCGTCCGGGAGCACGCAATGTCACGAGTGAGGACACCATCATGGAACCCCGGTTCAACATGTTCGGCAACGAGATCGGTGCCAGGTTCGCCAAGCGTTTCGCTGGCGCCAGCATGGTGCTCGCGCAGTCGACGCTACCGAAGTCCACCCAGGAACTGGTGGGGCTGCGCTGCAGCCAGATCAACGGCTGCGGCTGGTGCGTCGACCTCCATACCAAGGAGGCGGCCGCCGCCGGCGAGACCGCGGTCCGGCTCAACCTGGTCGCCGCCTGGCGCGAGACCACCGTATTCACCGAGGCCGAGCAGGCCGCGCTGGCGCTGGCCGAGGAGGGCACCCGCCTCGCCGATGCCAGCCACGGCGTGTCCGACGAGACCTGGGCCCAGGTGCGCAAGCACTACGACGACGACCAGATCGCGACGCTGGTCGGCGGGATCGCCATGATCAACGCAGCCAACCGGCTCGGCGTGATCGTCCGGCAGAAGGGGGGTTCCTACGAGCCCGGAATGTTCGACGGCATGACGAGCTGACCGGCCGGGCGACGGGCGGCCCGGCCCGGGATCATCCGGGCCGGGCGCGTGCCTGTGCCCGCTCGTGCGACTACTAGCAGCGGCCGTGGAAGGCGCCGGTGGTGAAGGTGGTCCAGGGGTGCCAGTTGGTGCCGTTGCTGGAGATGATGACGGCGGCCTTGGCGTTGCCCAGCGGGTCGTAGGTGGACAGCGAGCCGTGGTTCGTGTTGATCTGCCAGTAGCCGCGCTCGCCGAACGGGCCGGTGGCGAACTGCCGCCCGCTGGATTCGGCCATGGCGATCTCGGCGGCCATGAAGGCCTGGGCGTGCGAGCCGCCGGCCTCTTCCCACAGTTCCTCGAGCCCGTGGCAGCTCAGCGTCCCGCTCAGGGTCGAGGTGGTGGTCAGCGCGGTGGGCATGGCGGGAGTGCCGGCCTGGCTGCGGGGCGGTGCCTTGAAGGGAATGGTGAGCACTTCGCCCGCGAAGATCATGTCCGGGTTCTTTACCCGGGACCGGTTGGCCTGGAATATCCATTGCCAGCGGGCCGAGTTGCCGTAGAACCGCTGCGCGATCGAGGACAGCGTGTCACCTGGCCGGACGGTGTAGTGGCGGGCCGGCTCATGGTGGATGACGAGGGCATCGGTGTGGGCCTGGGTGACGACCGCGGCGGTCTGGACGGGCGCCTGGGCGGCGGCCTGGGCGGGGGTGTACGTCTGCCCGGCGACCGCGCTGGCCAGGGCCGGGATCTGGGTGGCGGCCTGGGCCGACGGGGCGGCGATGAGCGCGCCCGCGATCGCCATCGCCGGGGCGGCCTTGTAGGCCGTCCCCACCACGTTCTGCGTGGGCGATGGTTTAGCGTGCCTGCCCGTCCGCCTGACCTTGGGCGGGCGGCGGTGACTGTGCGATGAATTCACAGCACTCCCTTTTCGTTTCGACGCCCGGCGCGCATTTATGAGCAAGGGGCTAGCGCCGCGCCATTTACCGGCCCGGCGGCGGTCATCAAAACTGGTGATCGTCGATGCGGTGCCGATAGGCTCGGGACCTATATTGGCAGTGCGTTACTAGCCGCTCACTTCGAGATACGGCCCGCATGATCGACACGTTCAGGCCCGGATTACCGCGTAATAAATCGGCAAGATTCTCCTGGTTCACGGCGGGAAGAAGCGCTGGCTGAAGCGGCATGATGGCCCGGATGGATGACGCCAGCGCCATTCCCGGCCCCTTAGCGTCAGGCTCGGTGGCGGGTGGTGCCAGTGGTGACCTGTGGTGTCAGCCTGCCGTATCCCGGGCGGCCCGGCTGGGCGCGGTAACGGCATTGATGGAGCATTGATGCTGCCATTGCGACATTGATGGAGCATCGATGTCGTTTGCCGGGAGCAGGTGAGGGCCGGGGCGGTGACGGGTGTGAGATGTGGTGCGGATGCGGCGGCTGAGGGCGGGATCCGGGCTGCGGGCCAGTGGATCCTTTGCTGCGGAAGAGCCACAGCTGGGCTGGTCGGGGTGGAAGACCGCCGTGTCGATGTCCTGGCCGGCGAAGGCAGCGCTGGGCATGTGAGGATATCGAATACAGCTACTCATGGGAGGATCCCCGTTGACCGCGGAACGCCGCTACCTGAACCTGAACGTCTACCTGCGCAACTCGGGCTACCACGAGGCGGCCTGGCGGGTCTCGGCCGCCGACCCGGCCAGCGTGCTGGATCCGCGCCATTACATCGACCTGGCCCGGACGGCCGAACGCGGCATCCTCGACTCGATCTTCCTGCCCGACAGCCCCGGGGTGGCGGAGTTCCGGTCCGAGTTCCTGCCCGGCGCCGCGCTGGACCCGCTCCAGCTGCTCTCGTCGGTGGCCACCGCGACCGAGCAGGTCGGGCTGATCGCCACCGCGTCGACCACCTACAGCTTCCCGTGGGACGTGGCCCGGCGGGTGGCCACGCTGGACTTCCTCAGCCACGGACGGGCCGGCTGGAACATCGTCACCACGGTCGAGCCCGCCGCGGCCGGCAACTTCGGCGACCAGCCGCACCCGCCGGCGGCGGACCGGTACGACCGGGCCGGCGAGTACGTGGAGGTCGTGCTCAAGCTCTGGGACGCCTGGGAGGACGGCGCCGCGGTCATGTCCCGGCTGACCGGGCAGTGGGCCGACCCGGCCCGGCTGCACCCGCCGCGGCACCACGGCACCTACTTCGACGTCGCCAGTTACCTCCCGCTCCCCCGGTCGCCGCAGGGCCACCCGTTCCTGACCCAGGCCGGCTCGTCCGGGCCTGGCATCGCGCTGGCCGCCCGGTACGCCGACGCGGTGTTCACGCCGGTGGCCGACATCAGCGCCGGGATCGCGTTCCGGCAGAACCTGAGGTCGCAGGCGGCCGGGTTCGGGCGCGACCCGGAGCACGTCCGGGTGCTGCCCGGCCTGTCCTTCCTCCTGGCCGGCAGCGACGCCGAGGCCGCCGCGCTCAAGGACGAGCTCGAGGAGGCGGCCAGCGGCGAGTTCCGCTGGCGCAACCTGGCCAACCTGGCCGGCCTGGACTACACGGCCATCGACCCCGACGCGCCGTTCCCGGCCGGCCTGCTGGCCAGCGCGCCCAAGACGAGCTTCGGCGCGTCCATCTACACGATGGCCGGGCAGGACCCGGCGGCCACCTTCCGCGCCATCGCGCAGAAGCTGTCGGCGCTGCCCGGCGGCCTCGATTTCACCGGTACCCCGGAGAAGCTGGCCCAGCTCATCGCCGGCTGGCACGAGGCGGGAGCGTCGGACGGGTTCACCCTCATGCCCAACGTCCTGCCCGGCCAGCTGACCGCGTTCGTCGACCACGTGGTGCCCATCCTGCAAAAGCAGGGCCTGGCCCGGACCGAGTACGCCGGCACGACCCTGCGGGAGCATGCCGGCCTACCCCGGCCAGCAGTGCCTCGGCCAGCAGTGTCCAGGCCGGCCAGGTGAGGAGTAGGTTGAGGACCCATGAGCCGGGTGGACGTCGACGGGGTCGGTATCGAGTACGAGGTGACCGGGCAGGGACGGCCGGTCGTGCTGCTGCACGGCTTTCCCGATTCCGGGCGGCTGTGGCGGCATCAGGTGACGGCGCTGGCCGAGGCCGGGTTCCGGGTAGTCGTCCCCGATCTGCGCGGCTACGGGCGCTCCGGCAAGCCGGAGGCGGTCGAGGCCTATGCGCTGCCCCTGCTGGCCGGGGACGTGCTGGCGGTCCTCGCCGCAGAGGGGATCGACCGGGCCCACATCGTCGGCCACGACTGGGGCGCGGCGCTGGCCTGGGCCCTCGCCTCCTTCGCGCCCGGCAACGTCGACCATCTCGCGGTCCTGTCCGTCGGCCACCCGTCCACCCTGCGCCGCACGCTGGAGCAGCGCCAGAAGTCGTGGTACATGCTGCTGTTCCAGTTCCCGGGCGTCGCCGAGCGCTGGCTGACCGACGACAACTGGGCCAACCTCCGGCGGGGCCATCCCGACGGCGATCAGGCGGCCGCCGACATGGCGGCGAACGGCTCGCTCGTTCCCGGCCTGAACTGGTACCGGGCCAACGTCGGGCCGGAGACCTGGGTGGGACCGCCGGTTGAGCTGCCGCCGGTGCAGGCGCCCACGATGGGCATCTGGAGCACCGGAGACTTCGCGCTGACCGAGGTGCAGATGACCGATTCGGCCAAGAACGTAGCGGGCCCGTGGCGGTACGAACGGCTCGACGGCCCGGGCCACTGGATGCAACTGGAGGCCCCGGACCAGGTCAACTCGCTGCTACTCGATTTCCTCCCGCGGTAATGGCCAAGTACATCAGCGTCCATCCGGACAACCCGCAGCCGCGCGCGATTGCCCAGGCCGCCGACATCGTCCGTGCGGGCGGCGTGATCGCCTACCCGACGGACTCGTGCTACGCGCTCGGCTGCCAGCTCGGCAACAAGGACGGCATGGCCAGGATCAGGGCGATCCGCGGGCTCGACGACCGGCACCACCTCACGCTGGTGTGCCAGGACTTCGCGCAGCTAGGCCAGTTCGTCTACGTGCCGAACCCGGTGTTCCGGGCGATCAAGGCGGCCACCCCGGGCAGCTACACCTTCATCCTGCCCGCGGCCAAGGAGGTGCCGCGCATCCTGCAGCACCCGAAGAAGAAGACCGCCGGGGTGCGGATCCCGCGCCACGTGACCGCCCAGGCACTGCTCGCCGAGCTCGGCGAGCCGCTGGTCTCGAGCACCCTGCTGCTGCCCGGCCACGACGAGCCGATGACGCAGGGCTGGGAGATCGCCGAGGAACTCGAGCACGCCGTGGACGCGGTGGTCGACTCGGGCGACTGCGGCACCGAGCCGACCACGGTGATCGACTTCTCCTCATCCGAGCCCGAGATCGTCCGCCGGGGAGCAGGCGACACGTCCGGTTTCGAGTAACTCAGGTCCAGGTGTCACGCATCAGGCTTCCTTCCGGGTCCGGTTTCCCCCAGCCCCGGCAGCCGAGTTCAACACACTATGTAATCTTATAACGACACATAGTGACGAACGGTTCACCGGTCTTCGTGTCGTTTAAGGAACTGCACCGGGCGGTGCGCCGCCGGACGAGTCCCGGACATGACGCGGGGAGGGAACCTCGTTCGGTCCCTCCCCGGTCTGGTGTTTCGCCTTGAGCTACGGCAGGTTGGCGAGTTCCTTCCAGCTGTACTTGGAGCCGCCCCACTTGGTGGGGGCGGCGGCCCCGCGCAGCTGCGAGCCGGTGCCGTTCGGGTTGACGTACAGCCCGGTCGCCAGGTTGCGCAGCGTGCCGTTGGACTGCGGGACGAACTGCTGGAACGGGCCGCTGTTGCAGTTGGTGAGGATCAGGCCGTCGCGCAGCGGGTCGGACTTCCAGCCGCCGCCGGGGTCCGACACGCAGAGCCCGGAGCCCGAGCCGTTCGGCGCGTACTCGAACCGGAAGGCACCGGCGTGGGCGCCATTGCTGCGGAGGAAGTGCGTGGCCGGGTCGGACTGGGTGGCGGTCCAGCCGACGACCTTCGCGCCGGCGTGCCTGGCCTGCCGGAAGACGTCGAACCCGTTCCCGTACGGGTTGACCATGTCGCCTGCGTCAGTGACCGAGTTGGCCTGGACGGTGAGGGTGAAGGTGCCGTGCAGCGAGGCGCCGTCGGCGTCGGTCGCGGTGACCACGACCCCGGTGTAGGTGCCGGGAGCGGCCGTCCCGCCGACGTAGGTCAGCACCGGGTTACCGGACGTCAGCCCGGTCGGCAGCGACGTCTCGGCGAAGTTGACCGTGTCGGCGCTCTTCGTGCTGGTCGCGCTGAACTTCACCGTGCCCAGCGTGTTCGTGTCGGCCAGGGCGGACAGGGACACCTTGACGACCGTGCCGCCCACCTGGATCGACTTGGACGCGAGCGCGATGGGGATCTCGAGGGCCTGGACGTTGCCGGTGCCGTCGGTGGCGTCGACCGCAATCGTGCCGGCGTTGGTGACCGCGCCGCCCGAGTAGCTGATGGTCGTGCCGGACAGGGTCACGCCGAGCGGCACCGTGCCGTGCAGCGACCAGGTCACGCCGGTCCCCGTCAGCTTGATGATGCCGTCGCCGTTGGCGGCCGCGAGGCCGGCGCCGCTGAACGTGGATACCTGCACCGCGCCCGCCGCCAGCGCCGTGTCCTGCCACGTCTGGGCCTTGGCGGGCAGTGCCGCCGCGCCCGCCACCAGAATGCTCCCCAGCAGCACGGGAGTTACGATCCCGACTGCCCTCCCGAGGTTAAAGTGCATGGCCTCACTCCCGTCCGCTTTACTTACTCAGCTGATGCCAGGCCACATCTTTCTCCATCAATGCGCTTTTTTTGCCGTAATCAGCTCTTAACAGCTAAGCGGTATCGAGTCGTAACGCGTTACTGCTTAGAGTTGTCGACATGGATGTCGATTCTCAGGGACCGCTGGCCGGGATCCGCGTGCTCGACCTGACCGCCGTGGTGATGGGTCCGCTGGCGACGCAGATCCTGGGTGATCTGGGTGCCGACGTGATTTCCGTGGAGAACGGGCAGGGCGACATCAACCGCGTCATGAGCGCCGGCCCGGTCCGCGGGCTTTCCGGCGTGGCGCTGAACCTGCTGCGCAATAAGCGCAATATCACCCTCGATCTCGGTCATCCCAAGGGCCGGGCCGCGCTGCTCCGGGTCGCGGCCGGCTGCGACGTGTTCGTCACCAACCTGCGGCCCGCCTCGCTGGCCCGGCTCGGACTCGGGTACCCCGATATCTGCGCGGTCCGGCCGGACGTCGTCTTCTGCCAGGCGTGCGGCTACCCGTCGGACGGGCCCGACGCCGACGAGCCCGCCTTCGACGACATCATCCAGGCGGCCAGCGGCGTGCCCGACGTGCTCGGCCGGGCCGGGCTGACGCCCGGGCTGATCCCGACGCTGCTCGCCGACAAGGTGTCCGGGCTGGTCGTCGCCTACTCGATCATGGCCGCGCTGTTCCACCGCGAGCGGACCGGGCAGGGCCAGCGCGTCGAGATCCCGATGACCGACGCGGTGCGCTCGTTCATGCTGGTGGAGCACGGCGGGGCGGCGATCTGCGAGCCGCCGGCCGGACCGGCCGGGTACAACCGCATTCTCACGCCGCTGCGGGGCGCCTTGCAGACCGCCGACGGCTGGATCGCGGTCCAGCCGCACCGGGAGGCGCACTGGACGGCGCTGCTGCGGGCCGCGGGGATCGGTGACCTGGTCGGGGATCCCCGCCTGACCAGCCGCGGCGTCTGGCTGAACCCCGGTTTCGCGTACGCCACCCTCGGCCGGGTGCTCGCGGCCAGGACCACGGCGCAGTGGCTGGCGTTCTGCACGGCGCACCGGATCCCGGCCGCCCGGGCGGCCGGCCTCGACGATCTCATCGCCGCGCTGCCGCGGGCGGAGCATCCCGAGGCCGGGAGTTACCGGCTGATCCCGTCGCCGGCCCGCTTCTCGGCCACGCCCGCGTCGGTGCGCCGGCCCGCGCCGCTGCCGGGGCAGCACACCCGCGAGGTGCTGGCCGAGGCCGGGCTGGCCGACGCCGAGATCACCGCGCTGGAACAGGCGGGCGTGCTGCGCGCGGCGGAGCGGCCGGCCCGCGCGGAGGCGAGGCCGCCGGAAGGCGCCGGTTAGCCCAGGCCGCCGAGGAATTCCCGCACGGCCTGGTTGAACAGGGCTGGCTGGTCGGCGTTGCTGATGTGGCCGGCGTCAGGTACTACCACCTTGACGGCGCCCGGGATCTTGGCCGTGACGTAGTCGGCGGCCGCCAGGAACGGCTCGTCGCGCGCGCCGACCAGGACCAGGACCGGCACCTTGACCGACGCGAGGGCCTCGATGACGTGCCCGTCGCGCTGGGCCAGCATGCCGCGGGCGGCCAGGGCCAGGCCACGGGCCGAACGATGACCGTAATCCGCCTCGGCCGAGCCGCCGAGCGCCGTGATGCCGTCGCGTTCGAGCCGGTCAGCGGTCTTGAAGGCTCTCTCGTTCCACCGCTGCCGGGCCTGGTCGCTGCGGTAGCCGGGCCCGGTGTCGAAGAGCATCACCGCGTCGGCCCGCCGCGGATGGACCAGCACGAACTCCAGCGACACGAAGCCGCCCAGCGACAGGCCGCCGAGCACGGCGCGCTCCGCCCCGGCCGCGTCGAGCAGCGCCGCCATGTCGGCCACGCAGGCCGCGTGGCTGTACTGCTCCGGGTCATCGGGGCTGTCGCTGGCGCCGTGGCCGCGCATGTCCCAGGTGATGACGGTACGGTCGGCGGCCAGCGCCGCGAGGTTCGGCTGCCACATCCGCGAGGATGCGCCGTAGCCGTGGCTGAGCAGCAGCGGGGGCCGGTCCCCCGGTCCCCCGGTGACCTCGTAGTAGATCCGGGTTCCCGCCCGGTCAAGGTACGGCATGGCCCTCCTGTCCGCGGCCGGCCTGACGGATCCCGGACGCACGATCGCGGAAGGGCACGTCGCGGTCGGCGTCAGGCTCGCGTGGCAGGCCGAGGATCCGCTCGGCGATGATCGTCCGCTGGATCTCATCGGTGCCGCCGGCGATGGAGATGGCCGGCACCGACAGGATAATCTCGGCCACCACTCCGCCGAGCGGCGAGTCCGGACCGGTCAGCATGGCGTGCGGCCCGCCGATCATCGCGTGCACCCGGGCCGCCTGGCGCGCGATGCGGGTGCTGGCCAGCTTGCCCAGCGAGCCCTCCGGCCCGGGCGGCTGGCCGGCTGCGCGGGCCGCGGCGGCCCGGTCCGCCGTCCACCGCGCCGACCAGGCCAGCTCGATGAGCTTCGCGATCTCCTGGCGGACGACCGGGTCGGCCGCCCTGCCCTCGGCCTGGGCGCGCGCTATCACCAGGTCGGGGCGCCCGGCCCGCTGCGGGTACCACTTGTGCGGCTCGGCCGCGGCGGTGCGCTCGGCGATCGCCTCCCGCCACGCCCGGCCCGGCTGCTCGCCCGGCGTTTCCTTCGACGCTGTTCCCCTGGGCGCTGGGCCGGGCGCGGGCCTCGACGCGGCCAGGCGGCGCTCCCGGGCCAGGGTGGCGCGGGCAACCGTCCAGCCGGCCCCGGGCTCGCCGATCAGGTGGCCGGGCGGCACCCGCGCGGCGTCCAGGAACACCTCGTTGAACGAGGCGTGCCCGTTCATCTGGCGCAGCGGCCGGACCTCGACGCCGGGCTGGCGCATCGGCAGCGCGAAGCAGCTGATACCGGCGTGCTTCGGCACGGCGGGATCGGTGCGGGCCAGCAGCAGGCCGAAATCCGCGGTCGCCGCCCCGGTGGACCACACCTTCTGACCGGTCACCAGCCAGCCGCCGCCGGGCTCGTCCCGGATCGCCCGGGTGGCCAGCCCGGCCAGGTCGGACCCGGCCCCCGGCTCGCTGAAGAGCTGGCACCAGGTGAGCTCGCCGGTCACGGTGGCCCGGATCAGCCGCCGCTTGAGCTCGTCGGCGGCGTACTCGATGATCACGGGGGCGGCCAGGGCCACGCCGACGCCATCCGGCGGCCCGGGGACCCCCTCCGCGGCCAGCACGGCGGCCACCACCGCGGCGGCGGCCGGTGACAGGTCCCGGCCGCACCACTCGCGCGGCCAGGCCGGACTGGCCCAGCCCGAATCGGCGAGCAGCTCGCGCCACCGGGCCAGGCTGAGCCCGGGATCCCAGTTCGCCGCCACCCATGCCCGCAGCTCCGACCGGATGCCGGCGTGGCTGGTCATCGACCCTGGAACCGGGGCGGCCGGCGCTCGGCGGAGGCGCGCACGCCCTCGGCGAAGTCGGCGGTCTGCCGCAGCCGGTCCTGCGCGACCAGCTCGGCCGCCATCGCCTCGCTGACCCGCTCGGCCAGCCCGGCGCGCTGCGTCGACCGGATCGCGCGCACCGCGAGCGGGGCCGCCGCGGCGATCTCCGCCGCCAGCCCGTGCGCCGTGGCCCGCAGCTCGGCCGGGTCCGCGAGCAGGTCGGCGAGCCCGAGCTGGGCCGCTTGCTCGCCGGTCAGGCGGCGGCCGGTGTACAGCATGAGGCTGGCGTGCTGCTGGCCGACGATGGCCGGCAGCGTCACGCTGAGGCCGAATCCCTGGTGCAGGCCGAGCCGGGCGAAGTTGGCGGTGAACCTGGCCGCCGGGCTGGCGACCCGGAAGTCGGCAGAGCACGCCAGGCCGAGGCCGCCGCCCACGGCCGCGCCCTGGACGGCCGCGACCACCGGCAGCCGGGCCCGGAACAGCCGGGCCGCCTGGGCGTACAGGTCCCCGGCCCCCTGGCCGGATCCGCTCCCGGACCCGAGCGGGCGGGCCTGGCCGGAGCGGCCGGCGAAGTCGGCCCCGGCGCAGAAGTGCTTGCCGGCCGAGCAGAGCACGATCGAGCGGGCGCCCGCTTCGGTATCGGCCCATGCGTAGGCATCGGCCAATGAGCTGATCAGGTCGACGTCGAAGTAGTTGTCCGGCGGCCGCCCGATCTCGGCGACCGCCACGTAGTCATCGTGCACCTCGACGGCCACGTCACCGAAACTCTTAACGGAGCCCACCGCCTGAGCGTATTCGACATCCATGTCGAACATCAAGGCTCGAGGCCCGGGCCGGGGGTACCACGGCCGGTCCGTAGCCGCGGGGACGTCACGGCTGGCGCAACCCGACCGCCCGCGCCCAGATGCTGGTCAGGGTGGCCGCGGCCGCCTCGGCGTCGTAGCTGTCGCCGCCGGCCAGCCACCAGTACGCGAAGTTGGAGATCATCGAGACCAGCGCGCCGGCCGTGGTCTCCGGATCGACGCCGCGGTCGGCCAGGCCACGGTCCTGCCAGCGCCGGATGGTGTTCGCGACCCGGTCGACATGCCGGCGGCGGCCCAGCAGCCGGATCCGGTGGATTTCCGGGTCGATCGTGGCCACCTGCTCGGCGAGGGCCCAGATCACGCTGTTGGCCCGGTAGGCGGCCAGGTACCGGCGGTTGGCCTGATCCAGCGCCTGGTACGGATCTGCCCCCCGGCCGGCCGGGAGCGGGGCGACGGCCTCCTCGAACTGCTCCCCCACCTGGCGCATCACCGCCAGGAACACGTCCTGCTTCGATGAGAAGTAGGTATAGAAACTGCCGTGGGCAACCCCGGCCTCGGCGGCGACATCGGCGACCCGGGCCCCGGAGTAACCGTCCCGCTCGAAGACGCGCCGCGCGGCGGCCACCAGCTCTTCCCGGGTCCGGGCGCCCTTGGCGGTGACCCGCGCGCCGTGCGCGCTGCGCCGGGCCGCCGCCGTTCCCGCCGGCTCCCAGCCGCCCCTCGTCCGGGCCGGCGCGGGCTCCTTGCTCATGATGACGACTCTCCTGGCCGCATAATCGACAACCATGTCGATCGTAGCCGGGCGGGCGGCTGCCAGCGTCGACACGGTTCCGGCGGAGGCGTAATGTCTGGCTTGTGAAGGGAGCTGCGCCTGAGTACACCCGAGGCGGCCTCCTCAGCAGCCGGACCCTGGCGGCTCTCACCGTTGCCGCTGGCGACTGATGCCCGCGAATCCCAGCCGGGGCCGTACGATCGTGCTGACCGACCGGACCGCCGAGCGTAGCGAGCTCGACCGGCTGGCCGAGGCCGTCCGGACCGGTGCGAGCCAGGTCCTGGTGGTGCGCGGCGAGCCGGGCGTGGGCAAGAGCGTGCTGCTCGATTACCTGGCCGGGCGGCGACGGATGCGGGGTGCCGGGTAGCGCGGGCCGTCGGCGTGCAGTCGGAGATGGAGCTGGCGTTCGCCGGGCTGCACCAGCTGTGCGCGCCGATGCTGAGCCGGGCCGAGCGACTGCCCGGCCCGCAGCGCGACGCGCTGCGGGCCGCCTTCGGCCTCAGTGCGGGACCGCCGCCGGACCGGTTCCTGATCGGCCTGGCCGTGCTCGGCCTGCTGTCCGCGGCGGCCGGGGAACAGCCGCTGATCTGCGTGATCGACGATGAGCAGTGGTCATGGAGGCTTCCACCGCTGTCTCCGGCGCCACGGGCAGCCCGGACGGCGGGTGGCGCCGTGGACGGCCAGCTTCCCCGTTCACCGCCGGGGAAACGCGATGCCCGCGGCGCCGGCGGTTTCGGCCGGTGCCACGGGGAAGACGGACCGGATGGCAGAGTTCACCTTCGCCCCGCTGACGCCCGCCTCGTTCCTCGACCGCGCGGCCGCGGTCTTCGCCGACCGGACGGCGATCGTGGACGGCGAGCGCAGCTTCACCTACCGCGACATGTCCGAACGGTGCCGCCGCCTGGCCGCCGCGCTGGCGGCGCAGGGAGCAGGCCGCGGGGAGCGGGTCGCCGCGCTGTGCGCCAACAGCCACGTGATGCTGGAACTGCACAACGCGGCGCCGATGACGGGCGCCGTGCTGGTCACGCTGAACACCCGGCTGGCGGACGATGAACTGACCGCCCTGCTGGATCACTCGGGCTCGTCGGTGCTGGTCGCGACGCGGGAGTTCGCCGACCGCGCCCGCCGTCTGGCCGGCCGGGCCGGGCTGCCGTGCTTCACCGAGGGCGATTCCTACGAGGAGTGGATCGCCGGCGCGGCCCC
The DNA here is from genome assembly GCA_025934635.1 of Streptosporangiaceae bacterium. The sequence goes on along the minus strand of JAICWX010000071.1, from coordinate 19,569 downwards.
TGCTGAGCCCGCGGCGGCCGAGCCTGCGGTGACGGACGAGCGCCAGTTGCTGGCGATCAACTACACCAGCGGCACGACCGGGCGGCCCAAGGGCGTGATGTACCACCACCGGGGCGCGTACCTGCAGGCCACGGCGATGGCGTACCACGCCGGGCTGGGGCCGGGCGCCCGGTACCTGTGGACGCTGCCGATGTTCCACTGCAACGGCTGGTGCTTCACCTGGGCCGTCACGGCGGCGGGCGGCACCCACGTGTGCCTGCGGGCGGTGGACGCCGCCGAGATCTGGCGGCTGCTGCGAGAGGAGGGAATCACCCACTTCAGCGCGGCCCCGACCGTGCTCACCATGATCGCCGAAGATCCGGCGGCCGGGCCCCTGGACCGTCAGGTGCACGTGGACACCGGCGGCGCGCCGCCGTCGGCCACCCTGCTGGCCCGGATGGAGTCGATGAACCTCGCCGTGACCCACCTGTACGGGCTGACCGAGACCTACGGCCCGCTCGCGATCAACGAATGGCAGCCGGACTGGAACGAGCTCCCGCCCCGGGAGCAGGCCACGCTGCGCGCCCGCCAGGGAGCGCCCAACATCATCGCCCGGCCGCTGCGGGTCCTGGACGACGAGGGCCGGGACGTGCCGGCTGACGGCGAGACCATCGGCGAGATCGCGGTCGCCGGCAACAACGTCATGCTCGGCTACTACCGAGACCAGGAGGCCACCGCCGAGGTCACCCGCAGCGGCTGCTTCCTGACCGGCGACCTGGCCGTGATGCACCCCGACGGCTATGTCGAGATCCGGGACCGGAGCAAGGACATCATCATCTCCGGCGGCGAGAACATCGCCTCGGTCGAGGTCGAGCAGGTGCTGGACAGCCACCCCTCGGTGGTGGAAAGCGCCGTGGTGGGGATGCCGCACGAACGCTGGGGCGAGGTGCCGGTCGCCTTCGTCATGCTGAGGCAGGATGACGTCGACGCGGACGCGCTGGCCGAGTACGCCCGGGAGCGCCTGGCCCGGTACAAGGTGCCCCGGCGGTTCGAGTTCGGCGAGCTGCCCAAGACGTCCACCGGCAAGATCCAGAAGAACATCCTGCGTGACCGGATCCGGAGCTGAGGGCCGGCTGGTCACGGCCCGGGTGCGGGCCGTCGCTCAGATGTCGACGAACGATCCGCAGGTGACGTTGGCCTGGACCGCGGTCATCGCGCTGGCGCGGTCCGAGGCGAGCAGGACGGCGGCGTTCGCTACCTCGGCCAGCAGCGGAAGCCGCCGCAGCAAGGTGCCGCTGCCCTCGGCGTCCTGGAATTCGGCCGGGGACAGGCCGGCCGCGGCGGCGTGCAGCCTGGCGACCTCCTGGACCGCGGGGGTGTCGGGTGAGCCGGCCGAGCGCACGATGACCAGGCGGATGCCGTGCGGTCCGAGCTCGCACGCCAGGCCGCGCCACAGGGCCTCGACCGCCGCGCAGGCGGCCATGAACCCGCCCATGCCGGGGGCCGGGGCCGGCTCGGCCGTGATGGACATGATGACGCCCGAGCCCTGCCGCGTCATGAGCCGGGCTACCGCACGGGCGGTGAGGAACTGCGTCCGGGCGGCGGTGACGACCGGGTGGGTGAAGTCACCGGCGGCCATCTCGAGCAGCGGCGGGCCCTGGACGTCTTCCATCCCGATGGCGTTGAACAGCACGTCGATCCGGCCCGCGGTAGCGGCCACGTCCGCCACGTGGCGGTCGACGGCCTGCTCGTCCAGCGCGTCGACCTGGGCCGCGTGCGCGGTCCCGCCCCCGGCGGTGATCTCCTCGGCCACCGCCCGGACCGGGGCGAGGGTGCGGCCGGCCAGGAAGACGGCCGCGCCGTCACGGGCCATGGCGCGGGCGACCGCGCCGCCGACCGCCCCGCCGGCGCCGTAGATGATGACGTTCTTGTTCTCGAGCAGCATGTCAGTGCCTCCGGTGTGAGCTGGTGAGTGTGACGACGGCGAGCAGGGCCAGGACGAGCGCGACCGCGACGCTCACGGCGGCGGCGGTGCCGAACCCGTAGGTGAAAGCCTGCCGGGCGGGGATGGCGCGGGCCACCTGAGTACGGCTGGCGGCGCCGGCGATGCTGCCGAGGACGGCGACGCCGAGAGCCACGCCGAGCTCGCTGGCGGTCTCCGATACCGAGGAGGCCGAGCCGCCTGCGGCGGGCGGTACCGAGCCGATGATCAGGTCGGTGCCCAGCACCCAGGCCGGGGTGACCCCGGTGAAGACCAGGACGACACCGGCCACCGCGACCGCGGGCCCGGAGCCGGCCTGGACCTGCGTCAGCAGCCAGAACCCGGCCGCGGAGATCACCAGGCCGCCGCCGATCACGTAGGCCGGCTGGATGCGCCGGACCGCGAGCGGGCACAGCAGCGAGCAGGCGATCATCGCGGCCGTATCCGGCAGCGACCACAGCCCGGCGGGCAGCGGCGACAGGCCGGCCACCAGCTGCAGGTACTGCGAGAACAGGAAGCCGATCCCGCCCGAGATGGCCCCGGCGGCGAGCAGGATGCCGACGGCGGCGGTGAAGGCGCGGTACCGGAACAGGCGCAGGTCGAGCAGCGGGCTGGCCGCCGACCGCTGGCGGCGCACGAACAGCGCGCCGCAGGCCAGGCCGGCGACCAGGGCCAGGACCGCGGGCCCGGTCAGGCCCGAGCGGACTCCGGTCTTCAGGCCGTAGACGGCCGGCAGCACGGCGGCCAGCGACAGGACCACGCTGACCAGGTCGAGCCGGCCCTGCGCCGGATTCCGGTGTTCCGGCAGCAGCCGGGGCGCGGCGATCACCAGCACCGCCATGACCGGCAGGCCGATCAGGAAGACCGAGCCCCACCAGAAGAACTGCAGCAGGACGCCGCCGGCGACGGGGCCGATGGCGGTGCCGGCCAGCAGGCAGGCTCCCCACAGGCTGATGGCGGAGGTCCGCTGGCGCTGATCGCGGAACATGGTGCTGATCAGGCCCAGCGTCGAGGGCATCAGCGTCGCCCCGGCGATGCCCAGCAGCGCCCGCGCCGCGATCAGCATGGCCGGCGAGGATGAGTAGGCGGCCGCCACCGAGGCGAGCCCGAACGCGGCCGCCCCTGCCGTCAGCAGGCGGCGCCGGCCGATCCGGTTGCCCAGCGCGCCCATGGTCACCAGGAAGCCCGCGACCAGGAAGCCGTAGCTGTCGGTGATCCACAGCAGCTGGCTGCCGCTGGGCCGCAGATCCGCGGACAGCCGCGGCAGGGCCAGGAACAGCACGCTGAAGTCCATCGCCGCCAGCAAGGTGGGCAGCGCGAGCACCGCGAGGCCCAGCCATTCGCGCCGGGTGGCACGCGGCGGGCCGGCTGGCAGTGCGGCTGGCCTGGCTGCGAGGGTCTCGGTCATCATCAGCTCCCTGGGCTCGGTGCGGGCTGATCTCCACGTTGCCGGGGGGCGCTTACGGTCTGCTGCCGGTCCGCTTACGGTCGCCCCGTTAGCCTGGCTGCATGCGCTTCGGGGTCCTCGGGCCGCTGGCAGTCTGGACGAGCGCCGGCGAGCAGCTCACGGTGCCCGGACTGAAGGTCCGGGCGCTGCTGGCCGACCTGCTGGTCCACGCCGGCGAGCCGGTGTCCGCCGACCGGCTGGTCGACGACCTGTGGGGCGAGCGGGCGCCGGCCGATCCCGCGGGATCGCTGCAGGCCAAGGTCTCGCAGCTGCGCCGGGTGCTGGCCGCGGCCGAGCCGGGCGGCCGGGAGCTGATCGAGTACCGCCCGCCCGGCTACCGGCTGCGGGCGGACGGCGACATGACCGACGCGGGCCGGTTCGGCGAACTGCTGCGGCGGGCCCGGACGGCCGGCGACCCCCGGGCCCGGGCCGCCCTGCTGACCGAAGCCCTCGGCCTGTGGCGGGGCGGCGCGTTCGCCGACTTCGCCGACCAGCTCTTCACCCAGGCCGCGGCGGCCCGCCTGGAGGAGGAACGGCTCGTCGCGCTGGAGGAACAGGCCGAGGCGCGCCTCGAGCTGGGCGATCACGCCCAGCTGGCCGGCGAGCTCGGCGACCTGGTGGCGCGGCATCCGCTGCGGGAACGGCTGCGGGCGGCGCAGCTGACGGCGCTCTACCGGGCCGGACGGCCCAGTGAGGCGCTGGAAAGCTACCGCGAGCTGCGGCGGCGGCTCGGCGACGAACTGGGCCTTGACCCGGGGCCGGAGCTCACCGCGCTGCAGCAGGCGATCCTGGTCCAGGATCCCGCCCTGCGGGCGCCCGCCGAGGCTCCGGTGATGGTTCCGGCGAGTACGAATCTGCCTGCCTCGTTCGGTGGATTGATCGGGAGGGACGGGGCGGTGAGCGAGGTACGGACGTTGCTCGGCTCCGGCCGTCTCGTCACCCTCACCGGGCCGGGCGGGGTGGGCAAGACGCGGCTGGCGCTGGCGGTCGCCGCCCAGCTGGCGGGCGGTTACCCGGACGGGACGTGGCTGGTCGAGCTGGTCGCGGAAACCGGTGCGGCGGGGGTGGCCGAGCTCGTGTCGGCGGCCGTGGGCATCGGTGACAGCACCGCGCCGGGTCCGCTGGCCGACCGGCTGGCCGCCGCGCTCGCGTCCCGGCAACTGCTGCTGGTGCTGGACAACTGCGAGCACCTGATCGGGGCGGTCGCCGCGCTGGCCGAGCGGCTGCTGCGGGCCGGGCCCGGGGTGCGGATCCTGGCCACCAGCCAGGAGCCGCTGGCCATCGGCGGCGAGCAGCTGTGGGAGGTCCCGCCGCTCACGGAGGCGGGGGCGGTGCAGCTGTTCGCCGCCCGGGCCGCGGCGGCGGCGCCCGGATTCGCCGTGGACGCGGGCAATGCCCGCGCCGTCGCCAGCATCTGCCGGCGGCTGGACGGGATACCGCTCGCGCTGGAGCTGGCGGCGGCCCGGGTGCGCGCCCTCGGGGTGCACACGCTGGCCGGCCGGCTCGACGACCGGTTCCGGCTGCTCACGGCGGGCCAGCGGGGTGCCCCGGCGCGGCAGCGGACGCTGCGCGCGATGATCGACTGGAGCTGGGAGCTGGCCAGCGAGCCGGAACGGGTCGTGCTGCGCCGGCTGGCCGTGCACGCCGACGGCTGCACGCTGACGGCGGCCGAGCAGACCTGCGTGGGCGCGGGCCTGGACCGGGCCGACATCGCGGACTTGCTGGCCCGGCTGGTGGACCGGTCCCTGGTGATGGTGACCGCCGGGGGCGCTGCGGAGCCCCGGTACCGGCTGCTCGAATCGGTCGCGGCCTACGGCACCGAGCGGCTGCGCGAGGCAGGCGAGCTCGGCCGGCTGCAGCGGCGGCACCGCGAGTTCTACACCACCCTGGCCGAACGGGGCCGGTACCAGCTGCGGGGCTCCGATCAGCAGCAGTGGCTTCAGCGCCTGGACCGGGAGGCGGCGAATATTCATAGCGCGCTCGAGGGGGCGTTCGGTCAGCGCGAGGCGCCGGCGGCGCTGCGGCTGGCGGGGGCGATGACCTGGTACTGGTTCCTGCGCGGGCGGCTGACCGAGGCGCGCCGGGCGCTGTCGTCGGCGCTGGCCCTGGACGGTTCCGGGGCGGGCCTGGATGATCCGGGGTCGGGCCCGGCTGATCCGGGGGCGGGCCGGGCCTTCGCGCGGGCGTGGCTGGCCGGGATTACGCTGCTGGCCGGGGGTTCGGCCGATGATGGCGGCGCGGGGCTGTCGGCCGATGGCGACGTGGATGATCCGGCCGGGCGGGCCGAGGCCGAGTGGTTCCTCGGCTTCTGCACCTCCGACTTCGGGGACCTGGGACCGAGCGAGGAGCTGACCGGCCGGGCGCTGGCCGCTTTCGAGGACCGCGGGGACCAGTGGGGCATCGCCGCGGCGCTCAGCACCCGGGCCAAGCACGCGGCGGTGCGGGGGGATCTCGACGCGGTCCGCGACTACGGCCAGCGGAGCCTGGAGCTGTTCCGCGAGCTGGGCGATCGCTGGGGTCAGCTGCAGGCCACCGAGTGGCTGGGCGCCCGGTGCGAGACGGCCGGCGACTACGAGCAGGGCCGGCGGCTGCACGCCGAAGGGCTGCGGATGGCCCGCGAACTGGGCCTGTGGCCGCAGGCGGCCGACCAGATGGCCTGGCTCGGCCGGATCGCGATGCTGACCGGCGACTTTGCGCAGGCGCGGGAACTGCTCGCGGAAGCCCGGCGGCTCGCGGCCGAGCGGGACTACAAGCCGGGAGAGGTGTTCGCCGACATCAGCCTGGGCGCGCTCGCCCGCCGGGAAGGCGATCTTTCCCACGCCGATGACCTTTTGCAGGCGGTACTCGACTGGCACCGCCGGATGGGGCACGAGCCGGACGTCGCGACGGGCATGGTGCTGGCTGAGCTGGGTCTAGTCGCCTGGCAGCGCGGGGACCCGGCCGCCGCCCGCCGGCTCCACGACGAGGCCCTCGCCATCGCCGGCGGGCTCGGCGATCCGCGCGGCATCGGCCTGGGCCTGGAGGATCACGGGATCAGCTGCTGTGGGCCGGCTGCTTCGGGGCCGGTAGCGCCGGGAGGGGAAGCGGCAGGGCCGGGAGGTCGTCGAGGCTGACCGCGTTGTGCGGCTTGGCGGCGCAGTAGGCGGCGAACTGCTCGTCGGTCTTGCGGCCGAAGTAGTCGGCGTGCAGGGTGCGTTCGCCCTGGTAATCCAGGAACGGCACGGCGAATCCGCAGGTGTCGCTGATCAGCTCGGCGGTTACTACGATGACGGCCCGGACGCCGGAGCCGTCCGCTTCGAGCACCGTCAGCGAGCCGGAACGGCCCTTCGGGGAGAGGTTGACGTGGCCGTCGCCGGCCAGCGGGGCCGTCGCTGCGAAGAAAACCGCCTGCTGCTCGATGAAGTTCCGCAGCCGGCCGTCGATCCGCTGGTAGACCTTGCCCATGTGCCTCCGCGCCTCCTGTCTCGCTGTCTCGAAGTCTCGCTGTCTCGAAGTATGAGATCTTTTGTCTTGTTATTCAGGAACGACCGTAGCATGGCGAGTCCGGCAACGGCGATCAGTTAGCCTCTGGGCCGAGGAGGGCAGCCATGCCGAGAGCCGTTGATCCGACCCCCGATCAGCCGGTGAGCCGCACGGTGCTCACGGACGTGCAGTTGCCGCAGGTGAAGGACACCGGCCATGTCGAGATCCGCGAGATCAGGATCGCGCCTGGCTATGCGGCGGGACTGCACGTGCACAACGGGCCGGTGGTGGGCAGCATCGTGGCGGGTTCGGTGGTCTACCAGATCGAGGGCCAGCCGGAGACGGTCCTGGCGGCCGGGGACGTGTTCTTCGAGCCTGAGGGCGAGCGCATCGCCCGGTTCGACGCCAGGGATGACGGCGTCACGTTCCTGGCCTACTTCTTGCTTTCCCCGGGCCAGGAGGCCCAGGTGATATTTCCTGACCAGTCGCCGCGTTAGGCTGCACCTCGTGAACGCAGGCCGGGTCAGCAGTGCTGCCCTGATGCTGTCCGGGGTGGCGGCGGTCGTGAACCCGCGGGGGGTGGCGGACGCGCTGCACCTGACGCCCGCCGACGGGCGCGGGGTTACCGAGACGCGGGCCGGGCTGGGCGGGACCTACGCGGCGCTGGGCGGGTGGGCTCTGGTCAGCTCCGAGCCCGCCGCGGATGTGGCGGTGGGGATGACCTGGCTGGGGGCGGCGGCGGTGCGGGCGCGACGCTTCGGGTGGACCGGCCGGCCGTCACGGCGAGCTACTGGATCTACCTCGGGCTAGAGGTCGGCTGCGGGACGGCGGCGCTCGCCTCGGCGGTTATGCGGCGGCGCTCGCCTCGGTAACCCGCGGGAATACGGGGGTAAATGTCCACAATGACGTGATGGTGGGCTCTGTCATGACCGGGCTTGCAGGCAGCAGCCGCGCGGTCGGCCCGGGGTATCAGCCGGGCTGCCTAGAGAGCTGGGTTACGCTGCCGGTGCGGGCGTTTCGGAGACAGTTCCCAGACCGAGGGAGGCAGCATGGGCACGATCACGACGACCGACGGCGTAGAGATCTTCTATAAGGACTGGGGTTCGGGGCAGCCGATTGTGTTCAGCCATGGCTGGCCGCTGTCGGCTGATGACTGGGACACCCAGATGCTGTTCTTCCTGCGGCACGGCTACCGGGTGATCGCCCATGACCGGCGCGGGCACGGGCGGTCGACGCAGACCGGCGACGGTCACGACATGGATCATTACGCCGACGACCTGGCTGCGGTGACGGCCCATCTCGACCTGCATGATGCGGTCCACGTCGGGCACTCCACCGGCGGCGGCGAGGTCGTGCACTACATCGCCCGGCACGGGGAGAGCCGGGTGGCGAAGGCGGTGCTGATCAGCTCGGTGCCGCCGCTGATGGTGCAGACGGACGCCAACCCCGGTGGCCTGCCCAAGAGCGTCTTCGACGACCTCCAGGCCCAGCTCGCCGCCAACCGGTCCGAGTTCTACCGGGCCCTGCCGTCGGGTCCCTTCTACGGCTACAACCGGCCCGGCGCCGAACCGTCCGAAGCGATCATCCAGAACTGGTGGCGCCAGGGCATGATGGGCGGGGCCAAGGCACACTACGACGGCATCGTCGCCTTCTCCCAGACCGACTTCACCGAGGACCTCAAGCAGATCTCGGTGCCGGTGCTGGTCATGCACGGCGACGACGACCAGATCGTCCCCTACGCCGACTCCGGGCCGCTGTCCGCGAAGCTCGTGCAGAACGGGACGCTGAAGACATACCAGGGTTTCCCGCACGGCATGCCCACCACCGAGGCTGCGGCGATCAATGCCGACCTGCTGGCCTTCCTGCAGGCCTGATCAGTTCATGAGCTGAGGGTTGCCGCGCGCGCCTGCAGGTCGTGCAGGCTCGCGTGCGCGATCTCGGTGAAGGACTGCTGGTTTTCCGGGGCGGCCCAGCGCGCGTAGGCGGCGCTGAAGGCGAGCACGCCTATCTCGGCGGCCAGCCGCGCGGTCGTTTCGTCGGCTCCGCGGGCGCGGAGGGCGTCGGCCATCACCGCGGCGAGGCGGGCCCGCTTGAGCAGCTCGCGTTCCTGCAGGTCGCTGTGGGCCGCGATGATCGCCCGCCGTTGCCGGGCGAGATCGTGGCGGTCCGGGGTGAACGCGGTGGCGGCCGCTTCCAGCGCGGCGGCCAGGCAGTCGGCGATGGTGGCCGCGGGCGGCGCGGCCCGGATCGCGTCACTGAAGACTCCCGAGAGGAAGTCCTGGCCGCCGAAGAGCACCTCGCGCTTATCGGCGAAGTGCCGGAAGAACGTGCTCTTGGTCAGCCCCGCGCGGTCCGCGATCTGCGCGACGGTCGTGGCGTCGTACCCGTGCTCGGCGAACAGGGCGAGCGCGGCGCGCTCGAGTCGTTCCCGCGCGTTCGGTTCCCATCGGGCCATGCTGACATCCTAGGTGATGGCACTGGGTCTCATCACTTGGTACAGTTATGACACTAAGTCTCATCACTGGCCTGGTTATGTACTCACGGCGCACCTCAGGGAGTCCCCATGCGTGTTTTCGTCACCGGCGCGTCCGGTCATCTCGCCTCGGCCATCGTTCCCGAGCTCATCGCCGCCGGCCACGACGTCACCGGCCTGGCGCGATCCGAAAAGGCCGCGGCGGCCGTGACCGCGCTCGGCGCCACGCCGCATCGGGGTGACCTCGATGACCTCGACGGGCTGGCGAAGGCGGCCGCGGACTCCGACGGCGTCGTCCACCTCGCGTTCAAGCACGACGAGATGCGGACCGGGAACTTCGCCGCCGCCGTCGCCGCGGAGCTCGCCGTGGTGCAGGCCCTTGGTGACGGGCTGGCGGGGACCGGCAAGCCTCTGGTCGGATCGTCGGGCACGCTCATGCTCGCGCACCTGGGCCGGACGGGCACCGAAGAGGACGCGGCCGTGCCCGGCGGACGCGGCGACGCCGAGATCGCCATGCTCGGCCTCGCGGCCCGGGGTGTGCGGTCGTCGGTCGTGCGCATCCCGCCCATCACCCACAGCGTGCTGGACCGGCACGGCTTCGCCCGGACCCTGATCGCCATCGCCAGGCAGACGGGGGTGGCCGGCTACGCCGGGGACGGGGCGAACCGGTGGCCCGCCGGGCACACCCTCGACGTCGGCCATCTCTACCGCCTGGCCCTCGAGAACGCGCCGACCGGCACCGCGTGGCACGCGGCCGGGGACGAAGGCATCCCGATGCGTCAGATCGCCCATAGCATCGGCGACCACCTGGGCGTACCGACCGAGAGCATCCCCGCCGACCGGCTGGAGGCGCACTTCGGGTTCCTCGCGGGGCTGATCGCTCTCGACAACCCGACGTCCACCATCGCGACCCGGCGGGTCCTGGGATGGGAACCCACCCACCCCGGCCTGCTGGCCGACCTCGACGAGGGCGACTACTTCGCGGTTGGCGGGTGAACCCAGGCCGGATGTATTCGTCCGGTCAGGTAGCTCACCGCGGCGCCGAGGAGGGCACGCACGAGTATGGCGACGACCGGGACGAGACGACGCCCGGCCTTGGATCCGGGGCCGCCGGCCAGCTTGCTGCCGCCGGCGAGGGCGCCGACGGCGCATGCTGCCACCGCGGCCAGGGACGCGGTGATCGAGAACCAGGTAGCTGAACGCGTCCACCAAGCCCCTGACCACCGTCATGCTGACCAGCAGGGGCGGCAGCGGGCCGTGCCGTCCGGTCCGGTCCGGTCGTATCGCGGATGCCCGCGAGGAACGCTCCGCTGATTACCCGGCCTCGGCGAAGGGGTTGAGAACCTGGACTCCGGCCAGCTCGAAGTCCTTGACGTTGCGGGTGACCACGGTCAGGCCGTTCACCCGCGCTGTTGCCGCGATGAGCGCGTCGATCACCGGTAGGGGCTTCGCGTGCTGCTGACGACCCCAGGCGACCGCCACCGGGAGGGTGACCGGGAGAACCCGGTCTTCGAACCCAGCCTGCACATCCTGGAGCCAGCCTTCCAGGGCCGCGGCCTGGTACTGGTCCCCCCGGCCGCGTATTTTCGCGATCCCCTGCTCGATCTCGCCCAGGGTCAGCACGGAGACGTAAAGGCGGCCCGGCGGTGTGGCCGCGATCCAGTCGGCAACGCCCGCCGCCGGCTGGCGCTTGCGCGTCTCCGACAGGACGTTGGTGTCGAGCAGGTAGGTCACGTGGCCGTCTCGAGGTCGATCTCGCGCCCGAAGTCGGCCTTGCGCTCGGCCTCGACCTCGGCGAAGACATCAGCCAGCCCATCGTCGAGCTTCGGACCACCGAGCAGGATGCTCGCAAGGTCCACCGCAGGCCGGGTGAGCCTGCGGTACTCACTGATATCAACGACTACCGCAACATCTTCACCATGCCGGGTGATGACCTGTGGCCCCTCGCTTGTCACCGCGCGGATCATCTCACTGAAGCGCTGCTTGGCGTCTTGAATCTGCCAGTGATCAGGAGTCGGCGATGCCATGAGCACCTCCTTTAATCTGTCTAGTCCTGTCTAGACAGATTACTGCTAACCAGCCCTCGGCGTCGACCCGGCTACGGGACGAGCACGAGGCGGTGGCTGGTGGCGGTGGTGGCCCAGGCTTGTTCTACTTGGGCGAGGGGGACGGCGCGGGCGTCGACGGCGATGGCGCCGGCGGCGATCTCCTGGGCCAAGACGTTCAGTTCGGCGAGGTACTCGCGGGTACTGACGGAGCCCTGGCCGCTGCCGACGAGCTGGAGGCGGGCGGCGCGCAGGGCGGCGGAGGGTATCGCCGCCGTCGGTCCGGCCACTGAGCCGATCTCGATCCAGGTGAGCGGGCGCCCCCGGTCGGCCCGGCTGGTGATGATGGCGGTCATCGCGGCGGCGGCGGGCTGGCCCCACAGGTAGTCGAGCACGATGTCGACGTCGGCCGCGGCCTTCGCCAGGCGGTCGGCACCAGCGGCGGTTCCAGCGGCGGTGCCGAGCGGCACGGTGGCGGTGGCGCCGAGGGCGGGCAGGGCGGCCAGCCGGCTGGTGTCGCGGCCGGCCGCGATGACCTGGCCCGCGCCGAGGCGCGTGGCGACCTGGACGGCCAGCTGCCCGGCGTTGCCGGTGGCGCCGAGGACGAGCACGTCCTGGCCGGCCTGGAAGGACACCCGCTGGCGGAGTGCCACCCAGGACGACATCGCCGGGTTCATCGCGGCGGCCACCGTGACCGGGTCGGTGCCCGCGGGCAGGACGATGCTGCGGCGGGTGTCGATGACCGTCTGCTCGGCCATCGCGCCCATCGCGGTGTCGGGCAGGACGAAGTAGCGCAGCCGGCCGTCCGGGCCCCGCCCGACGCCGTCCACGCCCGGCACCAGGGGCAGCGCGCCGGTGCTGGTGTAGTGCGATCCGTCGGCCTGCGACCGGACGCGCGGGTGCAGGCCGGCGGCGAGCACGTCGACGAGCAGCTCGTGGTCGCCGTCCGGGACGGAGACCGGGAAGTCCTGGTAGCGGGGAGCGGAGCCGAACGAGGAGACGACCGCGGCCTTCATAATGACCTCCAATACATTGGTATTACAAACTAGATTAGTTGCTAGTGCCAACTTAATCAACTAGGCTTCCGGCATGACTCCTGGTGCGGCTGAGCCTGGTCAGCGGGAGCTGACCGATGTGCTCGTCCGGTCGTCATTCGAGGTGATGGCCGTGCTGAGCCGGATCGGGGCCGAGCACGACCTGTCGCTGACCCAGCTCCGGGTGCTCGGCATCCTGCGCGACCGGCGGGTCAGGATGAGCGAGCTGGCCAGCTACCTGGGACTGGACAAGTCGACGATCTCCGGGCTGGTCGACCGGGCCGAGAAGCGGGGCCTGGTGCAGCGGGCGCCGAACGCGGCGGACGGGCGGGCCGTCGACGTGTTCCTCACCGCGGCGGGGACCGAGCTGGCCGGGCGCGGGGCCGCCCAGATCGCGCAGGCCCTGTCCCCCATGACCGGCCCGCTCACCGCGGCCCAGGCCCGTCAGCTGACCGCGCTGCTGGCACGGTGCCTTGCGGGCGGGGAGTTACCAGCTGCCGCGGTGCTCGGGGACTCCGAAGGTGAGCGGGATCATCAGGACCAGGATCACGGCCAGGACCACGAACATCGACGCCTGGGTCAGGCCGGGGTGGCTGCTGCGCGCCACCAGCGAGCTGGCGATCGATACGCCGGTGATCCCGCCGGCCTGCCGGAACATCCCGCGCAGGCCGCTGATGGACGCGGCCTTGTCCGGGACGAGCTGAAGGGTGGCGTTGTTGCTGGCCGGAAGCGATATCCCGGTGCCGATTCCGGTCATCCCGGCCGCGATCGCCAGCCACAGGTAGGGCCGTATCCCGCCGACGGGAAAGGCCAGCAGCGCGGTGCCGATGCCGGTGATGGCGAAGCCCACGATCATCGGCAGGCGGTAACCGGTGCGCCGCAGGGCGAAGGTGGCCAGGGTGGCGACCGCCATCATCCCGATCGCCCGCGCGGTCAGCAGGGTCCCGGCCGACAGGGCGGGCAGGCCGAAGCGCTCCTCGGCGTAGAGCGGGACCAGCGAGGCGAATCCCAGGATCGCGGCGCCGTTGAAGAAGTTGATCACGTTCATCGTCGCGAAGCTGCGCTCGCGGAACAGCCGGACGTCGACGAAGGGGTGCTCGACCCGGGCGCAGTGCCGCACGAAGGCCGTCAGCAGGGCCAGCCCGGCCAGCAGCGGCGCCAGGGCGAGCAGCACCTGTTCCGAGCCCAGGGAGCCGATGGCCAGCATGACGCCGAGCAGGCCGCCGGCCAGCTCGGCGATCCCGGTGATATCCAGGCGCTGGCGCGGCCGGCGAACCGAGCCGGGAATGACGATCACGCCGAGGATCAGCAGGATCAGGCCCAGCGGCACGTTGACCAGGAAGATCCCGCGCCAGGACCAGTAGGCGACGAAGACTCCGCCCAGGATCGGCCCGACGATCGCCCCGATGGGGAAGATGCTGGTGAACATGCCGATGGCCCGGTCCCGGTTGGCGCCGAACTGGTCGGAGACGATACCGGTGGCCGACGGTATGAACGCGCCGCCGCCGAGGGCCTGCAGCGCCCGCAGGGTGACGAGCTCGTAGATGTTCGTGGCGAGCCCGCAGCACAGCGAGGCCACGGTAAACAGGACCACCGCGCCGAGGAACAGCCGTTTGCGGCCGTAGATGTCGCTGAGCACGCCCGCTATCGGCATGGCCACGATCTGTCCCAGCGCGTAGATCGTGATCGTCCAGCTGGCCCAGTTGATCGCGGCGTGCAGGTCGGGCTGGAGGGTACCCAGCGCGGTCGACACGATCGTCTGGTCGATCGACGCCATGAACAGGGCGATGGCGGTGACCCCGAAGATCAGGTAGCGGCGGCTCGGAGCCGGTTCGTCAGCGGGAGGCGGGACGGCTGGCGCCTTCACGACCTCGCCGGATGTCACTCCCTCACACTATCGTGCCTATCGGCAAGCAAATAGGTGGCGCGGGAACGGAACCCGATTCAGGAGCGGGGCTCGCTGGCGCCGTAGCGCAGGCCGTCGATGAGGATCGCGACCATGTGCTGGCTGTACGCGACGCCTTCGTCCGCCACCGGCAGGCACAGGTTGGCGACGGCGTACAGCAGGTACCGGGGGGTGGTGTCGGCGCGGATCTCGCCGCTCGCGGCCGCGGCTTCGAGCAGCGACCCGAGGGCGGGTTCGAGTCGCTGCATGAAGTAGCCGGGCAGGGCATCGAAAGCCGGGTCGCCGGAGTGCAGGGCTTTGGCCAGGCCGCGTTTGGTCGCGACGAACTCGGTGTACCGGCGGAGCCACCGCGCGAGCGCCTCCCCGGGCGCGTGCGCGGCGATCAGCGCCGGGGCCGCCTCGGCGCAGGCATCTACCTCGCGCTGGAACACGGCCTTGACCAGGTCCGAGCGCTGCGGGAAGTGCCGGTAGAGCGTGCCGACGCCGACGCCGGCCAGATCGGCGATCTGTTTCGCGGGCGCATCCACGCCTGATGTCGCGAAGACGGTCTTGGCCGCTTCGAGCAGGGCGTCGATGTTGCGCTGGGCGTCGGCGCGCAGCCGTCGCGACGGGCGTTCGAGGACGGGCGGGATCGCAGGGCCAGGTGAGCCTGCCCCGTTCGGAGTCATGGTCTTCGTCCTTTGCTTGCGTAACCGGAATGTCTTTCCATATAGTTCCGGAAAGTGGTTCCGTTTCGATGATGGTACCTCGACCGCACGTTCAGGAGAGATTTCATGCACTATCGCACCCTCGGCCGGACTGGCATCAAGGTCAGTCCGTACGCGCTCGGCGCCATGATGTTCGGGGCGGGCGGGAACCCGGATCACGACGCCTGCATCCGCATCGCGCACAAGGCGCTGGACGCGGGGATCAACTTCGTCGACACGGCCGACCGGTACTCGGCCGGCGAGTCCGAGGAGATCGTGGGCCAGGCGCTCAAGGGGCGACGCGACGACGTCGTCCTGGCGACCAAGGTGCACGGGCCGATGGGCGATGATCCCAATCAGCGCGGCAACTCCCGGCGCTGGATCATCACCGAGGTCGAGCACTCGCTGCGCCGCCTGCAGACCGATCACATCGACCTCTACCAGATCCACCGGCCGGACCCCGATACCGACATCGAGGAGACGCTGTCGGCGCTCTCGGACCTGATCCGGAGCGGCAAGGTGCGGGCGATCGGGTCGTCCACGATGCCCGCCTCCGACATCGTCGAGGCCCAGTGGGTGTCCGAACGGCGCGGCCTGGAGCGGTTCCGGACCGAGCAGCCGCCCTACTCGATCCTCAACCGCGGCATCGAGGCCGAGGTGCTGCCGGTGGCCCAGCGGTACGGGATGGGCACGCTGGTGTGGAGCCCGCTGGCCAAGGGGATGCTCACCGGGCGCATCCGCAAGAACCAGGAGACCGACCTGCGGCGTGCTTCGTTCATGAGCAGCTTCCGCAGCGAGCCCCGGCTCGACGCGGTCGAGAAGATCGTTCCGCTGGCCGCGGAGGCGGGGCTGCCGATGACGCACCTGGCGGTGGCGTTCGCGATCGCGCATCCCGGCGTGACCAGCGCGATCATCGGGCCGCGGACGATGGAGCAGCTCGATGACCTGCTGGCCGGCATCGATGTCGCGCTCAGCGACGAGCTCCTCGACCGGATCGACGAGATCGTCCCGCCGGGGACCGACGTCGGCGCGCCGGACCAGTCCGCCTACCTGCCCCCGGCCCTGCAGCGGGCGGACCTGCGCCGCCGGCCTGTTGAGGACCGCACTGCCGCCTGACTCTGGCGGTCGCCTGACGGTTTCGTCAGGTACCAGGAAGACACCATGAACCGGCGTTCACTGAACGGGCGTATCACTACCCGAGCGACGGCGGGCTCGACCGGGAACGTCATCAACGGAACGGGGTAGGGCATGTCTTCCGAAATCACGCTGTCGTACAGCCAGGGCGCGTCGCAGGTCCCGCTGCTGGGCGAGACGATCGGCGCCAGCCTGCGGCGGGTCGCCGCCGCGCACCCGGATGCCGAGGTGCTGGTGGACGTCCTGACGGGCCGCCGGTGGACCTACGCGGCGTTCGACGCGGACACCGACACGCTGGCCCGCGGCCTGATCGCGGCCGGGCTGGCGGCCGGTGACCGGGTCGGGATCTGGGCGCCCAACTGCGCCGAGTGGGTGCAGCTGCAGTACGCGACGGCCAAGGCGGGCATCATCTTGGTCACCATCAACCCGGCCTACCGCAGCCACGAGCTCAGCTATGCCCTGCGCCAGGCGGGCGTGCGGGTCCTGGTCAGCGCCGAGAGCTTCCGGACCAGTGACTACCGGGCCATGATCGACGAGGTCCGGCCCGAGCTGGCCGAGCTGGAAGACGTGATCTTCCTGGGCACGCCGCGGTGGGAGGCGCTGTTCGAGGCCGGCCGGGCCGCCGGCGGCTTGGCCGGCGGTGACGTGCTGGCTGAGCGGGAGGCCGGGCTGTCGTTCGACGACCCGATCAACATCCAGTACACCAGCGGGACGACCGGCTTCCCGAAGGGCGCGACCCTGACCCACCACAACATCCTCAACAACGGGTTCTTCGTCGGCGTGGGCTGCCGCTACACCGAGCGGGACCGGGTCTGCGTGCCGGTGCCGTTCTATCACTGCTTCGGCATGGTCCTCGGCAATCTGGCCTGCACGACGCACGGGGCCTGCATCGTGATCCCGGCCCCCGGCTTCGATCCGGCCCGGACGCTGGCCGCGGTGCAGGCCGAGCGGTGCACGTCGCTGTACGGGGTGCCGACCATGTTCATCGCCGAGCTGGCCATGCCCGGCTTCGGCGACTACGACCTGTCGACGCTGCGCACCGGCATCATGGCCGGGTCGCCGTGCCCGGTGGAGGTGATGAAGCGGGTCATCAGCGAGATGCACATGACCGAGGTGACGATCTGCTACGGGATGACCGAGGTCTCGCCGGTGTCGAACCAGACCACGGTGGACGACGACATGGAACGCCGGGTCTCGACCGTCGGCCGGGTGCACCCGCACGTCGAGGTCAAGGTCACCGACCCGGAGACCGGGTGCGTGCTGCCCCGCGGCGCGCAGGGCGAGATGTGCATCCGCGGCTACTCGGTGATGCTCGGCTACTGGAACGAGCCGGCCAAGACCGCCGAAGCGATCGACGCGGCCCGCTGGATGCATACCGGCGACCTGGCCGTGATGGACGCGGCCGGCTACCTCAACATCGTGGGCCGGCTCAAGGACATGGTGATCAGGGGCGGCGAGAACATCTACCCGCGCGAGATCGAGGAGTTCCTGTACGGCCACCCGGCTATCGAGGACGTCCAGGTCATCGGGGTGCCGGATCTGAAGTACGGGGAGGAGCTGTGTGCCTGGATCCGGGTTCGGCCCGGGGTGGAGCTCGACGCTGATCAGGTCCGGTCGTATTGCCAGGGGAAGATCGCGCACTACAAGATCCCGCGGTACGTCCGGTTCACTTCCGACTTCCCGATGACGATCACCGGGAAGGTGCAGAAGTTCAAGATGCGCGAGACGTCTATTGCCGAGCTCGAGCTCGAGGAAGCCGGCCAGGTGAGGACCGCGTAGGCCGGCTGGCGGCGCCGCCAGGGGGGCGGCTGGCGGCCCGGCTTGTGGTGCGGCTGGCGGCCCGGCTTGTGGTGCGGCTGCGGGCGTGGGTAGTGGGGCGGCTAGCGGCACTGGCGGTGGGGCGGCTAGCGGCATTGATGGAGCATCGATGCTGCTCGGGCGACATTGATGGAGCATCGATGTCGTTGCCGGGGCCGGGTGGGGGCCAGGGCTGGGTAACGGGTGCGGGCTGTGGTGCTGATGCGGCATTGACGAGGCGGTGGCGGGCGGGCAGACTCGGCCCGGTGACGGAATGGATCTATTTCATCCACCCTCCGCGTGATGACTTCGCCGCGACGATGACCGCCGAGGAGGAGGCCGTCTGGGCCGGGCACTTCCAGCGGCTGCAGGGCCTGCTGGCCAGCGGCCAGCTCATCCTGGCCGGGCCGACCCTGGGCGCCGTCAACACCGGCCTGGTTGTCTTCGATGCTCCTGACGAGCAGGCCGCGCGGCAGGTCATGGAGGACGATCCGGTGGTCCGCGGCGGCTATGCCCGCGGGGAGGTCCGCCCGTTCCGGGTATCGCTGCTGCGCGGACGGGACTGACCCCGCCCGCTGGCCTGGTGAATGCGGGTCAGCGCTCCCGCTCGAACTGGTACGCGGCGGGGTGCACGGCGATTGATGCACCGTCACTGGAGACGAGCCTCACCTGGGATGCACGGCGCCAGTCGGCACGAACCCGAGACGTTCGTAGAACCCGGCCGGGCCGCCGGGCAGCGGGACGTAACTGGTCAGCAGCTCGGTCGCGCCTTCAGCGCGCACCAGCTCCGCGACCGGCCTGACTGCCTCGGCGTCCCAGCTCACCATCACGAACCCGACCGGTGTGCCGTCCGCGACGACTGCCCGGTACCACGGGACCGCCACAGCTGCGAGCATACAGAACCGGCTCGGCGGCCAGCAGGACGCCGAAAGACCGGAAGGACGGCGATAGCGAGGATCCGTCGGCCTCTCGATGCCGGTCCTTAACGGATGAGCGTTTCCTTCGGGCGCACGACGCAGAACTCGTTTCCTTCCGGATCGGCCAGCACGGTCCAGGACTCGGCGCCGGTCTGCCCGATGTCGACCCGGCGTGCCCCGAGCGCGAGCAGGCGGTCAATCTCCTGATCGCGGTCCGCGGCACTGCTGGTGAGGTCGAGATGGACGCGGTTCTTGACCGTCTTGGGACCGGTGACCGGCATGAAGCACATGCCGATGGGTGCGTTCTGGCCGGTCCCGATGACGATCTCGTTCTCCCGCTCGGAGAGAACCTTCCAGCCGAGCGCCTGCGTCCAGAACCGGGCCAGGGCAGGCAGGTCATGAGCGTCAACCACGATGTGGTGGAGTCGAACGGGCATGTCTGAATTATGCGCGGGCGGGCTGGACCGCAGCTGGTCATCGGGCTGGTTACGTCCCGGGGCTGACGGCCGCGATCGCTGGTAGGCTCGCGTCCGCGCGAATCGCCGACGACGCGTTCCGGGCGGTGCTAGTACATGGCGGATGATGCCGGCGCGGCCGGCGGGACCGGTGAGGCGCGAGAGCCTGAGGCGGGGCGGGTGCGCAGCTGGCGCGGACACGTGACGCGCCGCGGACGCAGGGCACGGCGGGGACGCGTGAGGCGCTGGGGAC
>JAICWX010000191.1 GCA_025934635.1 Streptosporangiaceae bacterium | reverse complement strand
TCTTACCCTGGCGGCAATGCTCAGCAGGGCACCGGCCAGCTCTCCTCCGGCGGCGGGCGCGCCAGGTCGAGGTAACCCCGCTCGCGCCCCGGCCTCGGAGCAAGGAGGCCAGACCGGCATGACTGTCATCTGCAAGGACATCCTCAGCGGCATCGCGCCACTGGAAATCCTGGACCGGCCGGCCGACCTGGCCCCGGGCTGGCTCCGCGACCTGGCCGTCAGACTTGCCGGGCACCCAGGCCTGACTGTCTCGTGATCACCTGCGGTGACGGCAGCCCCGCGCTCGAGTTCCTCCATTCCGGCCCGCCGCACCACGCCTGCGCGATAGGTGCTGATGAATTCTCAGTGACGGAAGGACAGCTGGCATGATCCGCATCCGCAAGGACATCCTCAGCGGCATCCGAGCCGTCGAGCTCGCGCGAGGTCGGAAACGGATGTCACGGACATCCAGCCCGGTGATCACGGCGGTCGCGGGCAGCCCGCCGCCGCCGTGGTCAGCGGGAAGAGACGGATTGACTGAGGGCATCGGTGTCCCTTGCCATGTCGGTCGGTCAGGTTGATCGCAGGCCAGGTTCAGGATCCGCGAGCCCGCGTGGCGCGCGGGCTCGCGGATCACAGCTAACGACAGGGGCGGCTCTAGCCGCCGAACTGGCTGGCGTTGGTCTTGGTCACGATCGCGGTTCCGGTATCGACATTCGGCGGGACGGACTGGCCCTGTACCGCCTTCAGCAGCGTTCCCATGCCCATCTGGCCCATCTTCGCCGGGAACTGCGCCACGCTCGCGGTCTCGTGTCCGGCCACAATCTGCTTGACCTCATCCGGGAGCGCGTCGAAGCCGACGAGCAGGATGTTTCCGGCGCGGTGAGCCCTCTGGATTGACTGGATCGCGCCGAGTGTCGGCGGTCCGCACGCGCCGTAGATGCCGTCGACGTCCGGATGCGCAGACAGCAGGTCCGCGGCGGCGGTGACGCCCTTGTTCTGGTCGCAGTCGGTCGGCGCCATGCCCACGACCTTTATGCCGGAAGAGCCCAGCCCCTGCTCCATGCCCTTCACCCGGTCATCGAGCGCGGGGACGCCCGCCACGCCCTCGAGCACGGCCACGGTGGCGCCCTTCTTGAGGTGCCGCGCGATGTACGCGCCGGCGAGCTGGCCCCCCTTCAGGTTGTCGGTCGCGATGACGGAGGACTTCTTGGTCCAGGTGGGCAGGTCGTTGTCGATCAGCACGACCTTCACACCCTTGGCCACCGCCTCGTTCAGCGCCGGGATTACCGCCGGGCTGGTCGGCGTGATGGCGATGCCCTTCACGCCCTGCGTCACCATCGACTGGATGAGATTGATTTCGCCCTGGTCGTCGGTGGCGGAGTGGGCAATCCCGACCACGAGCGACACTCCGGACGCCGAGCCCGCCCACTTCTGGGCCGCCGCCTTCATCGTCAGGTAGAAATCGACCGGGAACTTCATTATCAGG
The DNA here is from genome assembly GCA_025934635.1 of Streptosporangiaceae bacterium. Next base: position 15,521 of record JAICWX010000191.1, on the reverse strand, counting down.
CCAAGCTTCACCGTCTGGGCGCCCCCATTCCCGGTGGTCGGCGATGCGGTACTTGCGCTGCCGCTGGTCTTGCTGCTGCTACACGCGCCGAGCGCGATGGCAAGGGCGGCCATCACGACGACCGCCATGGTCCGTCTTCTCATATCTCCTCCTGCTCGGAAAACGACTTTTCTGTCGTCGGCGAAGACACGCGGACCCGGACCCGGCGGTCTCGCTCCTGCCGCTAGCCCAAACTCACACCTCCTACGATCAGCGAGACGATGTCGCGCTGCGTCTCCTCGGACGGGACAAGCTCGCCTACCTTGCGGCCGCGTCGCAGCACGATCGCGCGGTCCGCCACCTCGATCACGTGATCCATCGCGTGCGAGATGACGATCACGCCCTTGCCCTCGTCACGCAGCCGAAGGATCATGTCGAGTACCTGACGCGACTCGCGCAAGCCGAGCGCGGCCGTGGGTTCGTCGAGAATCACCAGGCGGGAGGCGAAGGCGGCGGCCCGGGCTACGGCGACTGCCTGCCGCTGCCCGCCTGATAGCAGGCCGACGACGCCATCGAGGTCCGGCAGCGTGACCTGGAGGCGCCGGACGACCTCACCGGTGGTGCGCTTCATCTCGCCCCGCCGCAGGGCACGCAGGCCATGGGGAAGCCACCGGGGGCCGGCGAGCTCACGGCCGGCGTAGAAGTTGTCGACCGGGCTGAGGTTGTCGAACAGCGCCAGGTCCTGGTAAACCGTCTCGATTCCCAGTGACCGGGCGGCGGCGGGCGAGGAGATCGACGCCGGGCGGCCGTCGATCTCGATCGTGCCGCTGTGCAGCCGCAGTGCGCCGCTGATGCACTTGATCAGCGTGGACTTCCCGGCGCCGTTGTCGCCCAGCAGCGCCACGACCTGACCCGCAGCCATCTCGAAGCTGACGTCGTCCAGCGCCGTGACCGCGCCGAACCGCCGGGTGGCGTTGCGTACGGCCAGCAGCGGGGCGTCGCTCACGACAGCATCTCCCCACGCCGCACGCGGAAGCGCTCCTCCACCCGGCCCCGGATGACGTCTGCCTCGACGGCGATCAGGATCGCGACTCCGATCACGATCATCTGGTAGAAGGCGTCGACGTTCTGCAGGTTCAGGACATTACGGATGACCCCGATCGTGAGCGCCCCGACGAGCGCGTTTCCGACCTGCCCCCGACCGCCCGCAAAGGCGGCGCCACCGATGATCACTGCGGCGATCGAGTCAAGTTCCGCCAGATCGCCGAAGTCAGGCGACCCCGAGGCGGTGCGGCCGGCCGTGAGAATCGCCGCCACGCCCGCGGCCAGGCCGCTCAGCACATAGACCGAGACGATCACCCGGTTGCGCGGGATCCCGGTGCGCCGGGCAGCATCGGGGTTCCCGCCCACGGCGTAGATCCACCGGCCCCAGACGAGCTGGCCCAGGAGCACGGCGCCCAGCACCGCCATGGCGGCGACGACCAGCGCCGAGTGCGGAAACCAGCCGATTGATTCTCCCCCGAGGAAGACGACGGCGCTGGGCATCCCGAACTTCGGCTCCCCGTGAGACAGCAGGAGCGCCAGCCCGCGCACGATACTCAGGGAAGCCAGCGTGACGATGAACGGGTGCGGAATGCGGCCATACACGAACACCAGCCCATTCGCGATGCCGACGGCGGCCCCTACGGCGAGCATCCCCGCGAGCACCAGCGGCCCTCCGGCGTGGTGCTCGAAGAGGATCGCGCCGACCACGCTGCCCAGCGCCACCGTGCTACCCACCGACAGGTCGATGCCCCGAGTGATGATCACGAGCAGCTGACCGATCCCCAGGACGGCGATCGTGGCCGATGCATCCAGGACGTTGCCGATGTTCCCAGTCGTCATGAACAGCGGCGTCGACAGCGTGGCCGCCAGGACGACGCCGGCCAGCATCAGCGCCGGACCCGACCGGAGCCCCCACAGCGTGAACGTGAGCGCTCCGCCTGCCCGCGCCTGCCCGCCGCCTGACCCGGGTACGCCCGGGCCAGGCGGCTCAGCCGACGCCTGGGTCAAGTCAGCCGAAGAGTCCGGGCTCCGGCTGGACCCTATCCTTGAGGAATCAGACATATGATGAGGGAATCCTCAACTAGACAAGACTTCAGATGTCTCATCTATACAGGAGGGGAAAACGGGCCGTCAATACCCCGATATAGGATAGAGACATCTGTACTTTTCTGAACGATCATCCAGGAGTTCATATGTCTGGGGTGCGAGTTGTCAGTGACTGACCGCGCGATCGCGAGCATTCAGGAGCTGATCCGGAGCGGAGATCTCCCCCCGGGATCACGGCTCCCGCCGGAAACCGAGCTCGCCGTGCAGCTCGGCGTCGGACGCAGTTCGATCCGCGAGGCGGTCAAGGCCCTCGAGCTCACCCGCGTCCTCGACGTCCGCCACGGCGACGGGACCTTTGTCACGAGCCTGGAACCGCACCTGCTGCTCCAGGGGGTCGGGTTCGCGGTCGAACTCGTCCAGGACGACTCCGTTCTGGAGGTCGTCGAGGTGCGCCGCCTCTTCGAGCCCGCCGCCACGGGCCTGGCCGCCAAGCGGATCGACACCGTCACGCTCGACCGGCTGGCCGGGCACGTCGCCGGGATGGAACAGGCCGGCGACGACCAGGAGCAGCTGATCCACCACGACCACGCGTTCCATTCGGCCGTGTACGCGGCGACCGGGAACCGGACCCTGATGTCGATCCTCGACGGCCTTTCCAGCCGGACCCTCAGGGCTCGCACCTGGCGTGGCGTCATCGAAGCGGATGCCTCACAGCAGACGATCCGCGAGCACCGCGCGATCCACCAGGCCCTCGCGGCCCGCGACCGTCCGCTCGCCGAGGCCGCCGCGCTCATGCACGTCAACACCTCCGAGCGCTGGCTACGCGGCGTGCTGGCGGGCAGGCAAGGCGCCGGCACCTGACGGCGGGTACCGGAACAGCCCGTTCGCGGGGAACGGCGGGCCGCTATCCGGCCTTCACTGGGCGAGAAGTCGTCCACGCGGACGCATAGCACCTGCAGGGTCATCGCGTCGCGAGCGCAGACAGCCGTGGTGCAAGGTCGGCGGACAGCGGGACGGCAGGGGAGCTGACGGGGCCACTTCGAGCCTATGGCGCTGCCGTTCTCGCTAATCTCGCACTTCGCTGCAAGTGAAGATGACCCGGCATCCGGCTTGCGGCGAGGGTGCAGCCCGGCCAGTCAGAGCCGACATCAGCCGTCTTGGCCCGAAGTAGTCAAGCAGGTGGTCGGCTTGGCGCCGTGATCGAGCACGAACCGCACGTCGTCGAGCCGGGCCACGTCTGGGGGCCGCAGGGAGCTGGCCGGGCCGGATGAGCAGATCGTAGCTGAGCCCGGCGGCACCGACTGCCTCCAGGCGGTGACGCACCGCGGGCCGCCGCAGCCAGTCAGGGTCCGGTTCGTCCTGAACCAGGTGCCGGGTGCCTGTCTCCGGCCGGAAGTGACGGAAGTATGGCCAGCTCGTCGGCGATGCCCTCGCTGGCCAGGTCGGCCCAGCCGACGACGCGATCGCTCGTCCAGCCACGCATGCCTCGCGGTTCGCGGATCCAGACATGGCGATGCGCGTCGATGGTAACCGTGCGCCTCCGGCGTCGGCCGGGATAAGCCCCTCGTCGACGAGCTCGTCGAATACCGAGTCGGGCACCTCGATGTCGAGGTAGGAGACGTCCGCGCCGACCTCGGCCGGGCTCCGCACGCCGACGACGGCCGCGGTGACGGCGGGGTGCCGCAGCGTGAACTGAAGGGCAACGGCGCCGATCGGCAGCCCGTGCCGCGCGCACACTTGCCTGATCCGCTGGGCCCGGCCGATCATCTCGGTGGAGGCGGGCAGGTAGTCGAACCTTGCACCGCGGCGCGGGTCAGCCAAGATGCCGCTGTTGAAGACACCTCCGGCCAGGACCGCGACCCCCCTACGCCGGCATTCCGGTAGAAGCCTCGCGCCGGCGCCGGTGTCCAGCAGCGAGTACCTACCCGCGATGAGCACGCAGTCCAGATCGGTCCGGGGCAGGAACCACTCAAGTAGCCCGGTCTGGCTCATGCCGATACCGATCGCCTGAATGACGCCCTCCGACCGGAGCCCGGCCAGCGCCGGGTAGGCGCCATCGAGCGCCTCAAGAGCGTGGTCATCCGGGTCGTGGATGAGCGCCAGGTCGATACGGTCGAGCCCGAGGCGCCGCATGCTGGCCTCCAGGGACGACCGGACGCCGGCCGGCGAGTAATCCCTGACCCGTGCCAGCCGCGGCGCGCCGTGGAAGCCTTCTGTCTCATCGACCGAGCCGGCCGACGGAACGAGCAGCCTGCCGACCTTCGTGGATACGACGTACTCGGCGCGTGGCCGCTCGGCCAGGAACTCGCCGAGGCGGAGTTCGGACAGGCCCGCGCCGTAGTGCGGTGCCGTGTCGAAGGCCCGGACGCCGGCGGACCAGGCTGCCCGCAGTGTGGCCTGCGCCGCGTGGTTGTCGACCGGCGCGAACAGTCCGCCGATCGGGCCGCCGCCGAACATCAGCCGCGTGACCGTCAGCCCACTGCGGCCCAGCTCGCGACGCGGGAGGATCGCAGGGGGATCCGCTGTCATCCCGGACTTGCCCGGCCGGGTCGTCTGATGTGTTCGGCCATCGGACCTCCTGACGTAAAGATCGGGTCATATCTATCTTCTGAGGGTACACAGCCGCGCATTCCGCCTCAATGTCTTGATATCGCTCGGGTCAATCATTACTGTGAGCAGCGTTGGAAGACTGGCTCGGCGATTCGGTCGTCGCCCCTGGGGATCGAAGCGCCGGGCTCAGGCAACGCAGCCTGCGCCGGTCGCCGACGGCGTGGCGGTCATCGACTGAAATGGGTAACAATCAGATGAAACGACGTTGGCTACGGCGATGACGGCGTCGGCCCTATTCGGATTGGCCGTGCTGACCGGATGCAGCAGCACGAGCAGCAGCGCTACCAGCACGGCGGGCACCGCCGCTAACAAGAAAATGGTGGTCGGCGTCTCTCTGGCCGGCTACAGCACCGATTTCTGGGCAGCGTACGTCAAGTACGAGGCCGCGGACGCGAAGCAGCTAGGCCTGACCCTGGTAGGGCCCGTCTCGGCCAACGGGGACGCCGCTACCCAGGCCTCGCAGATCCAGACCATGATCAACCAGCACGTCAACGCGCTGCTGGTGAATCCAGTCGACAGTGCCGCCATCTCCACGAGCGACGCGCTGGCGGCCAAGGCCCACATCCCAGTGGTCACGATGGACGTCGGCCCGACCAGCGGGCCCATCTACGCGGTCGTCCGGGCCGACAACGTACTCATCGGCAAAGAGGCGTGCCAGTACGTCGGCAAGCAGGCGAACGGAACGGGGACCGCCGCGGTTCTCGAGGGTGATCTCGCCTCGATCAACGGGCTGGACCGGGCCAACGGGTTCATCGACTGCATGAAGCGGGAATTCCCGAAGATGCGGGTGCTCAAGTACGCGACCAAGTGGGACTCCACGACGGCCGTCGATGACGCGCAGACGGCGATCAGGGCCTATTCCGACCTGAAGGGTATTTACTCCTCGTTCAGCGGCCCCGACCAGGGCATCCTCGCGGCGATCCATTCAGCCGGGGCGCAGAACCGGACCGTACTGCGCGACGGCCGCCACATCGTGACGGACTCCGTCGCCGCGCTGGATCAGGCCGCCGTCGTCGACGCCATGGTAGGAAGCGCGGTCGTCCCGGTAGCCCAGCCCGACACCGGGGCGAGTACCGACGCCCCGGTCCGGCTGCAGATCAGGGAGCTGTCCGTCCGGTCGCCGGGGGGCTCGGTCGAGAAAGTCAGCCTGAGCCTGCATGCGGGCGAATGCCTGGGGCTGGTCGGCCTGCGCGGCTCTGGCAACGCCACGGTGGCCGACGTCGTGGCCGGTCTGGTCAAGGCCGATGACGGCGGGGTGCTCGTCGATGACGCCGCACCCCGAGCGAGCGACGGTGACTCGTCTCGCACCCGCGGGATCGGATACGTCCCTGAAGACCGCCACGCGCGAGGATTCGTCAGCCTCATGGGGGTCGACGAGAACCTGACGCTCCCGATCCTGACCTCCATCAGCCGCCTGGGCGTCATCTCCTCGCGGCAACGCGAATCCGTGGCGCGAGACCTGAGGACCCGGCTGAGCATCGTGTCGAGCACCGGACGTCAGCTGGTCGGCGAGCTCAGCGGCGGCAACCAGCAGAAGGTCGTCGCCGGACGGGCCCTGGCCAGCAAGCCATCGGTGCTGGTCATCGTCAGTCCGACGACCGGGGTCGACGTAGCGTCGAAGGCGGTCCTGCTCGGGGTGATCGACAATGCCCGCCGGGACGGGATGGCGGTGCTCCTGGTCTCGGACGATATCGAAGAGCTGCGCATCGCCACCCGGCTGATGGTGATGGTGCGCGGCCGGGTCGTCCGGGAGTTCCGTGAGCGTCCCTGGAATGAGCGCGACGCGATCGCTGCCGCAGAGGGATTGGTTGCATGAGCCAGTCAGTTGCCCAGCAGACAGAAGACAAGCCTGCCGCCGTGCCCCCGGTGAGACGCCGGCTCTCGCTGCAGTCGTTGCGCGAGCTCACCTTGCTGCCCGCGATCGCGGGGGTCATCATCGCCGGGTCGTTCCTCAACTCGTCGTTCCTGACGACCGGGAATTTCATCAACATCGCGCAGTTCTCCGCGGCCCTCGGCGCTGTCGTCGTGGCCGAGTCGCTGGTGCTGCTGGTCGGTGACCTGGACCTATCGCTGCAATCGGTCTACGGGCTCGCCCCCCTGGTGGCGGCGTGGCTGATCGTGCCCAAGTCCGCGGTGGGCCTGGGCAGCGACCTGCCGCCAGCGCTCGGCATAGTCGTCCTGCTGGCCATCGGTCTGGGCATCGGCCTGTTCAACGGCGTGATGATCGTCAAAGGCCGCTTCAACTCGTTCATCTTCACGCTGGCGATGCTCATCCTGCTGGCGGGAATCCAGCAGGGAATCGTGAGCGGCAACACCATCTACGCCATGCCCGCTGCGTTCGTCTACCTCGGGTCCGCGGCGTGGCTGAGCGTTCCGGTCTCCGCCTGGGCCAGCGGCTTCATCTTCGTAGGGTGCGGCCTCTTCCTCCGTTACCATCGCACGGGGCGGGCCATCTACACCATCGGCGGGAATGTCGAAGCAGCTCAGGCCGCTGGTATCAGGGTCGACCCGGGTCAGGATCGGCGTGTTCGCGATAGCCGGAGCGCTCGCCGCCGTGGCGGGCCTCATGACGGCCGGGCATGTCGATGCCGTGACAGCCAACCAGGGCAACAACCTGATCTTCACCGTGTTTGCTGCCGCGGTGATCGGAGGCATCTCGCTCGACGGCGGACGCGGCCGGATCCTCGGCGCGTTCACCGGCGTCGTGCTGCTGGGCCTCGTGCAGAACTTGCTGGTGCTGTCCCAGGTCAGCACCTTCTGGATCAGCGCCGCGGACGGAGCGATCATCCTGGCCGCGCTGATACTTGCCAGGTTCGTCGAAGGGGCGAGGCGATGACGAGCAGGTCACGCACGGCCGCGGGACAGAGCGTGCCCGCGTGAGGATCACCTCCCTGCAGGTGCGGGACATCCGGTTTCCCACCTCTCGGTGGCTCCACGGTTCTGATGCGATGCACCGGGCGCCCGATTACTCCTGCGCCTACGTCACGCTAGGCACCGATTCCGACACGCAGCGGCAAGGATGCGGCTTGACCTTTACTAACGGCAACGGCACGGAGGTGGTAGTCGCCGCCGTCCGCGCTCTGGAACACCTGGTGGTGGGCAAGAGCCTGGAGGAGATCACGGCCGGCATGCGGGACTTCTGGCGGAGCCTGACCTCCGAGGATCAGCTTCGCTGGCTCGGGCCGGAGAAGGGCGTCATCCACCTGGCCACCGCCGCGGTGGTCAATGCCGTCTGGGATCTATGGGCCAAGAGCGAGGGCAAGCCGCTCTACCGGCTTCTCGCCGATCTGCCGCCGGATCAGATCGTCGCGGCGATCGACTTCCGCTACATCGATGACGCGCTTTCCCCCGGTGAGGCGCTCGACATCCTCGTGCGGGCCCGGGCCGGCCGGGACGAGCGCCTCGCGACGATCGCCGAATCCGGGTACCCCGCCTATACCACCTCGGCGGGCTGGCTCGGATACGACGACGAGAAGGTCTCGAGGCTGGCTCGGGAGGCGGCGGCCGCGGGTTTCACCCACGTCAAGATGAAGGTCGGCCGCGATCTGGACGCGGACTCGAGGCGGGCCGGGCTGATCAGGGACGCAATCGGCCCGGGCGGCGTGCTGATGATGGACGCCAATCAGTACTGGGGCGTCGAGGCGGCCATCGTGGCGATGAAGCAGCTCAGCGCATACGATCCGTGGTGGATCGAAGAGCCCACGAGCCCGGACGACATCCTGGGGCATGCGCGGATCCGGCGCGAGATCGCCCCGGTCCGGGTGGCCACGGGCGAGCATGTGCAGAATCGCGTCGTCTTCAAGCAGCTCTTCCAGGCGGGCGCCATCGACGTGTGCCAGGTCGATGCCTGTCGGCTGGGCGGAGTCAACGAGGTGCTCGCGGTCATGCTGCTCGCCGCGAAGTTCGGCGTGCCGGTATGCCCCCACGCCGGCGGCGTGGGCCTGTGCGAGTACGTACAGCACCTGGCCATGTTCGACTACATCGGGATCAGCGGATCCTTCGACGACCGCGTCGTCGAGTGGGTGGATCACCTGCACGAGCACTTCCGCGACCCGGCCGTCGTCCGCTCCGGCCGGTACCTGGCACCGACGGCCCCCGGTTACAGCATCGAGATGCGGGCCGAATCGCTGGACCATTACGAGTTCCCGGACGGGCCGGCCTGGCGAAAGGCGACGCCCCCGGGCGGTCATGCCTACGGCAGCGAGGTGGGGATATGAGCGGGCCGACGGCGCTGCTGAACCCGGACGACAGCCGGGTGCGGGACGGTGCCGCGAGACGGCCGGGACCGCCTCGCCGGGCCGTCCGGAGGCCCTACCCGGTCCGAACGTCCGCCGTATCTACCGCCTGGAGGTACCTGCCCGTGCCGCGAGATGACGATAAGGCCGACAACGGAGCCACGGCCCCCGCCCCAGCGCTGACCGATCAGGCGATTATCAAGATCAAGGACCTGATCCTGACCGGTGAGTTCCAGGCCGGAGCGAAATTGCCCCCGGAGCGGGAACTGGCGCAGAAACTGGGACTGTCACGCAACTCGCTGCGCGAAGCAGTCAGGGCCCTGACCCTCATCGGGGTGCTCGACACGCGGGTGGGGGACGGAACGTACGTGACCAGCCTCGACGCCGACCTGCTCATGACGGGGATGGGCTTCGTCGGAGAGCTACTCGACAGCAAAACCCTTCTCGAGGCGCATCAGGTGCGCCGGGTCCTCGAACCCTTCGCCACGGGCCTGGCCGCCACCCGGCTCAGCGAGGGTGACTTCGCCGAACTCGCGGACATCCTGGAGCGAATGGAGCGGGCGGACACAACGCAAGCCTTCATCGATGCCGACAACGATTTTCACCGCGTCATCAACAGCGCGGCAGGCAACGCGACGCTGGCGTCCCTCATCCACAACCTGTCCGGAGGCATGATGCGCGCCCGGCTGTGGCGGACCGCGACCGAGCACGACGCCGTGGACGTCACGAGGCGACGGCATCGCGATATTTACGAAGCGTTGCGGGCCGGAGACGCCGGGCGCGCGAGCGCGGCCGACCTGATCCACCTCGCGGAGAACGAGCGCTGGCTCGAGATAATGCTGGCCAGCGGCGAGCTGAGCCGGCCGCAGGTCGCGCGCGACGTTCGCCTGCGCAGGAACAGTTCCGCCCGGAGCTCGTCGTGAAGGCCGTCTATTACCGGGGAGCCGGACGATTCACCGTCGGGCGCGGTGAGGTCCGCCCGCCCGGGACGGGTGAGGTTCGTCTCGAGGTGGCGTACTGCGGACTGTGCGGGACAGACCTGCATATCGCGCACGGGTCCATGGATCACCGCGTGCGACCGCCGCAAGTCATCGGCCACGAGATGGCCGGGACGGTCGCCGAGATCGGCCCGGGCGTGACAGGTCTCGGCCACGGCGACAAGGTGGTCGTCCGTCCGCTGGACAGCCGCGGCGAGACCGCGGCGGATAAAGGCGTCAGCCACATCTGCCGGGACCTGAAGTTTCTCGGCATCGATACTCCAGGGGCCTTCCAGGGGTCGTGGACCGTCCCCGCCTTCACGATCCACAAGCTGCCGCCGGATGCCGACCTCAAACTAGCCGCGCTCACCGAACCCCTCGCCGTCGCATGCCACGACGTGCGCCGCGCCCGGGTGGCCCCCGGGGAGACCGTCGTGGTGATCGGCGGCGGACCGATCGGGGTCATGATCAGCCTGGTGGCCCGCTCGCGAGGCGCCCGAGTCATCGTCAGCGAGGTCAACGCCAGCCGGCTCGCCTTCGCCAGGCACCTCGGGCTCGAGGTTATTGATCCGGGCCGGACCGACATCTCCCAGGCGGTGGAGGACATCACCGGCGGCGGCGCCGACGTCGTCTTCGAGGTCTCCGGCTCAGCCGGCGGTGCCGCGGCGATGACCAGGCTGGCCGGCCTGCGCGGCCGGGTCGTGGTGGTGGCAATCTTCTCCGCGCCGCCGGTGGTCAGCCTGTTCGACGTCTTCTGGAAGGAGCTCGAGGTCCTCGGCACGCGGGTTTACGAGCCCGAGGACTACCAGAGCGCCATCGAGATCATCATCGGCGGACGGCTGCCGCTGGCGGACCTGATCACGTCCGTCGAGCCGCTCGAGCAGCTGCCGGCCGCACTGGACCAGCTCCAGCACAACCCCTCGGCCATGAAGATCCTCGTGGACTGCCAGACATGAGCGCCGGCGACCCGGCCGCACGGTTGGACCTGGCCGGCAAGACCGCCCTGGTGACCGGCTGCCGGCGGGGAATCGGCCGGGCCGCCGCGGCGGGACTCGCGGCGGCAGGCGCCGACATCGTCGGCGTCAGTGCCGCCCTGGACAAGGATGGCGGCGATGTGGGCGAGGACGTTCGCGCCACAGGCCGGGCTTTCGCCGGTTTCCGCTGCGACCTTTCCGACCGCGACTCGGTGCACCAGCTGCTGGCCGATCTGCGTGCGCTGAGCACGCCGATCGACATCCTCGTCAACAACGCGGGCACCATCGCCCGCAGGCCGGCGGCCGAGCACGCCGACGACCTGTGGGACCGCGTGCTCGAGGTGAACCTGACCGCGCCGTTCATCCTGACCCGCGAGCTGGGCCGCGGGATGATCGATCGCGGTGCCGGCAAGGTGGTGTTCGTCGCCTCGATGCTCTCTTTCCAAGGGGGTATCAACGTGCCTGGCTATACGGCCAGCAAGAGCGGGCTGGCAGGGCTGACGAAGGCGCTGGCCAACGAGTGGGCCGGCCGAGGCGTCAACGTGAACGCCGTCGCACCCGGCTACATCAGGACCGACAATACCCGCGCGCTCCAGGACGACCCCGGTCGATCCGCCGAGATCCTGGCCCGGATCCCGGCCCGCCGCTGGGGAACCCCGGACGATGTCGTCGGCGCCATCGTCTACCTGTCCTCCGGCGCCGCGGACTACGTGCACGGCGCGGTCCTGCCGGTTGACGGCGGATGGCTGGCCCGGTGACGCCGGTGCCCCCGGTAACCGGGGCCCCGCTGGACGCGGAAGGACAGGTCGCGGAGAAGCTCGCCCGCGTCAAGGTGCTTCCGATCCTGACCGTCCTCGACGTCCGCACGGTGGAAGCAACGTGCCGCGCGCTCGCCGACGGCGGCGTTTCCTGCGTCGAGATCACGTACCGGACCAAGCATGCCAATGAGGCCATCGCGCGGGCAAGCCAGATACCCGGCCTGATGGTCGGGGCCGGAACCGTGGTCGACGCCGGGCAGGCCGCGGTCGCGGCGCAGGCCGGCGCCCGTTTCGCCGTCGCGCCAGGCCTCAGCGAACCCGTCGTGGCCGCCGCACGCCAGGCCGGCCTGCCTTTCTTCCCCGGGGTGGCGACGCCCTCGGAGATCGATCGCGCCAGAGGCCTGGGATGTCGGGTGGTCAAGGTCTTTCCCGTGTCCTCGCTCGGGGGGCCGGCGTTCGTGCGCTCCGTCGCCGCGCCCTACCCGGACATGCGGTTCATCCCGACGGGGGGGATCGACGACAGCACCATCGGCCAGTACCTGGAGCTTCCCTCCGTGCTGGCCTGCGGCGCCAGCTGGCTGTGCGCCCGCGACCTGGTGGCCGCCGGGCGCTTCGACGAGATCAGGCGGCGCGCCGAGGCAGCGCTGGCGGCACTGCGATGAGCGCTGTGCAGCTCCGGCCAGCCGGCGAGTGCCGGTACGACCTCCTCGCCCTGGGCGAGGTCATGCTGCGCCTGGATCCCGGACCCGGCCGCGTGGCCACGACGCGGACCTTTTCCGTCTCGGAAGGTGGCGGGGAGTACAACGTCGCGCGCGGCCTGAAGCGGTGTTTCGGCCTGCGGACCGGACTCGTCTCGGCTCTGGCCGACAATCCGGTCGGTCACCTCATCGAGGACCTGATCTATCAAGGCGGCGTCGAGCAGGTCCACCTCGGCTGGCGGGAATACGACGGTATCGGCCGCACCGTGCGGAACCCTCTCAACTTCACCGAGCGCGGCTTCGGCGTGCGGGGAGCGCTCGGCTGCTCCGACCGCGGGCACTCAGCCGCGTCGCAGATGAAGCCCGGAGACGTCGACTGGGACCGGATCTTCGGCGCGGACGGGGTCCGCTGGTTCCATACCGGCGGCGTGTTCAGTGCCCTCTCCCCCGGCACCCGGGAGCTTGCCGCCCAGGCCATGCAGGCCGCACGACGTCACGGAACCGCTGTCTCGTATGACCTTAACTACCGTCCGTCGCTATGGCAGCACGCCGACGTGCCCGTGGCCGACGTCAACCGGCGGCTCATCCAGCACGCCGATGTCGTCATCGGCAATGAAGAGGACTACTCCGCCGCCCTCGGGTACGGCCTTGACGGCGTCGGTGAGGATCTCCTCGATCTCGACGCCGCGACCTACTCCGGGATGCTGGCGCAAGTCCTCTCGGACTTCCCGGGGCTGTCCATCGCCGCCGCGACGCTCCGCCAGGTCCGGACGGCTTCTGTCAACGACTGGAGCGGCGTATGCCGCACGCGCGCGTCCTTCCACGAAGGTCCCTGGATGGCGGGACTCGAAGTCTTCGACCGGATCGGCGGAGGTGATTCCTTCGTCTCCGGGCTGACGTACGGGCTTCTCGAGGGCTTCGACCCTGACACCGCGCTGGCCTTCGGCGTCGCTCACGGGGCGCTGGCCATGACCACGCCCGGAGACACGTCGATGGCCACGCTCACGGAGGTGCGCAGGCTCGCCGCAGGCCGGTCCGCGCGCGTGATCCGATGAGGGGGCGCCGGTCGCCGGATGCCCGCCCGCCACGCCGAGACAAGCAGGCCGGTGGAGCGGGGACGCGCGGCCCGGGCCTTCTAGCGACGAGGCGATGGGAGGGCCTGTCGTGGCGCTTACCGACGAGGCCATCGAGAGGATCAAGGCGATGATCCTCTCCGGCGAGCTGAACGCAGGCGACAAGCTTCCCCGGGAGGCGGACCTCGCCGCCGAACTAGGTCTGTCGCGCAGTTCACTTCGCGAGGCGGTCAGGGCGCTATCGCTAGCCAACATCCTCCGCGTCCGCCGCGGTGACGGTACCTACGTGACCAGCCTGGAACCTCCGCTGCTACTTGAGGCACTGAGCTTCATCGTCGACTCGCAGCATGGCGCGTCAGCGCTCGAATTCCTGCGCGTGCGGCGGATTCTCGAGCCCGCGGCGGCAGCCATGGCCGCCGAGCTGATCACCGACGAACAGGTGCGGGGGCTGCGCCAGTTGCTTGACAGCCTCGGACCGCATCCTAGCGTAGACGCGCTGGTCGCCAACGACATTGAGTTCCACCGGCGGATTTCGGCATACTCTGCAAACTCGGCGCTGTGCTCGCTGCTGGTTTCGCTGTCCGGGCCGACAATGCGCGCCAGGATCTGGGGCGGGCTGACCCAGACGGGCTCCACGAGACGGAGGATTGCCGAACACCGTGCCATCCTGGATGCGCTCACCTCGCGGGATCCCGAACTGGCACGGTCGTGGGCCACCGTACACCTGGACAGCGTGGAGCACTGGCTGACCTCCGTGGAGGCGGACGGCCTCGCAGCGCGTCAGGCCGCCAGTTATCGTGGCGCTACGCGTATGGCTCGGCATCCCGGCGCTCACGCGGAGCCGGCATGACGAGGCCTCTGCACGATTCTGCGTGCCGAGACGGGAGTTCCTCCGAGAGCGCGGGTTTGTCGGCACCGTACAGCGCACCTACTGCCTATCCCAGCTCCTACCGGACGCGACTGCAGGAGAACCTCACATCATGAGACGCCTGGCTCAGACTGTCCGCCTTCGCCCCGGGCACCGCGAGGAATACCTTGCCCTGCACGCCGCCGTCTGGCCGGCCGTGCAGGCCGCGCTGCGGTCCGCGCACGTCACCAACTACAGTATCTTCTTGCATGGTGACACTCTTTTCGGATATTTCGAATACACTGGCGACGACTTCGAAGCCGATATGGCCGCCATTGCGCAGGACCCTGAGACCCGGCGCTGGTGGGCGCTGACCGACCCATGCCACGAACCCTTTGCCGATACCGGAACCGGCGGCACATGGTCCGACCTGACCGAAATCTGGCATCTGAGCGAAGCCGGTCCAGCGTAGATGCCCGTACGGACGGCAACAGCCCCATCCAGCAGACGCGACGCGACCATCTGGATGCTCGTCTTCCTGCGACCTGCTATCTGACGCCTGCGACAGGCCGCGGTACATGGCCGTCGCCCGCGGAAATTGAGGTCGCCTTCAGCTGGCCGCAGGTCGATTGCGGGCATGACCTGACCCGATCTGCTGCCTGAATTCGCCTGTGGGGTTTCAGAATTCGCCTATCGGTCCCGACCTGGGCTTCTATGCGACCCGCTCGTATTCGTTGATGAGGCCGCCGACGAGGGGCCGACGCTGGATCCGCTTCTTGGAGAGGTCGGCGGGCGGGTGGCCGGGCCGCGGCGGGCGGAGCTCGCGGCTGCGATGAGGGCGCCATCCGTTGTAATGGGCCTTCTAATCGGCCAGGATCATCCGCAGGTGCCGCTCGCCGAAGACCAGCATCCGGTCGGTGACCTCGGTGCGGACGGTGAGCACGAATCGTTCGGCATAGGCGTTCGCCCTCGGACTCCGCGGTGGGATTTTCACCACCTCGATCCCGGCGCCAGCCAGCACCGCGCCGAACGTGCTGGTGAACTGACCGGCCCGGTCGCGGACCAGGAACCGGAACCCTGCGGCGCGATTGCCCAGATCCATCAGCAGGTTGCGGATCTGCTGGGTAGTCCACGGCCCGTCCGGGTTCGCGGTGACCCCGAGGATATGCACGTAGCGGGAGCCGATCTCCATGACGAATAGGCAGTACAGGCGCTGCAGGGTCACCGCGCAGTCCACGTGGAAGAAGTCGGTGGCGAGCATCGTGGCTGCCTGCGTGTG
>JAICWX010000311.1 GCA_025934635.1 Streptosporangiaceae bacterium | reverse complement strand
CCGATGCTGACCGGGCTGATCGCCGAGGCGCAGCACGACCCGGAACTGCGCGGGGCGTGGCGGGACCGGGTGCTCGAGCCGCTGCGGACCCAGCACCGGGTCATGCTGGACCGGGCCATCGCGCGCGGCGAGATCCCGGCTTCGGTGGACCGGGACGTGGTGCTCGACCTGTTCTTCGGCGCCGCCGAGCACCGGCTGCTGCTCGGCCACCTGCCGATGACCGGCGAGTTCATCGCCCAGGTGGTGGACGTGATCCTGACCGGGATCGCCGGCTGAGACTTCCGCGATCCGCAGATTGCGCGATTTTCATGATCATGAAGGATCTGCAGTGGCGGGTGCGGACTGCAGATCCTTCGTGATCATGGGAGCAGGGCTTCGGCTTCGATTTCTACGAGCCAGGCGGGGTCGAGGAGGCCGGCCACGATGACGGCGGTGGCGGCGGGGCGGATGCCGGCGAAGACCTCGCCGTGGGCGCGGGCCACCTCTTCCCAGTGCTCGGCGGCGGTGAGGTAGATGCGGGTGCGGATGACCTGGTCCAGGGAGGTCCCGGCCTTGGTCAGGGCCTCGCCGATCAGGTCCAGGCAGAGGCGGGCCTGGGCGTAGGGGCCCGACGGGGGCGGGGCGCCGCCGGGCGGGACCGGGGCGGTGCCCGCGACCAGGACGCGGTCTCCGGCGACCACGGCCCGCGAGAACCCGAAGACCGGCTCGTACGGGGAGTGCCCGCTGATGCGCTGACGCACGTCGGCGATTGTCTCACGAGGGCGACCGCGTCCGCGGAGGAGGGACTCGGTGGCGCACAGAGGGCGGTTGGCCGGGAGGGCGGGGCGGTTGGCCGGGGCGGGCGGGGGTAGTTGAGACTTGGCTCGGGCCGAGGTTGCGTTATATCTTGTTTATGGGACTGAGACTTTGAGCTGAGGAGAGATCGCGATGAGCGAGATGGAACGGCAGGTCCGGGGCTTCTGGGCCCGGGTGATGGAGTGGCTGCGCGGGCCCCGGGGGGCCGAGGCGACGCGGCGGGCCAAGAATGCGCTTGATGACGTGCGCACCAGCGACGTGGGCCGCAAGGCCGAGTCAGCGCTGAAGGACCTGCGGGACGGCGACGCCGGGCGCAAGGCCAAGGCCGCCTTCCAGGACCTGCGGGGCAGTGATGCGGTCGGCAAGGCGAAGGACGCGACCCGGGACGTCATCCGGGACCTGCGGGACGGCGACGCCAGGAACAAGGCGAAGGATGCCATCCGCGACCTGAAGGACAGCGACACCGTCGGCAAGGCCCGCGACGCCGCCAAGGACGTGCTGCGCGACCTGAAGGACAGCGCCGGCCGCCGCGACAAGGCCTGACCTCCTCGCGCCGGACTCCTGGGGAACGCGCTGACCTCGCGCGGGACGCCCCGGGCTACCGTCGTGGCCGCGCTGAGGCTACGCTGAGGGACAAGGATTCCGGGCTGCGGAGGAATAAGCGCATGTCACTCGCGGGGGCTTCGAAGTGACGGTGCTGTGCCCGATCGGCCTGGATGTGAGCGCTCACGTCGGCCCCGGCTGACCGCAGAGCCCCGCGGCGCGCGCGGCAGAGGAGGCACGACGTGACGTCGTCACCGGGTGAGAAGGCCAGAAGCCGGGTGCAGGGGTCCGTCGAACGTCGTTCCGGCGACCTGTCGCGGCCGCCGGTGATGGCCGACGTGGCCCGGCTCGCGGGGGTTTCGCATCAGACCGTGTCGCGGGTACTGAACGAGCACCCGAACGTTCGCCCACTGACCAGGGACCGGGTGCTCGCCGCGATCCGCGAGCTTGCCTACCGGCCCAATGCGGCGGCCCGGACGCTGGTCACCCGGCGCACCCACACCTTCGGCGTGATCACCGCCGACACCATGCTCTACGGTCCCACCTCCATGCTTTACGGGTTCGAGCGGGCCGCGCACGACAGCTACTTCGTGTCGGTGGCCAGCCTGCCCGCGCTCGACCGCCGGTCCATGCTGGACGCGGTGGACCGGTTTCTCGGCCAGGGCATCGAGGGCATCGTCGTCATCGCCACGGTGGACACCGCCGTGGCCGCGCTGGGACACGTGCCGCCGGAGGTGCCGCTGGTCGCGGTGGGCTGCGGTACCCGCGCCTCGGTGACCTCGGTGGCCATCGACAACGTGGCCGGGGCCGCCGCCGCGACCCGCTACCTGCTCGGCCTGGGCCACCGGAGCGTCTTCCACGTGGCCGGGCCGGCCAACTGCCTGGACGCCAGGGAGCGGGCCGAGGGCTGGCGGCAGGCGCTGCGCGAGACCGGCGCCGACGAGCCCGCCCTGCTGGTGGGCGACTGGTCCGCCAGCTCCGGGTACCGGCTGGGCACGCAGCTGGCCGACGATCCCGGGCTGACCGCCGTCTTCTGCGGAAACGACACGATGGCGCTGGGCGTCATCCGGGCGCTGGCCGAGCGGGGGTTGCGGGTACCCGAGGACGTCAGCATCATCGGTTTCGACGACGTGCCCGAGGCCGGGTACTACCGCCCGCCGCTCACCACCGTGCGGCAGGACTTCGGTGAGGTCGGCCGGCAGGCACTGAGTACGCTTGTCGACCGGATGTCCGGCGCCATCCCGGCCGGGCCCCGGGTCCGGGTGGCGCCCGAGCTGATCGTCCGGGCGAGCGCCGCCGCGCCTGCGCGCTGACCGGATCGGCGCCGGCAAGAATGCACGGGTAGGAACGTACGATTGGGCGGAAAAATGGATGTTAGCGCTAACAAGGATGGGCCTGCCCCGGAAAACGCAGCTTCGGGTGGCCCGGCTTCCCGTGGTAATTCCTTCGTCGTCGGCGTGGACTACGGGACGCTGTCGGCCCGGGCGCTCGTGGTGCGGGTGAGCGACGGCGCCGAGCTGGGCACCGCGGTGAGCGAGTACCCGCATGCCGTGATCGACCGCGTCCTGGACGGATACGGCGAGCTGCCGCCGGACTGGGCCCTGCAGGACCCGGCCGACTACACCCGCGCGCTGGCCGAGGCGGTCCCGGCCGCGATCAGGGACGCCGGCATCGACCCGGCCCAGGTGATCGGCATCGCCACCGACTTCACCGCGTCCACCTGCATGCCGGTGGCGGCGGACGGCACGCCGCTGTGCCAGCTGCCCGGGCTGGCCGCGCGGCCGCACGCCTATCCCAAGCTGTGGAAGCATCACGCCGCCCAGCCGCACGCGGACCGGATCAACGCCCTCGCGCACGAGCGGGGCGAGAAGTGGATCAACCGCTACGGCGGCAAGATCTCCTCGGAGTGGCAGTTCGCCAAGGCGCTGCAGCTACTCGACGAGGACCCCGAGCTCTACCAGCGCGCCGACCGGTGGATCGAGGCCGCCGACTGGATCATCTGGCAGCTGTGCGGGGCCGAGACCAGGAACGCGTGCACCGCCGGTTACAAGGGCATCTACCAGGACGGGCACTACCCCTCGCGCGAGTACCTGGCCGCGCTCGACCCGCGCTTCGCTTCGTTCGCGGAGGACAAACTGGCCCATCCCGTCTCACCGCTCGGCGCGCGGGCGGGCGGCCTGACCGCGGCCGCCGCCGCGCTGACCGGGCTGCCCGAGGGGATCGCGGTGGCCATCGGCAACGTGGACGCGCACGTCACCGTGCCCGCGGCCGGGCCGGTGGCGGCGGGCAAGATGGTGGCCATCATGGGCACCTCGACCTGCCACGTGATGAACGGCGCCGAGCTGGCCGAGGTGCCCGGCATGTGCGGCGCGGTGGACGGCGGCATCGTCGCCGGGCTGTGGGGCTACGAGGCGGGCCAGAGCGGGGTCGGCGACATCTTCGCCTGGTTCGCGCGCAACGGCGTCCCCGGCGAGTTCGCCGACGAGGCCCGCCAGCGCGGCGTCTCCGTCCAGCAGCTGCTCGACGAGAAGGCGGCGGCCGAGCCGGTGGGGGCGCACGGGCTCATCGCGCTGGACTGGGAGGGCGGCAACCGCTCGGTCCTGGTCGACGGGCGGCTGTCCGGGGTCATCGTGGGCCTGACCCTCGCCACCACCGCGCCGGAGATCTACCGGGCGCTGCTCGAGTCGACCGCGTTCGGCACCCGGATGATCATGGACACGTTCAGCGCCTCCGGCGTGCCGGTGACCGAACTCGTGGTGGCGGGCGGCCTGATCAAGAGCAAGCCGCTGATGCAGATCTACGCGGATGTCACCCGGCGCCCGCTCAGCGTCATCGGGTCCGACCAGGGGCCGGCGCTCGGCTCGGCCATCCACGCGGCGGTGGCCGCGGGCGCCTACCCGGACGTGGCGGCCGCGGCCGGCGCCATGGGCCGGATCCATTCCGACGTCTACCAGCCCGATGCGGCCCGCGCCGATGTGTACGACGAGCTCTACGCGGAGTACGTGCGGCTGCACGACTACTTCGGCCGGGGCGAGAACAAGGCCATGTACCGGCTGCGGGCGATCAGGGACCGCGCCCTCTCCGGGCGGGCAGAGTCCGGGAGGACAGCATGAGCAGGCCGGTCGCAGCCGGGCTGCGCGACGAGGTGCTCCGCGCCAACCAGGGGATCCCGCGAGCGGGGCTCGCCACCTTGACGTGGGGCAACGTCAGCGGCGTGGACCGCGACGCCGGCGTCTATGTCATCAAGCCCTCGGGCGTGTCCTACGACGACCTGACCGCCGGGCAGCTCGTCGTGGTCGATCTCGAGAACGGGCGGGTCGTGGACGGGGACCTGCGGCCGTCGGTCGACAGCGAGACCCACCGCTGCCTCTACCTGGCTTTTCCCGCGGTCGGCGGCGTCACCCACACCCACTCCTCCGCCGCGGTCTCGTTCGCGCAGGCCAAGCGCGACATCCCGGTGCTCGGCACCACCCACGCCGACGCTTTCAACGGGCCTATCCGCTGTACCCCCGATCTCACCGCGGCGCAGTGCGCCACGGACTACGAGTACAACACCGGCCAGGTCATCGTCGACTTGTTCGCGCACACCGGCGACGATCCGCTGGAGGTCCCCGGTGCGCTGGTGGCCAACCACGGCCCGTTCGTGTGGGGCGAGGATGCCGGAGCGTCGCTGAAGAACGCGATCACCTGCGAGGCGGTCGCGCAGATGGCCATCCAGACGCTGGCGCTGAACCCGCACGCCGATGCCCCGCCGTATCTGCTCGAGCGTCACTTCCGGCGCAAGCACGGACCCGACGCCTACTACGGAAACCCCCAGGCCAGCCAGCAGGGAGCACAGCGCCGATGACCCTACCGACCGCCCAGGACGACTTCGAGGTCTGGTTCCTGACGGGAAGCCAGCACCTGTACGGAGAGGAGACGCTCCGCCAGGTGGCGGAGCAGTCGCGCGGTATCGCCGCCGTCCTCGCTGAGGCCCCGGCCATCCGGGTCAGGCTCGTCTGGAAGCCGGTGCTCACCGATCACGACGCGATCCGCCGGACCATGCTGGAGGCGAACGCCGACGACCGGGTGGTCGGGCTGGTCGCGTGGATGCATACGTTCAGCCCGGCGAAGATGTGGATCGCCGGGCTCAGCGCCCTGGACAAGCCGCTGCTGCACCTGCACACGCAGGCCAACGTCGCGCTGCCGTGGGCGACGATCGATTTCGACTTCATGAACCTGAACCAGGCCGCGCACGGCGACCGGGAGTTCGGCTACATGCTGACCAGGCTGTCCGTGCCGCGCAAGACCGTCGCCGGGCACGTCTCCGACCCGCGGGTCGTCGAGCAGGTGGCGACCTGGACCCGGGCGGCGGCCGGGTGGGCGGCGACGCGGTCGCTGCGGCTGGCGCGGTTCGGCGACAACATGCGGTACGTGGCCGTCACCGAAGGCGACAAGACCGAGGCCGAAGCCGTCTTCGGCGTCCAGGTCAACACCTGGGGCGTCAACGACCTGGTGGCCGCGGTGGACGCCGCCGCCCCGGCCGACGTCGACGCGCTGGTGGCGGAGTACGAGGACACCTACGACGTCGCCGCCGAGCTCCGGCGCGGGAAGGAACGACACCAGTCGCTGCGCGACGGGGCCGCGATCGAGCTCGGGCTCCGGTCCTTCCTCGACACCGGCGGGTTCGGGGCCTTCACGACCAACTTCGAGGACCTGGGCGGGCTGAAGCAGCTGCCCGGCCTGGCGGTGCAGCGGCTGATGGCGGACGGCTACGGGTTCGGCGCCGAGGGGGACTGGAAGACGGCCGTGCTGGTCCGGGCGGCCAAGGTGATGGGGGCCGGCCTGCCCGGCGGCGCGTCGCTGATGGAGGACTACACCTATGACCTGACGCCGGGCCGCGAAGCCATCCTCGGCGCGCACATGCTCGAGGTATGCCCGTCGCTCACGTCGGCCAGGCCGCGGCTGGAGATCCATCCGCTGTCCATCGGCGGCCGCGAGGACCCGGTGCGCCTGGTCTTCAGCGCGGACGCCGGGCCGGGCGTCGTCGTCGCGCTGTCCGACATGCGCGACCGGTTCCGGCTCGTCGCCAACGTGGTCGAGGTGATCCCGCCCGCCGAGCCGCTCCCCCGGCTTCCGGTCGGGCGGGCGGTGTGGCGCCCGGAGCCGGACTTCCAGACGTCCGTGACTTCCTGGCTTCAGGCCGGCGCCGCGCATCACACCTGCATGTCCACGGCGGTGGGCATCGAGGCGTTCGCGGACTACGCGCGGATGGCGGGCACGGAACTGCTGGTCATCGACGAGAGCACCACGGAGCGGGGGTTCGAGAACCAGATCCGCGCCAACGCCGCCTATTACCGGCTGGCCCGCGGAATCTGACGTGGACCCGGGCCGGGCTAGCGCGGCTTTTCGGCGAGCAGGGCCAGGTCCCAGGGCAGGATGACGCCGCCGCTGGTCGTGAACTCGCGGATGGCGCGCAGGGTCAGGCCCGCGTCCATGAAAGCCTGCAGGAAGCTGGCCAGGGTCTTGTGGTGGAAGCCGACCCGGCCGCCGATCTTCGACCCGTCGCCCGAGCCGCGGCTGGCCCATCCGGCGGTGCCGTAGCCGGACGTGAACGTCAGCGCCTGGTCCCGCTGCTCGTCCAGGCGGTACACGAACGGCCCCACGTAACACGGATGAACGCCGAGGTAGGCAAAACGGCCGCCGGGGCGCAGGCAGCGGGCCACCTCGCGCACGACGGCGGCGAAGTCGTCCGTGTCGGTGTGGAAATACATTCCGGTCGCCGCGTCGGCCGACGCGTCCGGCACCGGGAGGCGACGGGCATCGGCCCGTACCGCGGCGGCCAGCCTTGGCCGGGCGAAGCGCAGCTGGCCGGCGGAGATGTCGAAGCCGACGGCGCGGTAGCCTGCCTCACGCAGCAGGCGGCCGGAGCGCCCGGTGCCGCAGGCCACATCGAGGCATACCGCCCCGCGGCCCGGGCCGAGGCATTCCCGCAGCCAGAACTCCTCTTCCTCGTGGTGGAACGGGGAGAAGTACTTGTCGTACCACTCGGAATGGCCGTCGTAGAACGCGATCGCAGGCCGCATGTGAATCAGGCTAACCCGCCCGCTCCGCCGCGGTTAGGCCAGCGATGGCTCGTCGGCGGTGAGCGCCGGGCCCGCGGGGCGGGTGATGCTCGTGGTGCGCCTGGCGTCAGCCCGCCGTGTCCCGGAGTCGCTCGGTGGGACGTGCTAGCGACATCGATGGAGCATCAATGCTGCTCCCACGACATTGATGGAGCATCGATGTCGTTGGCCGGGAGAGGGTACGGGCCGGGTCTGGGACGGGCGTGAGCTGTGGGACGGATGCGGCAACTGAGGCCAGAAATTGCGAGTTAGTCGTTGAGCCGGCGGGACGGCGGAAGGGCTGCGAGCGGCGGGCTAGGAGGTGCTCCGGCAGGGTCAGGTCGGTCGCGTAGGTGACGTCCAGGCCGTGCTGCTCGGCCCATCTGACCAGCGGGTACTCCAGGCCGAGGAAGTTGCCCGAGCCCTGCTCGGCGGCGTAGGGCCGGTCGTAGGAGACCACCCGGGCCCGGTTGCAGATGGGGTACACGCCCGGCGGGCAGTCACCCCGGCCCTGGTAGTAGTCGTAGCCGCCGTAGAAGTTCCAGGCCTGCCAGGTGAACACGTCGTTCTTGACCACGTAGGTGGCGGTGCTGGCGGGGTCCCAGATGGTCAGCGGGACGTAGCTCTGCCGGTTCCCGGGGGCGGTCAGCTTGATCAGGTAGTCGCCCTGGACGAACGCCGGGGTGATGCGGAAGGTCAGCGACGGGGACCAGGTGTCGCAGGCCACCATGCTGACGCCGGCCCGGACCCGGCAGGCAGGCTGGTTCTTGCTCTTGACCTGGGCTGAGGTCCAGACCAGGCGGGCGCCCCGGCCGTGGTACCAGCCCATCCGGAAGGCCCGGGCGCGGAACCAGGGGGCGGCGGTGCTGACGTAGAGGGTGACCTGCTGGCCCGCGGTGGCGTAGACCTGGCCGGCGAAGCCGGCGACGCCGGCCGCGTGGCCGCGGATCTTCCAGGCGGTGGTGCCCGAACGCTCGTTCTCCTGGATGACCCAGCGGGCCTCGACACCATCCGATCCCGGGAAGGTGGCCGGGAGGGGGCTGGCGTGGCCGGAGGTGCGCGTCGAGGGCGACGGGGACGCAACGGTGGCGCCCGGTGCTGGAGGGGCGGGCGACGGGTGGGTGCAGCCCGCGAGCACGGCGCAGCCCGCGAGGGCGGTGATGAGCAGGAACATGGCGGCCAGGCCCGGCCTGTTCGGCAATTCGCGACCTCCTTGCCTCCCGGTAGCCAATCTACGGCCCGCGCGGGGCGATCGCCGCCGGATAACAGGGGCGAAACATCTTCGATACACCCACTTGACCGGATATGCCGGGAAGATTTAGCGTGCTAGAGCGAACGTTCGCCCAATCGGGTGAACCCCCGGCGGAAAGGACGCGATGGCCCGACGGCGGTACGTGTCGATCAAGGAAGTCGCGGCGCGCGCCGGGGTCAGCTTCCAGACGGCCAGCAAGGTCCTGAACGGCGGCGATGTCCGCGTCTCGGCCGACACCGAGGAACGGATCCTGGCCGCGGCGACCGAGCTCGGGTACCGGCCCAACACCATCGCCCGCAGCCTGGTCCAGCGGGCCACCGCCACCATCGGGCTGGTCGCCAGCGACGCCACCGACGTGGCCATCGCCCAGGCCTCGGTCGCGGCCGAGCAGGCGGCGCGCAAGAACGGGCATTCGGTGCTGGTCGGGCACCTGGCGGCCGGCGGCGCGGACGGGGCCGACATCGTGCGGACGCTGATCGAGCGCCGGGTCGACGGCATCATCGCCGCCGCGCCCGAGGTCGAGGAGGATACCGAGGTCGCCGACCTGCTCCGGCGGTACGTGCCGGCGGTCAGCCTGCAGGCGGTACCCGGCGGCGGCGTCCCGCTGGTGGGGTCCAACCACCGCGATACCGGCCGGCTGGCCGCCACCCACCTGCTCGGCCTGGGGCACGCCAGCATCGGCACGGTGACCGGCACGTTCCGGCGGCGGGTGACCCGCAGCCGGCTGCACGGCTACGAGGACGCGCTGCGCGTCGCGGGCCTGGAGCCGAGCGAGGACCTGGTGGCCGAGGGCGACTGGACCCCGCAGGGCGGCGCGCTGGCGACCCGGCTGCTGCTCGAGCGGGCGCCGGGCCTCACCGCGATCTTCGTGCACAGCGACGTGATGGCGATCGGCGTGCTGAGCGCGCTGTGGCAGGCCGGGCGCCGGGTGCCGGACGACGTGGCCGTGGTGAGCTGCGACGACATCCCGTTCGCGGAGTTCCTGACGCCGCCGCTGACCACCGTGCGGATACCGCTGGCCGAGACCGGCCGGCAGGCGGTGGAGCTGCTGCTGCGCAGCATCGCGGGCGAGCCGGTGCCGGAGCGGACCCCGTTGCTACCGGTCGAGCTGATCGTCCGCGATTCCTGCGGCGGGCGGAAGAGTCCCAGCGACAAGAAGGAGCGCCATTGACCCGGATCGCCATCGACCCCGGACGGACCACCGGGCGGCTGGACCGCAAGGTGTTCGGCGGGTTCGTCGAGCACCTGGGCCGCTGCATCTACGGCGGCCTGTACGAGGAGGGCTCGCCGCTGTCCGACGACCGCGGCTTCCGCAAGGACGTGCTCGGCCTGCTCCGCGAGCTGCGGATGGGCGTGCTGCGCTGGCCGGGGGGGAACTTCGTCAGCAACTACCACTGGGCCGACGGCATCGGGCCCAAGGACGACCGGCCGTGCCGGCCCGAGCTGG
>JAICWX010000237.1 GCA_025934635.1 Streptosporangiaceae bacterium | reverse complement strand
GGCGCTGCGCACCTCGATCCTGGTGCCTCACGATCACCTACATATCAACCAGAAGCGGGCCTTTCCGGCACAGGGTAGTGTGCGTGGCTTACAGATCAACCGGTTAGGCATCCGACCGGTTGGACTTCTCGGTAACTTAGTCGCCGACCACAACGAAAGCCTCTTTGTTTCAAGCGGTTCCTGCGGTCTTTCTCGCGCTGCTCGAGTGACCGGGTGCTGGGTGCCGACGGCGGTCGTAGGGTGGTGTCCGGGCCCGGGGGGTGGCTTGTCCGAAGAGCCGGCGTCTGGGGTGCGGACCGGTCGCGCTGGCGACAGAGCCGTTCCCCGTTTGCCCTCCCGGGCCCCAACCGGTGCCCGGCCCGCCGGGCACCGGCCTGCAGGCTGGCGGCAGGGCGCTTTGTGATCGCGGCGGCAAGGGACCAGTTCGCCGGTCGCTGATGCGGGGCATTTCATCGTTGCGGGAAACCACGCGGCCGCACGAACGATGGGAGCCTCCATGACCGTCTCGTTTCACCTCAGCCCGGAGCAGGAGCAGCTGAAGCTCGGTGCCCGCCAGTTCGCCGGCGAGCACCTGCGTCCGCTGGCCGCCGAGGTCCGCAGGGAGCATGACCCGCTCAGGCGGGCCCTGCTGGCGCGCCCGGTGTTCGAGAAGGCGGTCACTGCGGGATTCCTCAAAGGGCTCATCCCGGCGCCGTTCGGCGGAGCGGGCGGCGGCGGAGTCGATGCCTGCATCCTGATCGAGGAGTGGGCCTGCCATAGCCCCGACTTCGTGATCTCGCTAGCAGGACCGCTCATTGCGCTCGCCCCTGTCTACGAGGCCGGCACGCCGGAGCAAATCCAGCGCTTCGTCGCCCCGTTCCTGGCCGGCCATGGCTCTCCGGTTGCCGCCATGGCGTTCAGCGAACCGGAGGGCACCGCCAACTTCGCCGCGCCGCCGCCGGCGGAAGGCCTGCGCACCACCGCAGTGCCCGACGGCGACTGGTGGGTCGTCAACGGCCGCAAGGCGTGGGCCTCTCATCTGGCCGGATGGGACGGCGACGGCCCCGACGTGATGACGATTGTCTGCCGTGCCCCGGGCGGGGTGTCCCTGGTCGTCGCCGAACGGGAGCATCTGGCCGGCCACATCGAGGTGGAAGAGCATTATGACCTCCCCGGCCTTCGCGGCTGCCTGACGTCGCGGATCCGCCTGCACGATGTGCGCGTTCCGCGGTCGAACATGCTGGGCGCCGAAGGGCAAGGCGCCCAGCTCACCTACAACGCGTTCTGGGCCAGCGGTGCGTCGATCGCCATTTTCGCGGTCGCGGCGATGCGGCAAGCGTTCGACGTGGCCTATCACTATGCGCTGACCGAGAAGCGAGGCGGCGCGGTGCCGATCATCGAGCACCAGTCCGTGGCCGATGTCCTCGCGGACGCGAAGGGTCGGATCGAGGCGGTCAGGCTCCTTGCCTGGCGTGCGCTCGATGCCGTGATCGCACAGGATCCCGCAGGCCCCGAACTGGCCCTGCATGCCAAGATCTTCGGCTCGGAGACGGGAGTCGAGGTCATCACCCGGCTCATGAACGTCGTCGGCGTCCAGGCCTACGACAGCAACTTCCCGCTGATGGCTTACCTGTCCGAGGCCCTGGCCTACCCGGTCATCGAGGGCAGCAATACCGGCATCCGCCGCCGCCAGCTCCAGGATCTGTTCCGCACCCCCGGATACAACCCGCTCAGCGCCTCCGGAATGGCCTGAGCACCCGGCTGGCTTAGCCCAGGATTGCGGCGGCGAGGCTGGTCAGATGGCTGATCAGGCTGGGCACCGGCAGCCGGGCGAGGGTGTCAGAGATCTCGATGGATGCGTATGCCCGGTGTTCAGGGGCCGCGCCCGGGTCGAGTGCCACGCTGGCCTGGGCCTCCAGGAAGTTGAGCCTGCAGGCGATGTACATGCCGAACGACTGCTCGTCGCGTAGCCGGCCGGTGCCTCCGGCAGCATGGTAGGCGGCGAGGGTTCGCTGCGCTGCGGCGTTATCGACTGTCCCGTCGTCACGGCCGTGCCAGAACATCAGGAACCCGGCCAGCTCGCGGTCGGGGCAAGCCGGCCCTGCGTCGTCCCAGTCGAGCACGGCCAGCTCGCCCGAGGCCTCGATCAGGACGTTGTCGGGGTGCAGGTCCCGGTGGCAGGTGACCAGCCGGTCCCCGGCCATGGGGGTCACCAGATCTGCCAGGTCGCGCAGCAGGCCGGCGTGCCCGGCCATCGCCTCCCCCCAGTCGGCTCCCTGCCCGCGCCCAGCTTCCGCGAGCTGGTCCCAGGTCGCAGGCCCCGGAACTCTGTCATACCAGGGGTCGACCGCATCCCGGGCCGGCGGGGCAAGAGCGTGCAGCCGTCCGGCCAGGTCGCCGATCCGGGCGGCCAGCCCGGGATCGGCCAGGTCCACGGGCACGCCATCAATCCACTGGTACAGCCGCAGCCAGCCACCGCCATGATCGGGGTCCAGCTCCTGGAGGAATCGCCCGTCCCGGCCGGGCCGGCTGCCAGGCAGCCGGATACCGGCAGACTCCAGGTGCGCGGTGAAGGATACTTCCGGGCCTACCGACTCCTCGTCAGCTTCCCAGAACAGTTCCTTGACGGCGTAGCGATCCGCACCCAGATCCAGGCGCCAGATTCGTCCCACCGCACCCCGCGACACCGGGATGAGCGAGGCTCCGGGTCCTGCCGTCAGCCCGAATGCGGCGCAGACGCGCTCGACGCTCTCACTGCCGTCACGGATCACGCCCTAAGGCAACCAGCTGCCGATGATCAGGGCAACCTGGTATTCCCGCGTGCCCGACGTTAGCTTGTGCGCTGCCGGGGATGCTGGTTGCGCAGGGAGATCTCGTCGGACTCAGCGATGTGGTCGGCCTGGACGGCCCGGAGTCCTGCGCCCAGGCGCTCGCGCGCCTGCCGCAGCAGCTTGAAGGAGTTGGTCGAAGGACTCTGCGGGGCGGCCCGCTCCGGATCGGCCCCGTGTTCCTCGATGAGGTGGGTCTGCAGGGCCGCGGCGACTTCGTCGGCTGCCTTCAACGCGTGGTAGATGGCCCGATCCCGTGCAGTGTCGTCAACCATAGGGTCAGTATTACGCCTCCGCGCGTTTCAGGCCCGGAACTCACCCGCCAGACGCATCACGACATCCTGTCAGGCCGGGCGCAGGTGATGGTGAGCGCTTGTCGCGTTACAGTGTGGCGGGTGGCAGGTGATCAGGCTGGGCGCGTCGACAGCTGGATCTGGTCGGTGCGGCTGGCCGCGACCCGCTCGGCCGCGGCGGGTGCCTGCCGGGCCGGGCATGTCAGGGTCAACGGGGTCCGGGTCAAGCCCGCGCATGCCGTGCGGCCCGGTGATGAGGTGCGGCTGCGCGGCGAGGAACGTGAACGCGTCGTGATCGTCCAGCAGGTCATTACCAAGCGTGTCAGCGCGACAATCGCCGCGGCGTGCTACATCGACAACAGCCCTCCTCCTCCGCCCCGCGAGGAGGCTGTCCCGGTGGCTGCCCGGGACCGCGGCGCGGGCCGTCCGACCAAGCGCGATCGCCGCAGTATCCAGAAGCTGCTCGGGCGCCCGGCCCGCTGAACCAGGTTCCTGGCGGGCTGTGGAGGCTGGGCGGCCGCGCTGAGCGGAGATCCGTGCCCGCGGCACTAAGCGTCCCGGCCCGGTCATGATGCCGCTGTGCCGTGCCGTAGGTGCTGCGCTGGCAGGACCCAGTCACCTGCTCTCGGTATCTCCAGCTGACCGGTCCTGCCGGAGCCGGAGTGATGGCCCGGTCGTGAGGTTCTCCGATCGCCAGAAACACGCTAACTGGAGGAAGGTTAAGGAGAATGCGCACAGACCCCCGATATGTGCGGCTACCAAGGCGCCAAGATAGCCGTCCGGGATCGTGCCGAACCAGATGATCTGCGTAAGGCTGCTGACTAAGCCTCCCGAAGGGCGGACGCCCGCTCAAGTAGCCGAAATGAGGAAATCCCGCCGTCGTAGATTTATGCACTGAACTGCAAGTTGCTGACGGTAGCGAAGATCGCCGGATCCACTTTGCCACTCATGTCGGAGGCACGCCGAACGCCGATTTAACCGCCGAGATCGGCTGCTGGACCGCGGTGGCGGCGCGCGGCCGCGGCATAGCTCCGGCGGCGGTCAGGGCGGTGACCGGCTGGGTCTTCGGTGCCTTCTCCGGGGCAAGCCTGCGGCAGATCATGCTCGTGCATGATGCCGCAACCCGGCGTCCTACCGTGTAGCGGAGAAGGCCGGGTACCCGTTCCGGGAGCTCAGCCCGGCGAATCCGCCGCACTGGTTCACCGGCGGGCACATCCATATGCGACTGGGCGGCTGACCGGGCCGGCGGCCGGGCATTTCAGCTGGCCGGCGCCCGGGCGGGTCACTCCCGGCCGGGCGGCGGCCAGGCCCTCGCCGGGACAGCCGTCTGTGCTCCCGCGCCTGTCGCTTATCGGCAGGTGGTCTTTGCGTGCAGAGGTTTCCCCGCGCATTGCGCCCGGGTCTGTTCCCCGGCTGGGCTGCGGGCCGATGAATTCGTTGTTCCTGGCGCGTCTACCCGGTGACGGCTTTTCGCTGGGAGGTCACGTGAACGCGCGAGTGGTCTTGGACGGGCTGGTTCTCGGGGAATCGCCGCGGTGGCACGACGGCAAGCTCTGGGTTGCCGACTGGGCAGCGCACAAGCTGATCACGCTCGACGCCGACGGCACCCGCCAGGTTGCCGAACGCCCGGCCTCCATCCCCTGCTGCATCGACTGGCTGCCGGACGGGCGGCTGCTGCTCGTCTCCGGCGACCGGCTGCTGCGCCGCGAGCCGGACGGGACCATGGTCACCCATACCGAGCTGGCGCAGCTGGACCCGCATCCGTGGAACGACATCGCCGTCGACACTCAAGGCAACGCGTTCGTCGGCTGCATCGGCTTCGACTTCCCCGCCGGCGAGTACGCCCCGGGAATCATCGCCGTGGTCACCCCAGACGGCGTCGCGCGGACCGCCGCCGAGGACCTCGCCTTCCCCAATGGCATGGTAGTGACGCCCGATGACGCGACACTGATCGTCGCCGAGTCGTACGGGAACCGGCTGACCGCCTTCGACATCGGCGCGGGCGGTTCCCTGTCGAACCGCAGGGTGTGGGCCAGCCTGGGCGACGATCATCCCGACGGGATCTGCCTAGACGCCGAGGGCGCGGTGTGGGCGGCCGACGTCGGCAGCAAACACTGCGTGCGCGTGCGAGAGGGCGGCCAGGTCCTGCAAACGGTCGACGCCGACCGCGGGTGTTTCGCGTGCACCCTCGGCGGAACCAGCGGACGGACCCTCTACGTTGTCACCGCGCAATGGCCCAACGACTTCCGCACGCCCACCGGCCAGGTGCTCGCCGTTCAGGTCACGGTGCCCAGCGCCCGTGCCGCAACCGCGGGGGGATGAGCGTGCGCGCCGATCCGCGAGTGGACCAGTACATCAGCCAGCTGCCTGACTGGCAGCAACCGCTCTGCCAGCAGGTACGCGAGCTGGTACACGCCGCAGACCCCGAGGTCGAGGAAACCATCAAGCGATCCGTACGGCCGTACTTCGTGCTGCAGGGCAACATCTGCGCCCTGCTCGCGACGAAAGACCACATCAACGTCTTCATCTACGACCCTACCGTCGCCGACCCGCACGGCATCATCAACCAAGGTCACGGCAACGCGACCGCCCGGGCCGTCCAGATCTACCACGGCGACGTGATCAACCGTCCCGCCCTGCTAGCGATGCTCCGAGCCGTTATCGCGAACAACCGCGCCGGCGGCTGGCGGCGCATCAAGGCATACCCATCTGCGCCAACCAGTAGCAAGGCGGATACAGAACCACCCGATACGCGCGGCAGCTGACCAATGGTCAGCACGCTTTCTTGGCGAGCAGAACGGCCGGTAGGCGCGCGGTTATTAGAGCTTCCGTGAAACCCTGACCTCGCGGCACCTCCTGCTCCGGTCTCGTCGGCCGCATATTTATGCATCGGCATGCCTGGAGCGAGCGTCCTCATCTGACCCGATGAGCGCGGTGGCCGCCCTGAGGGCTTTCGCCGCGTGCGCTCGGAGTCACAGCGCGATGGTTCCCTAGCCGGCGTATACGAGCCCGCCATGGCGGCTCGAGCGAGCCCGGGAGATCGGTGCCCATGGGTTCCATGCTCAAGTTCCTCCAGTCAGCGGAGGCTGGGTCTGCGCCTGCTGGGTAGTCCCGCCTGGCACCGGTTACCGATGGCAGCCATGCCGGTCGCGGCGTAACGGTCTTATTGCCGTCACGCCATGTTGACGACGATTCGGCGGTGGGCGATGGTCGGGTCATGACGATCACTCACGTTCCCGGAAAATCCGCGGCGTCGGCCACGGGGCAGAAGCTCAGCACGTTCGACATCATGGGCGTCGCCGTCGTGGACCAGGCCGAGTTCCGCGGCTTCAGCTCCGCCGATGGGTCCTGGCCCATCGTCTTCAGGAGCGATACCCGCCCCTACAGCGAAATATTCGGAATGGGATTCCAGCCGAGAGCTGACGCCTCTGCGAAACACCTTGGCACCAGCAAGCTGACCGCGCCAGCCGCGGTCGCGCTCCAGCTCGGCAACATGGATGTGGACAAGGAAACCGCCGTCTGCGTGTCCCTCCTGCCGGAGATGACCGTGTTGTTCCCGTTCGACGCGAAGACGAATTTCGGCGAGGAGGACGTCAAAGTCTACATATGCCAGGCGAAAAGCTGGCTGGAAGTGTGCACGATGCAGGAAGCCCTCGCGCCAAGGCTGGCTTATGCCCGTGAGGTCGCCTCGACCGGAATAGATCCCATGGATGTTCTCGGCTGCTTCGCCGTGCACCGGAAATGGAGGCCAGACGGCGTTGAGTTCGAGGTGATCTCGATGGACAGCAATCCCGCCGGGCGCCGGTCGGTGCCCGGCAGCGTGAAGGAATTCGCGGCCCCAGGCAAGCGGAGGGTACCCGCGCCGGGATTCCTGGAGGAAAAGGCGTACGGATCGGCCGACGGCCAGACTGTATTCGGGTACGTCCGGTCGATGATCAACGATCTGAAGGGCAACACCCAGACGAACCGGGTTGAGAACTCGAAGATCCCCAAGCTGGAGGCCACCAACCCGCTCAAGGCCACCACCCGGCCGCGAGGTAAGAGCCAATGAGCTGATGCCCCGGTCAGGGCACTGCCGCAGCCGCCCGGCAGCCGGGCAGCCAGGCGCCGCCCGGACCTGAAAATCACTGCCCGGCCAGCGCCTCAGGCCGCCACATCACAGGTGCGATCGATGCCAGCGGCGTCAAGGGACCAGCCGGTCAGCGGCTACGACACGCGCTCATGGTTGATATGTAGGTGCGTCATCGAAAGGTGGCCGCCATCGGCGCTCGGGCGGGACTGGCGTGG
Organism: Streptosporangiaceae bacterium; assembly: GCA_025934635.1. The sequence continues at coordinate 6,072 of JAICWX010000237.1, read as the reverse complement.
TCATGTTGCCAGCGGCCCTGACAGGCATGGCGTCAGTCAGCTAGTGCCGGCGCGGCAGTCGGCGTCAGGCCGGCTGCGGGCGAGACCGGTACCCGGGACTGTGGTCATGGCTGAGCCTTGGCAAGCTGTACGCCGCCAGGTACTGTGTAGTAAACAGTATGAGGCGAGGCATAGTGGACAACGGCAAGCTTGTCGCAGACCTGCGCCGCGGCGTGCTTGTCCTCGCCGTGCTTTCGCAGTTGCGCGCCCGGCAGTACGGCTACTCGCTACGGCAGGCGCTCGACGCTGGCGGCATGCCGGTCGAAGAGGGCACGCTCTACCCGCTGCTGCGGCGTCTGGAAGCGCAAGGCGTCCTGGAAAGCGCGTGGAACATCGACGGCGCCGCGCCGCGCCGCTACTACTGGCTGAGCGCGGACGGGCTGAGCCTGCTGACGGCGATGACTGACAGCTGGCGCCGCCAGGTCGCTGTCATGGACGCACTGCTGGATGACGTGCCGCTCGGACGTGGGGAGACCGCATGGATGCCAACGACGTGATCGACAGCTATGTGCACGATGTGGCCCGCCGGCTGCCGTCCCGCCACCGCGACGACGTGGCCTTCGAACTGCGCGTGCTGCTGGGCGAGGACCTCCGTACCCGCGCTTCCGCCGAGGGACGCGAGCCCGACGCCGACCTGGCGCTCCGGCTGGTCCGCTCGCTCGGCAGGCCATCGGAGACCGCGGCCCGCTATCACCCGCCGTTCACCCTCGTTCACCCGAACGATACATGGAGCTTCGTGGCCGGCGCGGTCGGCGGCGCGGCAGCGCTGTCGATCTTGACCGCGCCCCGGCACGGGGAGAGCTTTGCCGCTGCGGCGCAGCGCACCAATGTCGCGGTCCTGGCCTGGCTGGGCCTGCTCGTGCTGCTGTTCGCCGGCAAGAGCCTGATCCTCAGCCGCCGGCCGCAGGCGTTTGCCTGGAAACCGAGACGGGGCCGCCGGGTCCCCGGCCAGGCGGACCGGCTGACCAGCGCCGGGTCCGCGCTGCTGTGGGCAGCGTTCCTGGCGCTGTACCTCGCACCTGGCCCGATCGTCGAGGCGCTGACTCTTGGCCGGGTCGACGCGAGGACCCTCACCTACTCAGGCTCCTTCCGCGGCGGGCTGCGCATGCCGTGGCTGGCGGCGCTGATCCTCGCGATCATCGTGCTGCACATCCTGGTCGCAGTCCAGGGCCGGTGGCGCGACGCGACCCGGTGGGCGCGGATCTTCCTGCACATGTCGGCCGCCATCCAGCTCGGCTGGCACGCCCGCTACGGAACCATCTTCCAGCACCCGCACACCGATCGCGTCCTCATCCCCGCGGTCGCAGCCCTGGCCGGCATCCTCATGGCCGTGGCCTGGATTGAACTGTACCGGGAGGTCACCCGGGTGCGCCCCGCACCGCACACCGGCCTGACTACCTGACGTCCATCCCTGGCCGGCAAGCTCTGCACACGAACACGGCCACGGCCGATCACGACGACCGAGACAAGACCGAGTGCCACCACACCGACGGCGCACTCTCATGCCCGCGATGCGGGCCGTGGGCTGGCGGCCAGGCCAGGTCTACTTCCTGATGCTTCTTGGACCCTTGCGGGACGACCGGTCTCCGCCATTGACGCCAGGTCGGCTGGCCTCCGCCACCATAGCTGCGTCCGCGCTGGATGACGAGTGATTCACCGCCCTGCCACGATGATGCTCACCGCCTACGCCTGGCCCGGGCGGATGGCGCGGACCAGCAGGTCGGAGTGGAGCACCGAGGCGGCACCCAGGACTTCGAGACCAGCCATCTTGCCGTCCTTCCAGTCGAGCACGATGCCGGCCTGGATGCCCTCGGGAGGATCAACCGGGATGCTATCCCGGCCAGGAGGCAGCTGCTCATCCGTCAGATAGACCTACGCCGCATCCACCTCGGGATCGTAAGTAATCCGCACGGTCCTATCATCCACGGCTCCCGCCAAGGGAGCAGCGTAGATGTGCGCTCTCATACCGCAGGCAGGGTGCCGGACAGGTCGTGGTGTTCTCGGCCGGGATCGATTCCGCGTTTCACGGGGCGCTGGAAAGGGCTGACGGCCGGGCTGGGACCGGGCCGTGTGTGCCGTGGTTGATGGCTGGCTGTCCGGTGCGCTGATCCTGCTGTTGCTACCGGTGGGTGACGTACCGGAGGTCTACTGTATCGGAATGCCCGTTCCAGGTCAGCGTGAAGTGCCAGCAGCCCGGTGAGGGGACGGTGATGTCGGAGGGGTAGATCTCCCCGGGCGCCGAGTCGGCCGGCCAGGCTGATGACACGACGGGGGCGGCGGCGCCGAGCGGGTGGCCGGTGAGCCGCAGCGGCATGCCGTCTCGCGGGGAAGCGACGATCCAGAGGATCTTGTCGGAGTAGGGCTCGGGGTTCCCCGCCATGAGCGGGTAGCCGAACACGAAAGCCGCGGCCTGCCCTTGCCTGCCGAGTGCGTACCGGATGGGCGGGGGATTCGCCGGTGATGCCCATCCCGGCGCGGCTCCGGTGAGCAGCGGAGTTGCGCCGCAGCCGCCACTGGCATAGGCCGCGCCGCGCACCGGTGCCGGGTTCGCGGGCAGGTGAGCCTGCCCGCTGCGGCCGTTCGCCGACGCCGGGGTTCCGGCTGCGGTCGCGGCTGGGCGGGTATGGCCCGCCGTGCAGGCCGTGAGCAGGACAGCGCTGGCCACGGCGAGCACGCTGGCAATTCGGGCCATATCACGACGATAAATGCCGGCTCGTGCGGCGGGAAGACCCACTTCCCGCGTCCTCATCTGCGGCGCGGACAGGAAAGCAGACCTGACAACTTCGGCACCCGTGGTCACTTCCGGCACGTTTCCGCGGAAACGCTCGCCGTTGGCTTCTGCCGCTGGCTGCCTGGATTCCGCAGGGAGGCCATCTTGCTGCTATACCCGTTCAGCAAGGTATGCCAGTACCGCTGTGATGTCTGTCCCCGGTGGCCGCTGCCCGGCTCATCCCGCGGCCCGAGCAAGCTCGTTACCACTCCGCGAGCCGCGAGAGGTTCCCGGTTGACGTGCCACCGTCGCTCGACCGCCGCAAACAGGGCCGGGTCATTCTGCTGTGCCATCAGGTCGAGTATGCATCAGCGGCCATTGGCATCGGCCCGGAAAGCTGTCCTCCTCAGGACATCCAGGTCTCAGACCAGAGACGTTCACTACTGAGCCTACCGCTATTCCTTTCTATTCGGCGGCTCCGAGTCGCACCAGACTCTCGCGTCGCCCCATGTCGCGTATGGCCCGCCATAGGCATTCTGCAGAGCCGCCGCGGAGAGCCGCAGGCGGAGTGCGCCCTTAATCGAGACCTTCAAGCCATCCGAATGGCCAAGACTTATTGCCTTTTGCCACTTATACGAACCATCCGTTAGGACATAGAAGATGTAGCGCGAACCTGACGGCGCTTCGTCCGAGATTCCTGCGCCAGGAGATGTCAGCCACGTGCAGTTGCGGGACAAGTCCCATTCCGCCCACCACGGCTCATCCGCGCCGGGACTGGCGGCCCAGGCAACAGGGTGGTCATACGTGATGCCGTTGACCTGCCGCGGAGTCGAGTCAACATTTATGCCATACGTCTGGACCGTGTTGAAATCCGAGAGGTAATATCCCGCATCTGCGGAAGAGGACGGCGGTGCGGATGGTGGCGAGGAGGTTAGTGGTGCAGATGATGGCGGCCCAGCCGTCACGGGTGAGCTAACCGGAGTGCTCGCCTGCTCGATGCACGTCACTCCATTGCTCTCGCCTTGGGCGTCACAGTTGCCGTTATTAGTCGTAGTATTGCTGCATGCAGCTGGTACAAGCGTGAAGCAAACCAGCAGCGCGGCAATGAATACTTGGCTACGCCATCGAGCCTTGCCCATAGCAATCATGAGCCCGTCTTCGTATCGACGTTAGAGCAAGTGGTGGTGTTGCCGCTAATTTGTGCGTCGCAATCACTGCGAGCCGGGTAGGTTGATGAACCATCCGAGCTGAGGATCAGCCCCACCGTAGAAGCCTCTCTCACGGTTTCACTCCCGAACCGGTGCTGGGACAGTTGACCGTATTGTTATTTCCCTGTGCAACACAGTTGCCACCATGGTTGGTATAGCTTGGCGAACTGCCCGAAGTGACGAAGATGGTTGCCAGCGCTACTGCGGTAGCAAATATCACTCCAAGACCTACCCACCACGGCCGACTGAGCCATCGCCCTACCCCTGAAGGCGATCTCGTAGGCACCACTGACATGCCACCCCCTAGCGGCTAAATCAACGCTAGAGCATCCTGGAGATCACAACTACGGTAGGTCATTACGATCCGGACTCAAGTGTGAAATCAGGCTGAGCTTTCGCCAAGGCGGGGCTGGTCTAACCGACGTGCATGACACGGAGGCGTTCCTCGGCATCCTGCTTCGCCGCCGCAAGCGGCGGCTGACCGTGCTGCTTCAGTACTTCCGCGTCGCCCGCGAGTGCAAGGTCATCCTCGCCGACCACACCTGGGGCCTGACCGCCCGCGAGCCCTGCGGATCCACAGGGCAGATCGTCCCCCGGGCAAGCAACGCCAGCTGTTCCACCGCTGGGCTGTCAGGCAGGGCAGCTACCCGTACGACGCACTGCTCGGCATCTTCACCTCATGATCAGTCACCTCAAGGCTTGAATTTCACCAGTTAGCGCCTCATCAACCTGCACGTGCTGACCATCCGTAAATGTATGTTCTGTTTGTCTTTGTGGGACGCCCTTTCCGTGACGGGCCGGCCGCGGACCTGGTTCGCCTACCTGCACCTTTCGGCAGTCACCGGTTAGCACGGAGCCTTTGTCAGCCAGTTGCGCTAAGGCGGGCGAGCCGGGATGGTGGGTGATATGACCGGTCCGGCTGCGCAGGGCATCCGCCTGGAGTGGGCGCAGGTCCCTGCTGCGGTGCGGGCGGCGATTGAGGACGTGTGCGGCGCCGCCGTCGTCCGGGCCCGGACCCAGCCGGGCGGTTTCAGCCCGGGCCTGGCCGCGCGGGTGCGCTGCGCCAACGGCGCGCGGTACTTCGTGAAGGCGGTATCGGCGCATGCCAACCCGGACACGCCGGGGCTGCACCGGCAAGAGGCGCGGATCCTGGCCGCGCTGGAACCGCTGATCACCAGCCGGCAGCTGCCGGTCCCCGGCTGCACGGAACCGTGGACCGCCCGCCGTGGATCGCCCTGGTCCTGCAGGACATCGCCGGCCGCGGCTGCCCTGGCAGCCGGCAGAACTTCAGCAGGTGGTAGCTGCGCTCGACCAGCTGGCCGACGCCCTGACCCCGGCGCCGGTGCCCGCGCCGGCCGTCGGCGAGCGGCTCGCTGCCGAGTTCACCGGCTGGCGGACGCTGGCTGCCTCCCCCGGCCGCGACCACCTGGACTCCTGGTCACGCGTCCACCTGGATCAGCTGGCGGACCTGGAAGCCACCTGGGCCGATCACGCGGCCGGCGACACCCTGCTGCATGCGGACATCCGCGCCGACAACATCCTGCTCACCGGGCAGGGCGCGATGGTGGTGGACTGGCCCTGGGCCTGCCGCGGAGCGGCGTTCACCGACCTGGTCCTGTTCGCGCCCGGCGTCGCTCTGCAAGGCGGTCCCCAGCCCGCCGAGCTGATCGCCTCGTCCCGGTCTGGCGGCGCGGCCAGCCCGCACGCCGTGACGGCACTGGTCTGCGCCCTGGCCGACTATCTCACCGAAACCTCGCTGCGGCCCCCGCCTCCCGGCCTGCCCGTTAACCAGCGCCCGATGCCAACGCGTCCGAAGGCCGCCGAGATCGGCGAGGCGCCGTAGATGATGTGCTGGACGCTGGTCAGGTCCGCGTCCGCGAATAGGCGACCTCGGCCGGGCTCCACCGGGTGTTAACCGGGTTGACCACCGCCCCGGCCCACGGCACCCCCAGCAAGAACTCGCGGTAGCAGTCAGAGTTCAGCGACAGCATGCCCACCCGGTCGCCGGGGCCGACCCCCGCCGAACGCAACGCGCCGGCCAGCCGCGCCACCCGGTCCGCCGACTCCGCCACCGTGCGGACCCGTCCCCGGTACACCGTCAGCGGGCGGTCTGGC
>JAICWX010000481.1 GCA_025934635.1 Streptosporangiaceae bacterium | reverse complement strand
GCTGGAACAGCTCCAGCAGCCGGGCCGCCTCGCTGGAGGCGGCCACCACGCGCAGCGCAACGCGCGGGTGAGCCAGCAGCAGCCCCCCCGCCGACACGTCCAGCAGCTGCACGCTGCGGTCCGTCAGCACATGCAGGAAATCGATCACGTCGAAACCCGCCACCATCGTGTCCGTCAGCTCCACGAACGTCTCAGACAGCAGCTCCGCATCCATCCCGCTCACCCTCTTAGGAACAGCCAGCAAGTCCGGCCAGCGCGAGTAAGCGTGCGCTGCCTCACGCCTGGCCGTCCCAGCGCGGCCTAGGACATGACTTAACCGCGGGCGCCGCGCGATGATGTCGCGGACCAGGCCGGGCACGCTTCGATCACGAGCATACGCGCAGGCCCGCAACCGGATAGATGCCGACGCCGAGCTGTCCCGCAGTTGCGGCCAGCAGCCAGTCGGCGGAGGATGCGGCCAAGATCATGTCACGGCGATGCGGGCGGGACTCCCGTCCGCTGGCGCAGACGCTCGCCGGGGGAGCCCGGCAGTCCTGGCCGCTTCGTCCACGCTGGCGTAGACGGGGAAGACATCGATCAGGCGGGTGAGAGCGAGGACCCGGAGGACCTGATGCTGCGGCGCGGCGAGCAGCAAGTCTCCCCCGGCGCGCCGCGCCAGCTTCCGCCCGCGCGCCAGCCGCTATGCCAATAACGTGACCGTCGCCCTCATGGGTACTCAGATCCACGCTGAACATAGCGTTGCCTTCCTGCTTCAGCAGCAAGGCGGGGTCCCGGCCTAGCGGCAAGTTCACCGGCTCTGGTAGCAGATAGTATATCGTATACCTCGCCGTTCTCCTGACCGGGTGATGTCCCCTGGGGGCGCCCAGCCCAATGCCTGGGACGGCGGCGACGGAATCATTACGGCTGCCCTGGCGGCCGATGGGGGTCGCCGGTTCTCCCCGTGGTAAATTCGAGATGTTGCCCTGGACCCCGGTGGCTGATTGTGTTCGCCGTCTGTGGATACCGCCGAGATGCCGGGAGCATGTGATGCCGGAATTCAGCCAGATAACCCGCCCTCGTATTTCGGTCGCCGTTGGCTCGCCCAGTGGCGGGACCGCCCGCGACCGGCCGGCCACCGGACTGTGCTGGCAGGCACGTTCACCATGGGTCATCCGGCAAGCCCGTGCTTAGCGTGGATCTCAGCATCCGCGACTCCGACGGTCAGGCAGTCGTCGCCCTGCGCGGGCAGCTTAGCCTGGCGGACACCCCGGACGTCGCGTCCCATCTGACCGCGGCCGTGGCGGCCTGCGGGCCATCGGTCATCGTCGACCTGACGGGTCTGGACGGCATCGGCTACAGCGGCCTGTCTGTGCTGCTGCGAGTAAGGAAATGGACTCGGCGAAGCGGCGGTGACCTGCTCCTGGCCGCTCCGCAGCAGCCAGTGCGCCAGATTCTGGAAGCCACGGGCCTGATCGATGTCTTCTCGGTGTACCCCAGCGTAGAAGAGGCGGCGAGCAGCACAAGACAGGCCCGGGCGTGGGTCCCGGCCGCGCCGATGCCGCTCCACGCCTCCGTGGTTACCCGATCCGGCCACCAGCGGCCGGTATGCCACGATGCTCGTCGTTGCCTGGTCCGGCCGCTGCCCAGGCGCGGAATATGCCGGTCTCAACGAGTTGCGCGGGATGCCTGCGTTATGCGGCGCTCGCCGGGAGGGACCATCACGCCCTGTCACGACTGATCAGGTGATCTCGCGGCGGGCGGCCATGGCCGTCACCGTGACGGCGGCCTAGCCCGTTCACGAATTTGGAAAACGTCATCTTGCTCGCAGGCGCACGGTTACGCACCTACTGCCCCGGACCCCGGCGGTTCTCATTCGGCCTTTTGCGAACCGAGGTTGACATGGCGGCAATTTCTTCAGAAAAAATTCCTTCAGAAACAGTATCTGTCGCGGAATCCGGACCGGGCTCCTCCGCTCCGTCAGCCCGGATGCCTGAGGACCTGACGAGGATGGACGACGGGGCGCTGCTGGATATCATGCGGGCGTCGCCGCGAGCCAGCGGGCGGCGGGTGGCGGCATGCGAGTTGCTGGTCAGCCGTCACCAGGGCCTGGTCTGGTCCTGCGTGCGACGGTATATGAGCGGCCCTGAGTCGACCGAAGACCTGATGCAGGTGGGATATGTCGGCCTGCTGAAGGCGATCAGCAATTACGATCCGGTCTTCTGCCGCAGCCTGGCGACGTACGCGCGGCCGTGCATCAGCGGCGAGCTCAAGCGGCATTTCCGCGACAAGCGCTGGCAGGTCCATGTCAAGCGCCCGGTGCAGGAACTGGTCCTGGAGGTCCGTGAGGCGACCTGGCGGCTAGCCCAGGAGCTGGGCCGTATGCCGGCCGACTCCGACCTGACCCGGCACCTGAAGATCAGCGGGGATGACCTGCGGCATGCCCAGCGAGCCGAGGCGGCCTTCCGCTCGCACTCACTGGACGTCCCGCTGGCCGGCCAGCGGGACACGGGCACCCTGGCTGACTTCCTCGGCGCGGAGGACCCGCGGCTGGAGCACATGCTCAGCATGCAGGCCGTCGCCGCGCACTGGGGCGAGCTGCCCCTGCGTGAGCAGGAGATCCTGCTGATGCGCTTTCGCGACGGCATGACGCAGGTGCAGATTGGTCAGCGGCTCGGCATCTCCCAGATGCACGTTTCCCGGCTGATCGCCCGCGCGCTCGGCTATCTCCGCTCGCACCTGCTTGACCTGGAAAGCACGCATCCCAGCGCCGGTCCGGCGGTGGCACTGCAGCCGCCAGAGGACCATGAACCTGCGACCAATGCTGCCCGGCCGGGCAGCGGGCCCGGTCAACCTGCCGTTCCTGCGGCGCGGGGCCGAGCCGTTAGCGGACCGGAGCAGCAGCGGGCCGGCCGATAGGCCCGGCGCCTGCTCACAGGACGCGTCCTGCCGTTACCTTGATTCAAGCCCGGCGTGGCTGGCCACTTGCCGGCGCCGACGCGGTCTTGGCGCTGGCCTGAGCCCGGGTGCGGTAGGTATCGGCAGTCCACGCTCGCGCAGAACGGGAACGACCGTTGAGCCGCCTGACGCAGCCCTGGCCTTTTAAAAGGGACCGCCGGAATAGGACGTGGGCGGATGCGGGGCGTAGAGTGCGTCGTGAGAGCTGGTGAAACTCGCCGCCGGGTCGGGACCCCGCCTTGCTGCTGAAGCAGGAAGGCGCTCTATGTTCAGCGTGGAACTGAGTACCCGTGAATGGGACGGTCATGTCGTCGTCGCGTTGGGCGGGGAGCTCGACCTGGTAGACGCCGCGGATGTCGCGGCTGCCCTCGTGACTGTCACGGCTCTCGAGCCGGAGATCATCATGGATCTGGCGGCCCTGGAATTCATCGACTCTAGCGGCGTGGCAGCGCTGGTGCGCGGGCGCACGTACGCCCGGCACGCCGGCGGTGACCTGCTGCTAGCGGCGCCACGGCAGCCGGTGCTGCGGGTTCTTGCCATTACCCGCCTGGCCGATAACTTCTCCGTGCATGCCAGTGTGGAAGAGGCCGCCGCTAACGCCAGGCGCTTCCGGCGGGTGGTCGTACCGCTGCGGCGGCCCCGGCGGACGCGCAGGCCGCATACCATCATGCCGTCAGAGACGCCATCCTCCGGAGCGGAGCCCGGTAGCCTGCGGCAGCAGACCGGAGAGGCAGGAGCGTCACCACTCCCCCACAGCCGTACCGCGGAGCCGATGAACGTCGAGGACGGCCCGGTTTTCCAGTCGGCTGCCCGCAACACGGCGAAGAGCGATCCGGTCACGGTGGTCCCCTTCCCTGGCTGCGGGGATGACAGGTAGCCGGCCGGCCAGGGTCTGGGGGCTGGTCGCGGGGCAGGCGGCCCGTCACGGCGGACGGGTCACGGCCGGGGATGCGTGCGCGGCGGCCGTGGCGGCGGTTGAGGTCAGCGGGGCGTGGCTGATCGCAGTGCACGGTACCGGGACGGGTCACCTGATGCGGGCAACGGATGAGGTCAGTGAGCTTCTCGCCGAACTCGAGCTGACGCTCGGGGAGGGCCCGGTCCGGGACGCGGCTGCGGCTGACGGGCCGGTGCTGGCCTCGGATCTCGGCGATGAGGGGGCTGCGCGCCGTTGGCCGGTGTTCGCCGCGGCGGCCTGTGCGGCCGGGGCGGCGGCGGCCTTCGCCTTCCCGTTGCAGATGGGGGCGATCCGGGCCGGGGTGATGGGCCTGTACCGGGAGCAGCCCGGGCCACTGAGCGCTTTCCAGCTAGGTGATGCACTGGTCCTCGCCGATACCGCCACACTGCTGCTGCTGGAGTCCGGGCGCCGGACGGCCGACGGGTCCGGGTTTGACCTGGGGGCCCAGCCTCCGGACCTGGCCGGGTACCGGGCCGAGATCGACCAGGCCACCGGGATGCTGACGGAGCAGCTCGGCGTCGGAATCGCAGAGGCATTTATCCGGCTGCGCGCCTACGCTTACGTCAATGATCTGCGGCTGACCGACGTTGCCCGCGACATCGTTGCCCGTCGCCTGCGGCTTCAGCCCGACCCCGACCCCTTTCAGGAGGGTGACCGATGAAGCATCCACCACGAGCTTCCGTAGCGGATCCGGTTACCCCTTCCGGCGGAGGGTGAGCGGGATGGATGCGGAGCTGCTGTCTGAGACGTTCGTGGAGCTGACGGACACGATGGTGGCGGGTTTCGACGTGATCGATTTCCTGCATGTGCTGACGGACCGCAGCGTGCAGCTGCTGGACGTGTCGGCGGCGGGGCTGCTGCTGGCTGACCCGCGCGGTGAGCTGCGCGTGGTGGCCGCCTCCAGCGAGGCGGCCCGGCTGCTGGAGCTGTTCCAGCTGCAGAACGACCAGGGGCCGTGCCTGGACTGCTTCCGGACCGGGCGGCCGGTGGCCGCCGCCGACCTGGCCGCCGCGGCGCCGCGCTGGCCGCGGTTCGCGCCCGCCGCGCAGCGGGCCGGGTTCGCCGCCGTGCAGGCCCTGCCGATGCGGCTGCGCGAGCAGGTCATCGGCGCGCTGAACCTGTTCCGCGCCGAGCCGGGCGGCTTCGCTCCGGCCTCGGTCCGGGTCGGCCAGGCGCTGGCCGACGTGGCCACCATCAGCTTGCTGCACGAGCGCGGCCTGCGGCACAGCGACATCTTGACCGAGCAGCTGCAGGCCGCGCTGAACAGCCGGGTCATCATCGAGCAGGCCAAGGGCAAGCTCGCCGAGCGGCTCGGGGTCGACATGGACCAGGCCTTCGCGCTGCTCCGCGACCGCGCCCGGACCACCAACCGCCGCCTGTCCGACCTGGCCCGCGCCTTCATCGACGGCACCGAACCCCTCACCACCCCCGACCCGG
>JAICWX010000101.1 GCA_025934635.1 Streptosporangiaceae bacterium | reverse complement strand
GGCTACCTCGGAGGCGGTGGCCAAATGGGCACGGCGCGGGCTGCTGCCCGAAGTCCGCAACGGAGCCGGAAGGCCCCGGTACCGGCGTACTGACGTGGAGGACCTGTTCCGCAGCGGTTTCCGGCAGCGGCCGCGATGACCAGGCACCGCCGCACGATCGCCCGGCCCCGTACCACGGCCGGCCCGTCCGGATCGGGCTGCTGATGGCCGCCACGATCGTCTTGCTCGTCATCGGCGGCCTGGCCCTGGCCGGCCTCGTCACGGCGCTGGGGCTGAGCCGACGGGCCGAACGCCGCGCGGAATACCGCGGCGAGCACCGGATCCCCCGGGGATCACGGCATAAGGTCACCGCCCCGGGATAATCGCCCGCAGCCGGCAGAGCGTGCCGCGCCGCGGCGTCGAGTGGCACGCCAGCCAGCGTGGCTGCGTAGAGCGCGGCGCCGATCACTGGTGCGTACCGAGGCCTGCTCACGCGGTAGCTCACCGGCAGAGCGCCGATGCCGGCCAGGAAACTGTCCAGTACTTCGGGCATGGCGAAGATTCCGCCGGAGTACGACACCGGGACGACCTCGCCGGACGTGAATCTGAGCCGGCGCCGGGTAGCGTCGACGAGCCCGGTGAGTTCGGCGGCGGCGGCGGCCAGGATCGCCTGCGCACAGCCGTCGCCGGAGCCGGCGGCCGCGCGGACGGCAGGCGCGAGCGCGGCGATCTGCTGCCGCGCGCCCTGCCACTGATGCAGCACCAGCCCGATGAGATCGGTGTCAGCGTCCAGCGCCAGGTCGCGGCGGAGCACGTCGTGCAGCGGGCCGCGCTCGGCCCGGCCATCGCTCATCTTCGCGAACGCGCGCAGTGCCCGGATGCCGATCCAGTAGCCGGACCCCTCGTCGCCGAAGAGCTCGCCCCAGCCGCCGACGCGAACGTCGGCTCCGGCCCGCCGGCCGTAGGTCATCGAGCCCGTGCCGGCGATGACGTTGATGCCGTCCGCGCCGGCCAGCGATCCGGCCCAGCCGCAGACCATGTCGTTGTCGCAACGGAACCGGCGGTGCTGAAGCGCCTGGGCCACCGCGGCGTCCAGGGCCGGCCCGTCCGCCGGCGTCTCGCCGTAGCCCGGCAAGCCGAAAAAGGCGAACCGGACGTCGCCCGGCGCGATCCCGGCCTGCGCGCAGACGGCAGGCACGGCCTCGCTGAGCACATCGCGGACGAGTTCGGTGCCGCGGAAGCGAGACGACAGGTAGTAGGTGCTCGGGGCCTGCCGGTAGCCGGCCAGGCGGCCCTCGCCGGTGATGACGGCGAGCTCCGTCTTCGTCCCCCCGCCGTCGCAGCCGAGGAAGAAGTCCGTCACGCCGGCCTGGGCAGCGGGTAGATGCCCACGCCGCGCACGACCCGGCTGAGCTCGCCGGACGGGAATGGATTGTCCGGGGTCAGGCCGAGCTCCAGGGAGGTGAGCAAGGCGAACTGCTGGGCGAGGACGGCGTACGGCAGGGCGACCAGCGGGTCGGGAACGTGGCCGAGGTCGCCGATGTGCCACGCGGGCCGGCCGTCGCTCGCATGCGGGGAGACCTCGACGACGTGCTCGTCGCCGAGCGTGCGGCGGAGCTCATCGGCGATGTCCTGGTCGTAGCGCCGGGTGTAGGGGTCGGTGGAGACGAACACGACGCAGAGTGTCTCCTGCTCCAGGATCGCCTTCGGCCCGTGCCGGAAGCCGAGCGGGGAATCCCAGTAGCTGACGGCCTGACCGGCGGTGAGCTCCAGGAGCTTGAGCGCTGCCTCGCGAGCCAGCCCGGTGAGCGCGCCGCTGCCGAGAAAGACCACCCGGCGGTAACGGCGTCCGGCGAGCCCGGCCAGCTGGCCGGTCCGCTCGGCCAGCAGCCGGCCGGCGGCCGCGCCCAGCTGCTCCACGTACCCGCCGCTCGAGCTGTCCGGGTCGAGGGTCAGCTGAGCGGCCAGCAGCATGCTGGTGAAGCTCGACGTCATGGCGAAGCCGCGGTCGTTGGCCGCGGCCGGCATGAAGAGCACGAGCGAGTCGGCTCGTTCCGCGTGCGCCTTCGCCAGCTGGCCGTGCCGGTTGCAGGTAATGACGACGTGGCGGACGGTCGACAGCAGTTCGTCGGCGATGGCCGTAGCCGCGGTGCTTTCCGGGCTGTCGCCCGACCGGGCCAGCGAGACGAGCAGCGTCGGCACGTCCTCGCCGAGGACCTGGCGGGGGGCGGACACGATGTCGGTGGTCGCGATGGCGTCCACGCGGCGGTGCAGGCGGCCGGCCAGCGGGGTGGCCAGCACCTGTCCGGCGAACGCCGACGTGCCCGCGCCCGCGAGGACGACCCGGGCCCGCTGATCGCTCAGCAGCGGCTGCAGGAAGCGGCCCGCCGAGCTGCGGCGCAGCTCCGCCTCGGCCGCGACGAGCTGCCAGAGCTGCGGCTGCTGACGGATCTCGGCCGCCGTGGCCAGGTCGCCGACCTCGCTGCTATCGGTGGTGCCGGCGGTCATGCCGCGCTCCTTCGCTGTCGGCGGCTCATGGCATCGGTGCCGCGAAGCGGTCCATGGCACCGCCGTGGGCGGCGATGGCGTCATCGAGGATCGCGGCGGCGGTGTGCGGATCGGGTACCAGCGGATCAAGGGCAAGCGCCTGGACGGCCTGCGCCCGGCAGCCCGACAGGGCGGCCCGAACGGTCAGTTCCTGCTGTTGCGCGCGGGAGGTCAAGAGGGCGGCGATCGCCGCGGGCAGCGGGCCGACAGCCAGTCCGGTGACCCCGGCGGCGCCGGCCACGGCCGGGATCTCGACGACGGCCTCCGGTGGCAGGTTGGGGATCTTTCCCTGGTTGGGCAGGTTGACGGCGAGCTCGATCGCGTCGCGCCCGGTGACGATCGCGGCGGCGATCGCGACGAGCCGCTCGGCTTCCTGCTTCCCGGTTCCGTCCAGCGGCAGCACCCCGTCGGCCTGCCCGTGCAGCCGGTCCCACAGATCGCGCTTCGCGCTGATGTACTCCATCGTCATGTCGCGTCCGCCCTGCAGCCCCCACGGCAGGGCATCGCCGTCGGCGCCGCGCAGGTACCAGCTGAAGAACTCGGAAACGTGCCGGTCGCCGGGGGCCGGGTAGCAGCCGAACGTCTGCAGCAGGTCGGCGGATACGGGCAGGTGCACGCCCTCGTGCCGGGTCGATGGGGCGTCCGCTGCGGCTGCGTGCTCGCCGACCAGCGCGCGCAGCCGCGGGTAGAGGTCTTCCGAGCCGCGGCGCAGGTCAAGGAGCCAGCACAGGTGGTTGAGGCCGGCGAAGGTGGCGTGCACCTCATCGCGCGGCACGCCGAGGTCGCCGGCCAGGGCGGCGAGCGTGTGCATGGTTCCGTGACACAGCCCGGCCACGCGGACCGGAGTCTGCGACGCGATGGCGCGCACGTTGGCCGTCAGCGGGTTGCTGTAGTTGACCAGGAGGGCTTCGGGTGCGAGCTCGGCCACGTCCCGCGCGATCGCGACCAGTTCGGGCACGTGCCGCAGCGCTCGCAGCACGCCGCCCGGCCCTACGCTGTCGCCCACGGTCTGCGCGACACCGTGCCGGGCCGGCACTTCGACGTCGTGCCGCCAGCCGGCCGCCGCGCCGACGGCGATCGTCGTGCTGACGAAGCTCGCGCCGGGCAGCGCCTCACGGCGGTCGGTGTGCGGGACGAAGTGCAGGTCAGCGCCGCGCTCCTGCGCGATCCGGCGGCCCAGCCGGGCCATGGTCTCGGCCGCCTCGGCGGACAGGTCCACCAGGTGGATGGTCCAGCCGGCGAAGACGGGCGAGGAAGCCAGGTCGGTCATCAGCCCGGGCGTGAATACCGTGCTGCCCGCGCCGATGAGCACGAACGAGTTCTGTGGCACATTGCTCCTAGTGCAGGACGGTTCCTGGTGCAGGACGTCCGGGTTACCGGTTACTGCCGGCCAGCAGCCCGTTGACGATGTAGCGGTTGAACGCGAGAGCGAGCAGCGCGGGGACGGCGATCGCGAGCACGCCGGCCGCGTTGAGCAGCGTCGAGGGGACGACGTGGCGGCCCTGCAGCGCGGCGATCACCACGGTCAGCGGCTGCGTCGAGGAGTCGGTCGACAGCACCAGCGGGAACAGGAACTGGGCCCAGGCGAACAGGAACGTGATGAGGGCAACCGAGATGACTCCCGGCATGGCCAGCGGCAGCACGATGCGGCGCAGCACCTGCAGCCTGCTCGCGCCGTCGACGAGGGCGGCCTCCTCGAGGCTGACCGGCATGTTGGCGAAGTAGTTGTGCAGCACCCAGGTCGCCAGCGGCAGGAACCCGGACACGTAGACCAGCACGATGCCGGTGTAGGTGTTCACCAGCTGGAAGTCGCTCATGATCTTGTACAGCGGGATCAGGGTCGTGTAGGCCGGGAACGCCATCGTGGCCAGCACCGCGTAGAAGAGCACCTGCCGGCCGCGGAATTCCATCCGGGCGAACGCGTACGCGGCCAGGGTCGCCAGCACGACCGTGACGATCGTGGCACAGCCGCACTCGATGACGATGTTCAGCGTCGCCCGGCGGATCTGGCCGGGCAGGTCCCCGGACCCGGTCAGCAGCGCCGTGTAGTTGCTCAGGGTGGGATGGAGGGGCACGTAGTTCTGGGCGCGCGCGTCGGCCTCGGTTTCCAGGCTCGTCTTCAGGGACCAGTAGATCGGCACGAGCGACCAGATCAGCACGACGGCGAAGCCGGCCGCGCGCGCGATGCGTCCTTGGCGCCTCAATAGTCAACCCTCCGGTACACGGCACGGACGACGATCAGCGAGACGACCATGGTGATCAGGGTGATCAGCAGGGAGAGCGCGTAGCCGCCGCCGAAGTCCAGGTTCTGGAAGCTGATGAAGTACGTCTGCTCGGTGACCGACGATCCGGTCGTCGCGGCCCCGTTGAGCACGTAGGGCTGGTCGAAGACATTGAGCGTGGCGATCAGCGCCTGCACGACCGCCACCGCGATTCCCGGCCGGGCCAGCGGCAGGGTGATGCGCCAGAACGACTGCCAGGCGCCGCAGCCGTCGATCGCGGCGGCCTGGAACAGTTCCTGCGGCATGAGCTGCATGGCGGCCAGCACGAGCAGCGCCGACAGCGGCGTGATCTGCCATACCTGCACGAGCTCGATGAGGATGATCGTCAGCCAGCGGTTGTCGCCGAGCAGCACCGAGCCGTGACCGGCCAGGTGCAGCGACGACAGCACCCCGTTCAGCAGGCCGCTGCCGGGGTCGTAGATGCCCGTCCACAAGATGCCCTCGACGACACCGGGCAGCGCCCAGGGCAGGATCAGCACCGCGATGAGCAGGCCGCGCCCGCGGAACGGCTGGCGCAGCACGACCGCGAAGAAGATGCCGAGCACGGTCGAGAGCACGACGCCGACGGCGACGTACACAGCCGTATTGCCGAAGCTGGTCAGGACGGCGTTGTTGGCGAACAGCCGGCGGAAGTTGCCGAGGCCGTCGAAGCGGGTCGGCGGGTCGAGCGGGTTGGCCCGGTAGAACGACTCGATAATGGTGAACGCGGCCGGGACCAGCGCGAGTCCGATGATGAACACGGCCAGCGGCGTGACCAGCAGGTACGGCAGGCTCTTGGCCGCGGGTCGGCGGCCATCCCCGGCCGGACTGCCGTCCGGCGGCCGCCGGGCTGACCTCCGTCCGGCGGCCAGCCGCCGGCCGGGTGACCCGGCCGGCGGGGCCGCTTGTACGTTGTCGGGTAGCGACGAGGCTTTCACCGTCAGCGGCTCAGCTCGCGAGCCCGTTGGCCGTGTTCGCGATCGCCGTGATGGCCTGCGCGACGGTCTGCGAGCCGGCCGCGGCGGCGTGCAGGTTCGTGTAGACCGAGTTGGAGAACTGCGGGTACCAGGACGGCGCACCGCCCTCGAACACCGGCTTCGACGTGGCCAGCATGGCGCTCAGGGCGTCGCCGCCGACCAGGTTGCCCTTGGCGGCCATGGCCTTGACGGCACTGAGGTGGGACGGCAGCGCGTAGGTCGACCAGGCCTTCGACGGGCCGTTGACGCCGGCGAAGTCGACCTGCTGCTGCTCACTGGTGAACCACTGGATGAACTTCGCGGCTGCCTTCGGGTACTTCGCCTGCTTGGGGATGCCGATGCCGTCCGGGTTGCTCCAGTTGGCGGCCGCGCCGGCCGCGCCCGGCGTCGGGATGTACTCGACCTGATTGACGACCGAAGACGAGCTGGGCACGTTGTACAGCGAGCCGACGTTGCCGGAGTAGTCGGAGAAGATGCTGGCCGCCTGCCCCTTGGCCATCAGCGTCTGCATGCCCTGGCTGTCGGTGACGTTGATGTTGCCCTTCGGCACCAGGCCGGTCTTGATCGCGTTGATCATCCACTCGGCGGCCTTGTAGCCGGGCGAGCCGGGGCTGGTGAACTGCGGCTTGCCGCTCTGGTCGAGCACGGTGCCGCCGAGGGCCCCGGTCGTCTCGTACCAGTACGTCGACAGGCCCTCCGCGGCCGCGAACGGGATGTCCAGCGGGTGGGCCGAGACGCCCTTGCTCTGGATCTTCTGGAGGTCACTGGTGTACTCGTCCAGCGTGGCCGGCATCGTGGTGATGCCCGCCTTGGCGAACAGCTGCTTGTTCACCGTCGTCACCATGAACGACGCGTCGTAGGGAAGGCCGATGACGTGGCCGCCCACGGTGAACGACTTGATCTGCGGCATGTCCGGAGCCAGCGCCTTGGTGTCGAGGAACTGCTCCACCGGGTAGAACCAGCCGAGCTTGCCCAGCTGGCCGACCCGGGACCAGTCGACGTCCGTCGCGTCGGCGAAATAGGTGTTCGCGGCCGCGGCGGCCGAGATCTTCGTCTGCAGGCTGTCCCAGTCGATGTTGACCCACTTGACCTTGATGCCGGTCTGCTTGGTGAAGGCAGCCAGCGCATCCTTGGGCGGGGCGGGCGCCGCCAGCGTGACCGTGATGGTCGCGCCCGACGTCTGGTCCGACCCGGCGGAACCGCCTGAACTGCCTGAACTGCCGCCGCCACAGGCAGCGAGCGCGAAGGCGAGCACTACCGCCGCCGCGACCGCCGTCCGGCCCTGGCCTGGTGTGCTGCTCAGCGTCCTAGCCAATGCGCCTCTCCTTCGTTACGCCGCCATCGCGGGGTCCGGACGGGGCAGTGTCCTGGCACGTGCACAATCGGCTGCGCGATCAGATGCGCATTTGCGTATAACCTGCTCAACTGAGCGTAGAATTGGCATATTACTTCACGGTTTATGCTCTGACAAGGATCCAGAGCAGATCTTCCCGATCATCAAACGATCATATGTGCATAACTGATCACTTCCCTGATAGCATCCCAGGCGTGCGGAAGCAGGAGCGACTCAGCGTGATCTTGGATCGCGTCGCCGAACGCGGGGCCGTCGACGTCAGCGACCTCGCCAGCGCGCTCGGCGTGTCGGGCGCGACCGTGCGGCGGGACCTGCAGGCCCTGAGCGCCGGCAAGTTGCTGGTGCGCACCCACGGCGGCGCGGTCGCCAGGCCGGTCGAGTCAGGGGACGGGGCCGGTCACCTGACCGAGAAGCGCCGCATCGGCGCGGCGGCCGCGGGCCTGGTCGACCGCGGCGCGGTGGTCGGCCTGACCGGCGGCACGACCGCACTTGAGGTGGCGCGGGCGCTCGCGCACCGCGGCGACATCACCTTCGTGACCAATGCGATCAACATCGCGTCAGAACTCGTCGGCCGGCCCGGCCTGCGCCTCGTCGTGATCGGCGGCATCGTGCGCAGCTCGTTCGAGCTCGTCGGGCCCGCAGCCGAGGCGATGCTCGCCAACTACCATCTCGACATGGCGTTCATCGGCGTCGACGGCCTCACGCCGCAGGAGGGCTGCACCACCCACGACGAGATGGAGGCCCAGACCGACCTGGCTTTCCTGCGCCGCGCCCGCCACAGCATCGTGATCGCAGACAGCTCCAAGATCGGCAAGGTGACGTTTGCGCGGATCTGCACGGTCAGCGATGTTGACGACATCATTACCGACCGCCGCGTCACCGACGAGCAACTGCGCAGCCTGTCCAGCGCGGGCGCCCAGGTGACGACGGTCTGACTATTGACGGCCCAGCGCGCAGAACTCGTCCATGTCCTGTGCGCGGCCGGCCTCGCCCGGGCCGGGTCGCCAGCGCGGGCACGGGACCAGACCCGGCTCGATCAGCGTAAGGCCGTCGAAGAACGTGGCGATCTGCGCCGGGCTGCGCAAGGTATACGGCGTCGGGGCCACCTGATTCCATTGCCGCACCGCCTCGATGACCCGCTCTCCGCTGATCTCACTGGTGGAATGCGTGATGGCCAGGTAGCTGCCGGCTGGCACCGCTGCCAGCAGCCGTGCCACGATCGCGTGCGCCTCATCGTCATCGCCGATAAACGGCAAGATGCCCAGCATGGTAATCGCTACCGGCCGGGAGAAGTCCAGCATCGTCCCCGCGTGCCCCAGGATCGCGTCGGCATCCCGGGCATCGGCCTCGATGTAGCTGGTGGCACCCTCCGGGCTGGAGACCAGGAGGGCCTGCGCATGGGCCAGTACCACCGGGTCGTTGTCGACATAGACCACCCGCGACTCGGGGGCGACGGACTGGGCGACCTCATGAGTGTTACTAACAGTCGGCAGCCCGGTCCCGATGTCAAGGAACTGGCGGATACCCGCATCGGCGGCCAGGTACCGCACCACGCGCTCGAGGAACCCGCGGGAAGCCCGCGCGATCTCGACAATCTCGGGCAGGACCGCCATGGTCTGCTCGCCGGCTATCCGGTCCACCTCATAGTTGTCCTTACCGCCCAGCCAGTAATTCCAGATCCGCGCCGAGTGCGGCACCGTGGTATCGATCCGGCTCAACATCTCATCCCGGACGCCGTTCGCCTCGCCTGTCACCGTCAGTTACCTCTCTACGCGCACCTACTCAGCGGGCGAGCCGCCATCTGCCTGCGGCATAATCATCTCTTATGGTGCCGCATTCTGGGCCATTCCGCCCGGACTGGGCATAAGTAGTATCACGATCCACGCGTCCGAAGTATTCAGCCGCGGCCGCGACCATAGGCATCCCTGGCCGGGTCGGCCCCAGCCTCGTCATCAGCGCACCGCCGCCCCGGCCACCCGCGCCCCGGGAGGCAACGCGGGACCGCGGGCGGACGCAGGGTGATGGACCCTCAACTGAGCGGCGCCTGTCAAGTCGGAACGGCCCCCAGCACGGCCAGGCCGTAGCCGTCCGCTGAAAGCCGACGGTACGCATCGACCGTCCGCATTTGCTATATATAGCCTGACCTGCATTTATTCGGCTGGTCACCTATTAGTTGATCTTGCCTGCCGACTATAGGTCGGTAGCCGCACACTTCCAGCCAGGCAAAATGGTCCGTAATCGCAGACAGCACCGGGTCTGCCGAGTGGGGCGCCGTCGCGAAATGGACGATAAATCCTGCTTTCAGCTTCGGCAATTCCAGTAGCATGCTTTCGCCCGGATGTCCCGGCTCTCTCCGCCTTAGGATGCTCGATGCGCAATCGGATTAAGCCTCTGCTCCTGGCCGCGGCCGGGATGATCGCTTCCGCCGGCTTGCTGGTGGCGGGCAGTAGTCAGCCCGCCTCGGCCGTCGCTCCGGTGTCGCTGCCGATCAGCAGCTACTACCAGATGGTGGTGGACGGCGCCCACGGCCACATCTTCATCAGCCAGGGCAGCAGCAGCCAGGACGGCATCCTGGTCACCGACCTCAGCGGCCAGGTCGTCACCACCATCACCGGCCAGAGCAGCGTTACCGGCCTAGCCCTCTCCCCCGACGGCTCCACCCTCTACGCCGCCATCAGCACCGCCGTCACCGCCATCAGCACCGACACCCTCACGCAGACCGCCTCCTACCCCATGCCGGCCGGCGACTCCCCCTTCAACGTCGCCGTGCAGAGCGGCAAGATCTGGGTGAGCTACAACACCGGAGCGGCCTTCGCGGCGGCCATCGGCTCCTTCGACCCGTCGGCGGCCTCCCCGTCGCTGCAGACCCCGGCCGCGATGAGCGGCTGGTCCTCCGCCCCCCAGATCGCCGCCGATCCCCAGGACACCGGGGTTCTGGTCGCCACCGGATCGTTTCCAAACGGTCTGGCTAGTTACGACACCGCGGCTGATCCGGTCACCACCCTGGCCGGATCGCCGACCGCGTCGACGGGCTGTGCCAACGAGCAGGACCTGGCGGTCTCTCCTGGCGGGTCAGAGTTCGCCGTCGCCTGCCACGACTCGGGAGTCGCCGATCACGTGTACAGCACGGCCAGCCTGAGCCCGCTGCGCTCGCTGGGCTCACCCACCGCCCCGCCCTTCAACGTCGCGATCAGCTACGACGCCGCGGGCGCGGTAGCCGCGGGCACGACGACCTTCCCGCCCTCCCCGGACCTTGACATCTACCCCCCGGGCAGCGCGACCACAGTGAACACGTACAGCCTGTACAGCCTGGGCGGCGCGGGCGGAATCCTGGCGCCGCGGGGCCTGGCCTGGGTGCCCGACGGCTCGCAGGTGTTCGGCATGCTCAGCCGGGGCTCGTCCTTCGCCCTGGCCACGATCGCGAACCCGACGGTTCTCGCCCCGGATCCCACCACCACGGCTCTGAACTGCTCGCCCAGCCCGGTCCCCATCGGCCAGGCCACGTCCTGCACGGCCATCGTGACCGACACCGCACCAGGCGGGACACCGCCGACGGGGCAGGTGACCTTCACTTCCGACACCAGCGGCGGAAGCTTCTCCAGCAGCTCCTGCACACTCACCGCGGACAGCACCATCGGACAGGCCACCTGCGTGGTCAGCTACACCCCGGGCCAAACTGGCTCCGGTACCACCCAGACCGTCACCGCCACTTACGGCGGTGACAGCGGCCACGCCGCCAGCAGCGGCCAGGCCGTCCTGACCCTTACGGTGCGTACCACTGGCACGACTCTGACCTGCAAGCCCAACACGGTCGCCGTCGGCCAGGCCACGTCGTGCACGGCTACCGTGACCGACGCCACGCAAAGCCCGACAGCACCGACCGGGCAGGTGACCTTCACTTCCGACACCAGCGGCGGAAGCTTGTCCAGCAGCTCCTGCACGCTCTCCCCGGCCAGCACCAGCGGACAGTCCTCCTGCGTGGTCAGCTACACCCCGGGTCAGGTCGGCTCAGGCAATCAGGGCATTACCGCAGCCTACGGCGGTGATAGCAGCCATACCACGAGCAGCGATCAGGCAATCCTGACCGTCACGCTGCGTGCCACCACCACGGTCCTGGCCTGCCAGCGTTCCCTGGTGGTCTTCCAGAAGTGCACGGCCACGGTCAGCGACACCTCCCCCGGGAGTGCCACTGCGCCCGCGGGGACAGTCAGCTTCTCCAGCAGCGGCCGGGGCGTCTTCAGCGCCACGCACTGCACCCTGTCGGGCACTGGCACGTCGGCGTCTTGCACCGTGACCTTCCGGCCGCTGGCCGGCATCCCGTTCAACGGCCAGACCATAACCGCCAGCTACGGCGGCGACAGCACCCACCAGAGCAGCACCGGGAGTACCAAGCTGCGGTAGGAGTCGCAGGTGGCCTGATCGGCGTCACCACGATCGCCGCCTGAGCCGTCGCCCTGCTCCAGGTGTCCAGCGCCGCGATCCGTTCGGACGGCACGCTGTGGACGTGGGGCTGTGACGCCTTCGGCGAACTCGGCCACAGCGGCGCCACCGGCGCTGTCCCCAGGCAGGTCACTAACCTGGCCGGGGTGACCGCGCTCGCGTCGGCTCCGTCACCCACGGCGTCGACTGCACCTGCACCAATATCGGCCTGGTGACGTCGCAGAGCCCGGGCGGGGGCACGCGCGTCAGCGCCGGCTCCGCGGTCTCGGTCAGTACAGCCTGAATAGGCCCATCGGGCCCAAGGCCGCCCGCGTTGCTGTGGGCGGCAAGAGCGTGTTCGTCCCGCGGTCAGCGAGAATGAGGTGCTGGTCAAGGTAGCCGCGGACCCGCCGCGGGACCCGCGCTGCGGGCGCACCAAACGGCCAGCGATTCCCCGCCCGGGTAGTGGCGCCAGCCACCAACCAGCCACAGACAGGACCTCCGGATATGTCCCTTACCCTGCCACCCGGCAAGCGCATGGCCGTGGCGCTCACCTTCGACTTCGATGCCCACTCGAACTGGATGGGATCGCTGGGCCGGACCTCGCCGTCCTACCTGTCCCGCGGCGACTTCGGCGCCGAGGAGGGCGTCCCGCGCATCCTGCAGACGCTCGGCGAGCGCCAGCTCCCCGCGACCTGGGCCGTACCCGGTCACGACCTGGTCACCTTCCCGGCCCGGATCGAGCAGGTCATGGCGGCTGGCCACGAGATCTGCGCGCACGGCTGCTACCACGAGAACATCCCGGCGCTGGCCGACGGTGAGGAGCGACGGCTGCTGGAGATCTCGCTGCGCCAGCATGAGCAGGTCGTCGGCACCCGGCCGCGCGGATTCCGCTCCCCGGCCTGGGACTTCTCCGACCTGACCATGGACCTGCTCGAGGAATTCGGGTTCGACTGGGACAGCTCGCTGATGGGCCGGGAGTTCGAGCTGTACCGGCCCCGGCGGGTCGAGGTGAACTACGAGTCGGCCAGTGTCTTCGGCGCGCCCGCGAAGTTCGTGGAAATCCCGGTCTCCTGGTACCTGGATGACTGGCCCGCTGTGGAGTTCGTGCCGGGCGTGTCCCCGCTCGGCACGCACAACGACATGATCGACCGGTGGAAGACCATCTTCAATTTCGCTTACACCCGGGTGCCGGGGGCGGTCTACAACCTGACCATGCACCCGCAGACCATCGGCCGGTCCCACCACCTGCTCGGCCTCGAGCAGCTGCTCGACGAGATGGCCGGGCACAGCGACATCTGGTACGCCACCCTGAGCGAACTGGCTGACGCATGGCACGACTGACCGCGCGGGAACCTTCCGAGTTAACTTCACCTGCGTGCATGGCGGCGTCAGGCTCGGCGGAGTCGATATGACGAGCCACGCGACCCACAGCATCAGCTGCGGGTGCTGGCTCCGCTTGCTCAGGCCCGCTGCGAGTTCGATCACCCGCGCCTCGTTCCGGAAAACGGCTTGCGCGTGCCGCCCCGCGAGCAGCGTCGTAGAGCGGTTCAGTACCACCGCCATCGGAACGCCGACCACGGGGATGCCAGCCTTGATGACGTTGCGCTGCAGGAGAAACTTCCCGACGAAGGGAACAGATTGCCTTGACCACCGATCGTGAGCTGCATCGTTTTCTCTCCTAGTTCGCGGTGGCGGTGAGCGGTGGAGTGGTGGGCAGCGGTGTCTGCGGTGCCCTTACCAGCGTGGACATGGCCGTGATGTGCAGGGCGAAAAACAGCGGCACGGTCGCTGTTGGGATCAGCGCGAGTGGCAGCTCGGTGATCAGCGCACTGGACGGGGCGACGTCGAGCAGCTGGAATCCGGTGAGGGCCCCGAGGGTCAGAGCCACCATCAGGTCGGTCATGCCGAAGGCGTTGAACCACAAGGCCACGCGGCGGCCGGTGCCCGGCGCGATCCTGCGTGCGACCAGCGGCGCGGCGATACCGGTGGCGATGTCGCCTAGGCCTGCGGGCAGGGCGAACAGCGCCGGCAGGTGGCCGAGAGCCATGTAGAGCAGGAAGACCACCCCGACCACGCGGGGCGTGTGCGGGAGCTCCAGACGACTGGCCATACCCGGCGCTGCCAGGGCGCGCGCCACCACTGGAATCCGCCGCAGTGCCAGCAGCAGGCCGAGATAGCCGGTCACCGCGACCGGAAACCACGGCAGCGTGTGGTACCAGCCGTGATCCGCGATCACCGCGCTGGCGGCCAGCCAGCTGCCGAACACGGCGGCCGCGGCCCCGGCGAGCAGCGCCGCACGTGTCCGGCCCAGGCCGGCACGCATCGCGCCGCCGTACAGCACCCCGCAGGTCAGGACAGCGACCGCGGCAGGCCCGGCGACGGTGATCGCCCACAGATAGGCGGGCGCATCATACATGACATCCTCCATGAGAAGTTGGGTAACCCCGGTTCTCCGGGAACGGTACGAACTCGGGCCGCCGTGGGGCGTCACCCGTAGGTGCCTGCCAGGTGGAATCTCGCCGCAGGACCGATCCTCACCCGAAGGTGGTACCGCGCAGGCCAGGGGTGGTAGCAGGCGATCAGGCAAAGCTGCGGGCCCGGGCGACGGTCTCGGTGCGGTCGGCGTCGCCGAGCCTGCATCTCAAGCTCACGGCCGGTCAGCGGTGGCAGTGCCCGCCGGAAGAAACTCTAGGCAGGCTTAGCCTGCCTGGACGGCTGCTCCGCATTGCGGGCAGAGGAACGGGCGGTGCTGGGCGACGGCCCGCCAGATAGCGTAGACGACGAAGGGGAATCCCATTTTCGGGACCTCGCGCGCTGCCTCGATTGTTCCGTGCGTGGCGCATCGTCCGGCTTGGGTCTGGACTTCCTTGGCCATGGTCTTCCTCCTGTGACGGTGGGTGCGTGGCTGTCTGGACTAGCGTCCGAGCGGTAGCCAGCTGAACGTGCGGACAGCGATGAGGAGGCCTGCGGCTCCCCAGCCCGCCACGATCAGCAGGTCTGGGCCCGCGAAGCCGAGCCCCGTGGTGTGCGGGTTGTAGGCGACGAGCAGCGCGTTGGCCAGGTGCCGGACCGGGAAGATATCCCCCACGTCCGCCAGCCAGTGCGGCAATGCTGTCCCCGTGACGAACACCCCGGAGATGAAGTAGAGCGGCAGCAAAAGAGCCTGGGTGGTGGGTACGGCAGCGTCCTCGTTGCGGATGAGCGAGGTGAGCGCGTAACCGAGGCAGCAGAAGGATGCGGCGCCGGTCATCACGGTGACCGCGAGGGCCGGGACGGTGCGGCCGGGGACGCGGGCGCCGTAGGCGGCCCATCCGATAACGAGCAGCACAACGGTCATGACCACCGCGATGACGACTGCGGTGAGCACGCGCCCGGCGATGACCGCAGCGGCCGGCACGGGGGTTGCGCGCCGACGCTTCAGCACGCCGCGTTCGCGCTGCGCGGTCACGGAGGCAACCAGATTGCCGAAGCACGCCGCGATAACCCCGAGTGCGATGATGCCGGGCACGTAGTACACCGAGATGCTGATCTGGCCGCCTGCGACCTCGGTGGTGTGCCCGCTGCCGCCGAACACCGACGCGAAGATCACCAGGAAAAGCACGGGCAAGGCTACGGTGAAGAAGCGCGATTGGCGGTTGCGGGCGAAGGCGCGCAGGTCATAAGCGGCCAGGCGCGTGACCATCTCAATCATCGCTGATCCTTCTTGATCGCGGACCCGGTGAGGGAGAGGTAGATCTCCTCCAGGGTCGGGCGGTGGACGGCAAGGTCGGGAAGGTCGAAGCCGCGGCCGAGCGCCCAGTTTCCGATCATCTGCAGGTGGAGGAGCGGATTCTTGCTGTGCACGACGGTGGATCCTCCCGGCCCTGGCTCAGCCAGCGGGCTTAGCCCAGGTGGCAGGTCAAGCGCTTGCACGTGGTCCGGGAGCGTGAAGCTGATGTCGGTGGTCATGTGGTCGCGCCCGCCCAGCGTCTGCGGCGTGCCCTCGGCCACGATGTGCCCGGCGGACAGCACCGCGATCCGGTCGGCCAGGTATTCCGCCTCGTCCATGTAGTGGGTGGTGAGGAATATGGTCTTGCCGAGTTGCCGGAGCCCGGTGATGACCTGCCAGGCGGCGCGGCGGGCGGACGGGTCGAAGCCAGTGGTCGGCTCGTCCAGGAAGATGAGCTCTGGGTCGCCGATGAGGGCGAGGGCGAAATCGAGCCGGCGGCGCTGGCCGCCCGACAGCCGGGTGCCGAGCGTGCCCGTCTTCTCGGTGAGGCCGACTAGGGCGATGGTCTCGTCGATATCCCGCGGCGCGCGGTAGAAGCCGGCGTACAAGGCCAGGCACTCCCGGACAGACAGGCCAGGCTCGGGCTGCGACTCCTGCAAGACCACGCCCACCCGTTCTCGCCAGGCCCCGCTCGCCGTGGCCGGATCCTGCCCCAGGACGGCAACCTGTCCCTCCGTGCGCTGCCGGAAGCCTTCGAGGATCTCCAGCGTCGTGGTCTTGCCCGCGCCGTTCGGGCCCAGGAAGGCGAAGATCTCTCCCCGCCGCACCTCCAGAGCGATGCCCGCGACCGCCTCGTGGCCGCCGTACCGCTTCGCCAGGCCGCGGACGCTGATGACCGGCTCGGCACTGGCCAGGCCGGCGGCGGCTTGATCGACGCCGTATTTCTCGCTGCTGCTGTCCATCTCATCTCCCCGGTCAGCCGCCCATCGCGGCTACGGGAGCTGAGGCCCAGCCCGACCCGGTTGGCCGGCTCTTCGGGAAACGGTACGAATTCGGGCCGCCGTGGAGCGTCACCCGATAGTGCGTTCCGGGTGGAATTTCGCCGCGAGACCGATCTCTCACCCGAAGGTGGTACCGGACAGGGCAGGGGTAGTCTCAGGGAATCAGGCCGAGCTGCCGGGCCCGGGCGACAGCCTCGGTGCGATTAACGGCGCCGAGCTTACCCAGCACGTGGGTCACGTGCTTCTTGACCGTGTCCAGCGCCACCACCAGGTCGTGGGCGATGCGCTGATTTGATCTACCCGCCGCGAGCAGCCGCAGCACCTCCAGCTCACGGCCGGTCAGCGGCTCGGCCAGTCCCGGCGTCGAGGCCGCCGACCGCCTCCGCGGCCCGGCGTCCGCCTGGCCGCAGGCGCGCACGAGCGCGGCCAGGTAGCCGGGGCCGGTGCGGCCAGCGGCGTGCTGCTGGCCCGGCCGGGCAGCGGGCAGCTGGGCGAGCAGGGCACCCATCGGCGCGCCCTCGTCGGCCAGTACCCGGACGTATCCATGCCGACAGGCGAGCGTAAATGCCCCGGTCAGCGCGCCGATTGCGCCGGCGTGATCGCCGCCGTCGGCCAGCGCCAGCGCCCGCAGCGTCTGGATCTCGATGATGCTGCCGACGCGGTCCTGGCTGGCCGCGGCGTCGAGCAACCGCTGCAGCAGCGTGCGCGCCGGGCCGGGGTCGTGCTGGGCGAGCAGGACCCGGGCCAGCACCAGATATTCCGGCTCCCGCCCGTAATCTGGCTCGTCGTCTGAGCTGAGACCCGCAGCCGCTGTCCACTGGCCGGCCGCGCGGACGCCCCCTTGGATCAGCAGCAGCCGCGCCCGCTGCGACGGCACCGGGTTGAACAGGGAGATCACCTGCGGACTCAGCCCGGCCTGCCCTGCCTCGCCTATCGCCTCCAGGGCCCCGGCCACGTCTCCATGCACCTGCCGGATCCGGGCCAGGACAGCCAGGCCCGCGGCCAGCGGCGGGGTAGAGGCAAGCTGCCGGCACAAGATGACCCCCTTGGCGGCATGGTCGAGCGCGGCGTCCAGCTCGTTCCGCTCGTACAAAACCTGAGCCAGGCCGACGTGTGCCAGGCCCGTGTGGGCTGTCGGGCTGCTCTCGCCGGCCGTGCCCAGCGCTTGCCGGTAGGTCGCCAGCGCCGCATCCAGGTCGCCCCGGGCACGCTGCACCTGGCCCAGGTCGTAGCGGACGCGCATGGCCAGGAAGCCAGCGAAGAACCCGGCGCCGCCATCGACCGCGCGGAAAACCTCCGCGGGCTCGCCGCCTATCTGACGGACCGCATCGCCGGCCGCCCGCAGCTCGGCGAGCACCTCGGCCAGGCCGCGCTCGGCTGGCCCGAGCCGGCCGCCCAGCCAGTCCACTGCCGCCTGGTTCCAGCGCACGAAGGAGCGCAGCAGCCAGTCGTCCTCGTCCAGCTGGGCCAGGGCCTGCCGGTGGTGGCCGGCCGCGAGGGCGGCATCACCGCGCAGTCGCGCGAGCAAGGCCCGCAGGAACGTGATCCCCGCGGGGACGTTGGCCAGCACGCTCACCGGCCGCCCGGCGGGGTCCTCATATGGTTCGCCGTCGCCGGCCGCAAAGGCACTCTCGGCGTCATCGAGCAGGGCCTCGAGCGCTTCTAGCTGGAAGCCCTGCGCAGCGCCGTATGCCTGGGCCAGGCACAGCCGCGGACGATCGCGTACCGACTCCGCCGGCAGCGCCGAAAGCCAGCGGGCCAGGGTCACGCCCTCGCTGCGGCCGAGCAGCGCCTCGACGTTCAGCTCGACCAGCCGCGCCGCCCAGGGGGCATCCCCGGCCGCCAGCGCGTGCCGCACCGCGTCATCGGCCAGGTCATGCTCTTCGCACCAGGCGGCCGCGGCCCGGTGCAGCGCCGGCACCTGGCCGGGCTGCTCAGCCTGCAGCCGGGCGCGCAGGAGGTCGGCAAACAGGTGGTGGTAGCGCCACCAGCCGCGCACCTCATCCAGCGGAACCAAGAACAGGCCCGCCCGCTCGATGCCGGCCAGCATCGCCTGGCTGCCGGCCCGGCCGGTGACCGCATCACACAGCTCGCCCGACAACCGCTCCAGCACCGAGGTCTCCAGCAAGAACGTGCGCACCTGAGCGGGCTGGCCGTCCAGCACCTCATCAGCCAGGTAGTCCAGCACGAACCGGTGGCTGCCGCCGAACGCCGCCACGAAGCCGGCTGCATCCGCGTGTCCCCGCAGCGACAGCCCGGCCAGCTGCAGCCCCGCCGCCCACCCCTCGGTGCGAGCCACCAGCGCCGCCACCGCCGCGGTCGGCAGGCCCGGCCCGGCCATCTCATCCAGCAGCGTCACCGCCTCATCACCGGTGAAGCGCAGGTCAGCGGCGCGCAGCTCAGCCAGTTGGCCACGGGCTCGAAGCCGCGCCAGCGGCAACGGCGGATCCGCCCGGCCGGACAACACCACCCGCAGGCCCGGCGGCAGGTTCTCCAGCAAGAATGCCACCGACTCGTGCACCGACCCGGAATCGACCAAGTGGTAGTCATCCAGGACCAGCAGCACCTCATCCGCGCCGGGATCGGCCGCCAACTCGTTGATCAGGCCGGTCACCAGCCCCTCAGGCGAACCCGGGGGCGGCGGACCCACCCGCCCGGCCAACCCGGGACGGACCCGGTCCAGCGCGGCCACCGCGTACCGCCAGAACCGGGCCGGGTCGCCGTCGCCGGCGTCCAGGCCCAGCCACGCCACAAGCCGTCCGCTACCGCGGGCCCACCCGGCCAGCAGCGCCGTCTTGCCGGATCCCGCCGGCGCGCAGACCAGCACCCGGCCCCTGGCCAGGCCCTCGCCCAGCGCCTGCGCCAGGCGCGGGCGGGGCACAAAACCCGGCGGCGGCGAGGGCACGTGCAGCTTCGTCGACAGCAAGACATTCTGCCCGGACACGGCGCCCTGCGCCGGGGCAGTCACAGGCGGGTCAGCCGCCAGTGAGCTATCGCCCAAGCCTGCCGACTTATCGTGCCGAAGCATGTCGCTGTCGGTCATCTCGTGTCTCCACCCGGCCGGGCGGCGGCTCAGGACTGTGAGTCATCGTCAGGCCATCCGGCCACATGTAGATTACCGGCTGCCGGGCTCACCGAGCCAGGCAGCCGGGGCGGCGCACACTGGGACTCCTGGCCGGCTGTACTGGCTGGGCTCGCCGTCCCAGCGCCACGCCCGAGAGCTCGTGATGGCAGCGAACGCGCAGGCAACCCGCGCCCGCCCCGCACAGCGGACGGCGACCGCAGTGAATCGCGCCTTCGACCCCAGCTACGATATTGAGCGATCGTTCAAGTGATCTGTCACAGCGTGTCAATCCAGAGTTCGAGGCGGCGTGCCGCCTGGGACAGGATGCTGGGATCATGCATGGTGTTGGCCAGCAGCGCGCTGCCTTCGTAGGCAGCTATCAGGTCGAGGGCAAGGGCGCGCGCGTCGCGGCGCCCCAGTGACCGGAACTGCTCTTCAGCCCATTGGACCGGGAGGCGCATCAGCTCGGGTTCCCCCAGGCTCTGCTCAATGCTGCGCTTGTCGAGCTCCGAGCACAGACTGCCAAGTGGGCAGCCATACTGGGCCACCATCTCACTGCGGGAGGCGAATTCCCGCACCAGGCCCTTCAATCGCCCCTTCGGGGATCGGTGGCGGCGGTCAATAGCTGCGAGGGCCGCCGCGGTCTGCCGTGCCCGTTCTTCGATGACTGCCGTGATGACGTCGTCTTTGGTCTTGAAGTAGTAGTAGACGTTGCCCAGGGGAACGTCCGCGGCCGTCGCTATGTGCGCGAGCGTCGTCCGATCGACGCCTTGCTGGTACAGGAGCTCGGTCGCGGCGGTCACCAGCCGCTCTCGCTTGCCGCGCCGGCGCTCGGTCGCGGTCGCTTCGCGCGTTTCTGAGTCAGTCATCTCACTTGCAAGCGTACAGTTGCTGCTGTTCCTGCACCTTCCTACCGTGAAGCCGTTGGCTCGTGCTCGGCCGCCGGGTCTGCGTTGACCATGACGACCGGAGCTGACTGCCGGGTGTTACCGATCCGCATGGCGATCACGCCTGCGGCTGCCATGAGGATGGCGCCGAGGATCAGGGCCTGACGGTACCCGGCGTCTGCCGCCGCCACGTGTGATGCCCGGCCCGCGAGCAGGTTGTTGGTGCGGGTGATCGCGATGGCGGACAGGATAGCGAGGCCGAGCGAGCTGCCGACCTGCTGGGACGCGTTGAGCAGCCCGGCCGCGAGGCCGGCCTTGTCCGATGGCACCCCCGCGTTGGCGGCGGCGGTGACGGAGACGAATACCGACCCCGCCCCGAGCGACATCACAAGGAACCCGGGAAGCAGGTCCTTAACGTACGAGCCGTGCAGCGGGAACCTGGCCGTGTAGTAGATGCCGGCGGCGGCGATCAGGCAGCCGGCTACCACCACCGGGCGGGTGCCGACGCGGGTGATCAGCTGCGACGTGATTCCCGCGGCGATGATGAACCCCGCCGTGATCGGGAGGTAGGCGGCCCCCGCCTTGAAGGGCGAGTAGTGCAGGACCTCCTGCATGTACAAGGTGGAGAAGAAGAACAGCGAGAAGAACCCGGAGAAGGCGATGAGCTGGGTCAGGTCGGCCGCGACCAGTCCCTTCACCTTGAGAATGGCGAAGGAGACCAGCGGGTTGCGGCTACGGGTCTCATTGACCGCGAACGCCGCGAGCAAGACCCCGGCCCCGGCCAGGGTGAGAAGCGTCTGCCATGATCCCCAGCCGACAATGGGCGCGCGTACGAGGCTGTACACCACCAGCAGCATGCCCCCAGTCACGAGCACCGCTCCCTGGGAGTCGAAGGTGGCTCCCTTGCCGCCACCGCCCTCCTTCGCAAGCAGGAAGAGCGCTCCCACGGCCACCGCGACGGTGATCGGCGGGTTAACAAAGAAGATCCACCGCCATCCTGGTCCTTGGGCAAAGACGCCGCCGAGGAAGACGCCGACTGCCGCGGCGATCCCGCTGACGGCTCCCCAGGCCCCGAGCGCGGTGTCGCGGTCCTTGCCCTCGCGGAAGCTGGTCGTGAGCTCGGAAAGCGCCGCGGGGGCCATGAGCGCGGCACCCGCACCCTGAACGATACGAGCGGCGACCAGGAGCCCCGCGGTGTTGGCCAGCGCGGCGGTCAGCGACGACAGGGCGAAGACCGCCAGGCCGGCGAACAGCAGGCGACGTCGCCCGAATATGTCACCGAGGCGGCCTCCAAGTAGCAGGAAGCCGCCGTAGGTGAGGAGGTAGCCGCTAGGTACCCATTGCAGGTCCTGCTGCGAGAAGTGCAGGCTCCGCTGTATGGATGGCAGGGCGACGGTGACGATCGCCGAGTCGATGATGTCGAGGAACTGCACGGTGCACAGTAGCGCCAGGGTGAGTGCGCCGACCGTCGAACGAAGAGTCAGTCGCGAGTCCGCGCCTGGAAAGACCTGCCCTTGGAGTGAGTCCATGTCCTCGGCTCTCGTGAGGTTATGCAGCTTCTAAGTTAGCTAACTAGCTCAGTTTCAAGGTGGCACAGCACGACTGTCAAGCTGAACTTATTAGTAAGCTGACTAACTTGACATCCGTCACGACCCTCTGCCAGAGTGGGCGGGGTGAGAGCTGTCAGGAGGCGGACCGCATGACCATACGAGCTACCTGGAATGGATCGGTGCTGGCCGAGAGCGACCGCACCATCCTCGTCGAGGGGAACCAGTACTTCCCGCCCGAGGACGTGAAAGCCGAGCTCCTCGAGTCGAGCGACACCATGACCCACTGCCCGTGGAAGGGTGACGCCAGCTACTACCACGTGACCGCGGACGGCAAGCGCAACGAGGATGCCGCCTGGTATTACCCCGGGCCCTACGACGCGGCATCAGGCATCAAGGACTACATCGCGTTCTGGAAGGGGGTCGAAGTGAGCGGCGCGAACGCCGGCACCACGGAAATCCGACCCCCCGCCGCTCGCTAGCGGGCGACCGCGACCCTCAATCCGATCGCGCCGGCGAACCGTCTCCGTCAGCCAGCCATCCCAGCCCCTCTATGCCTAAGGACAGCCGATGGCCACAGGAGATCGCCTGCGACGCTTTCCGCCGACCTGGCTACGCAGGCATAGGGCCGTCGCACCGGAAGGCCGCACGACATACCGGTAGTGGTCACCAGGTGGAATACCCAGCGCTACGTCGTGTCGCTATTCGGGGAATCGCAGTGGGGCCGCAACCTGCGAGCTTCCGGCGAGGCGTACCTGCTTGCCCGCGGATCCACGGATAAAGTCCGGGCCCGCGAGATTCTCGGGGAGGAGAAGCTGGTTTTCCTCCGCTGGTACCTCAAGCAGCGCGAGAACCAGATAACCGCCCCCGGCAAGCGCGGGGCCAGCGCTCCACCGGCCTTGCCGACCGAGATCGAGCGCCTCGCATCCCGCTACCCGATCTTCCGGCTCGACGCACTCGGATGACCGTCCTGGCAGTACACGATCGGGGTCTTGGCCGGGTGCAGCCCCGGCCGACGTCAGCCACCCTGTCCTCGATCGCGGCGAGGCAGACGGGGTAAGCATGGCGATATGCCCGTTCGTTCGGTATGAATGTGGTCTTAACCGGCCTTGTCGAACGGGGTGGCGTAGGACGGAGGTCGGGTCCGCAGGGCCAGCGTGAGGGTCAGGCGGATGCGGGTGGAGGCAGGCAGGCGTACGGTCAGCCACGGCGCGCCGACGCCGGCGTGGTGCTCAGTGACGGCCGGGTCACGGTGCCCGTAGTCGTACAGGCCGCCGAGCCAGTCGCGGTCCGGGCAGGCGGTGTAGTGCACGGCCTCGATGGTGTGCTCGGCGAACGGACCGGCCTGCACGATCACGGTGCGATCCTGTCCGGGGTCGAGATTGACGAGCTCGACGACGGTGGCCGCCGGATCGATCGCGGAGACCAGGGCGGCGACTGAGGCGGGCAGGCCGGGTCGCCGCCGGTCGGCGTCGTAATAGCGGACCCGGGCCTGCTGCAGCCCTCCGTTGTAGATGACCTGCGGGCCGCCCCAGGTCAGCTGGACCAGCGCCTCGGTGACGACCGGGTTGCACTGCTGCCACAAGTGGATGCCGGCCTCGGAGACGTCGGTGTCCCGGTAGGCCTGGATGCGGGCCAGCCGGTGACGGACCTGGGCCTGGGCGGCGGCCAGCATCTTCTCGGGGTAGTCCGGGTTGCCGCCGGCCAGGAACGCGAACCAGGGCTCTTCGTGGCCGGCTTCTTCCTTGCTGCGGAAGGAGCGGACGGTGCGCCAGTCGTACCCGGCGGCCTCGCGCAGGTCCTCGAGCCGCCGCCGGTCGGCTGGGTGGTGGCCGTGGTGCCACAGGGCCATTGGGACGGACGCCAGCATCGGGTTGTAGTCGAACCAGCCGCGGTCGCTGTGCCGGAACGGGACTAGCAGGGTCGGGGCGTCCACGGCCTCGGCCAGCTGCGGGCACCACTTGGAGGGCAGGGAGGAGTCCGATTCGGCGAACGCCATCACCTTGCCGTGGGCGATCATCGTGTCCAGGGCCGGGCGGACCAGGTCCAGGTAACCGTCGTCGCCGGTCGCGGTGGCGGCGGCCAGCGCGGCGATGGCGGCCGCGCTGCCGACGCTGTACCAGCCGTGCGGCCAGGACCAGCCGTAGTGGCCGCCGTACCAGCGGCCGCCGAGCAGGCTGCCGACGACCCCGTCCGGGCCGGTGTTGTCCGGCAGGATCCCGTCGTTCGCGGCGGCGCGGTCCCGCCAAGCGCCCACGTACTGCTCGATCCAGTCGCGGTAACGGCGGCTGCCGGTCAGGATCCAGGCGTTCAGGACGAGCCCGGTGGCGGCGAGGTTCACCGCGGTGTCCCCCGCGCCCATGCGGGCCGTCATCCCGCTGGCCAGCCGCGGGTCCCGGGCGCGTTCCGGCTCGGGCGCGCCGTCGGGCAGCAGCCAGTCGAGCGGGAAGCCGTAACAGCGGGCTTCCTGGTCCAGCCAGGGGTAGTGCGGCCCGTCGAACAGGCCGGTGCGCCCCGGGTCGGAGCCGTTGTGGGGACGGCGGATGATGCGGCGGACGGGGTCGTAGTTGCCGTGCGCGGGATCGACGTACAGTTCGGCGAACCGCACCGCCCGCCCGGCCCACCGGGCCGGGTTGGCCATGGTCAGGAAGTACAGCAGGATCAGGCTTTCGCCTTGGTGGAACCAGTCGTACCCGCGCTCGTATTCACCGGCCAGCACGCCGAGCGCGGTCAGCTGCGCGGTCACTCCCTCCCAGTGCCGTTCGGCCTGGGCCAGCAGCTCGTCGGCCCCGCCGAGCAGGTACAGCTGCGGCCAGTTGAAGAAGGTCTCGTAGAAGTCGTCAGCGCCGTCGCGGGAGGTGAGCGCGTGCCGGTAGGTCAGCCGCCCGTCCGGGTCGGTGAAGTCCCGGGCGAAGCGGCGCCAGGCGTGGTCGAGCAGGTCGAACAGCTCCCGCTCGGCCAGCGCCCAGCCCGGCGGCTCGAGCAGCGGCACCGAGGCTGTGATGTCAGCATGTGTCATGGTCACCCTTCCGAGGCCCGGTCAGCAGCACGGCGATCTGGAAGCGCCCAGCCATGAATCACTGCTTCACCGCTCCGCCGAGCATCCCGCGCACCAGCGCCCGCTGCGACAGCAGGAACACGATCGCGACGGGGACGACGCCGAGCAGCGTGGCGAGCGCCAGTTCCGGCCGGAAGATGTTCAATTGCTGGCCGCCACCGCCCTGGGCCGGGTTGAAGGAGGGGGTCGACGACAGCAGGTCAGAGAGACCGACCTGGATCGGGTACTGCGACGAGTCCGCGAGGACGGCGAACGGGAGGAAGAAATTGTTCCAGTCGGCCGCGAAGCTGAAGAAGAAGACAAGCGCGACGATGGGCTTGGCCAGCGGCAGCGCGACGCGGCGGAACGTCTGCCACTCGCTGGCGCCGTCCACGCGCGCCGCGTCGAGCAGGTCGCGTGGCATCGTGGTCGCGTAGTAGATGTACGCGAGGTAGACCCCGAACGGGAAGAACGAGAACGGCAGGATGACCGAGAGCACGTTCCCGATCAGGTGCATCGCGTTGAGCTCAAGGAAGATCGGGAGCACGAGCGCCGCCGCCGGCATGATCATCACGACGAGCGTCAGCGTCAGCACGGCCCGGCGGCCGGGGAAGTTCCCGAGGGCGAGGCCGTAGCCGGCCGGGATCGCCGTCGCCAGCACGATCGCCGTCGCGCTGACCGCGTACAGCAGCGAGTTGCCGATCCAGAGGCGATAGATGTGGTCGCTGAAGGCGTCGAGGTGGTCCCACGCCAGCGCGATCTGGTGGAAGCTGCCGAACGAGAGCGGGCTGCTGGTGACGAGGGCGCCATCGGCCTTGGTCGGGGCCAGGATCAGCCAGAGGACGGGGATCACGAAGAAGACGGCGAACGCCGCCAGGACCGCGAGCCGCAGGCCGCGCGCCGTGAAACGCATCAATCCTCCCTGGAGAACAATCCGGTGCGCGTGACGATCAGCACCGCGGCGAGCAGGCCGATCACGAGCAGGTCGACGGAGATGGCGGCGGCGGCGTTGAAGTCCCCGTACCGGAAGGCCAGCTGGTACGCGAGCTGATTCGACGACCACGTGTCGGGGACGAGGCCGAGGCTCGCCTCGTTGACGAGCTGCGGCTCGATGAAGAGCTGCGTCCCCGTCGCGAACGACAGGATCGTCATGTAGGCGATCCACTTGCGAATCAGCGCCAGTTTGAGGCGCAGCGCGATCGTAAGCGGCCCTGCGCCATCGATGCGGGCGGCTTCCTCGAGATCGTGTGGAATCGTATTGAGCGCACCGTACATGACCACGATCCAGCCGCCGG
>JAICWX010000475.1 GCA_025934635.1 Streptosporangiaceae bacterium | reverse complement strand
GTTTTTGGCGTGTGCGCCTGGCGGCTGGCGGGAGGGGCTGGACACGCGGTAGTTGCGGGGTTCCCGGCTCGTGGTTGCGCCTGGTGACAGGATGTGGCGTCCGGATTGGTTGCGCTGGGTGACTGGCTGATGCACCTGGCGCGGGCGGGAGGGGGCCCGCTGTGGGGGGAAGCCCGGAGCAGCTGGCGCTGGTCGGCGCAGACGGCGGGGTGCCGGTTTCGCCGGGGGCGGCGTTGCTGGAGGAGATGCTGGCGGGGTGGCGCCGCCAGCAGCTGGCCCGGCGGCTGACTGTCGGGCTGGTCGGCGAGCGGGAGCGGGTGGTCCGGCAGTTCGCGGTGTCCAGCGGTTGCTGGCCGTGGCAGTGGACGGCAGCGCAGGCCGAGTCGTGGCTGTCCTCGGGCGGGTGGGCGCATTCGACGGTCCGCTCGTATCAGGGAGCGCTGGCGCTGTTCCTGGAGTACGTGTGCGATTCCCGGTACGGGTGGGTCGCCGAGTGCGAGCAGCGGGCCGGGGCGGTGCCGGTGCAGGTGTTCCATGAGCGGAACACGGCCTCGCACGTGTGCGAGCATGAGGGCCGGGCGGAACGGCGGCCGCTGACCCGGGCTGAGCTGCAGGCGTTCTTCGACGCCGCTGATGATCATGTGGAGAGGGCGGCGGGGACGGGGCGCAAGGGGTGGCTGGCAGGGTTCCGCGACGCGGCGTTGTTCAAGGTGATCTACGGGTGGGGGCTGTTCTCCAGGGTCCGCCCGGTGCGCTGGAAGCTCAGTTTCTCGCGTTTGCGCAGCTCAGAGGCTGTTAGGTGAGACGTTACCTGCTGCAGCAGGTGTGGTGCAACGACCTGGCCGGGCGTGTCACCGGGGCCGTCCCGGGTGGTTGAGCTGGGTCATGAGCTCTCTGCTGGCGGCACGGGCAGCCGCGAGGTCTTCGTCGCGTTCCTCGAGTTGGAGCTTCAGGTCGAGGACCTGCTGTTCCAGGTGGGTGTTTTTCTGGGTGAGGGCGTCGATGTCGGCGGGGGCGCCGAGCCCGGACTCGCGCCAGGCCTGGTCGCCGAGAGCTTCGGACAGGCGTTTTTCCAGGTGATGGATGTGGCTGCTGAGCCGGATGGCACGTTCGTGTGCTGCGAGGAGGTCAGCTTGCAGCGATGCGCGGGTGACAGCGGGACCGGTGCCGTCGCCGGCTGGCGGCTCAGCCTGAAGGGCGTGGATCTTCTCCAGCAGGTCGCGGTGCCGGTAGATGAACGTCCTGTCGACTCCGGCGGCGCGGGCGATTCCGGAGGCGCTGATCTCGGTGCCTTCCGCGGCGGCACGGTCGAGTGCGGCGGCGACGCGCTGGCGGCGCCGGAGGGAGTCGGCCTGACGGCCTTCCAGCATGGGCTTGGACCTGGCGGCATTCACGCGGTGGCCTCCGGTGTGTCGGTGAACGGTGCGGGCGCGCCGGCGCGAAGGGCCGGCATGCCGAGGGGGACAGCGTGAGCGGCACGGTGGCGGCGCACCACCGCGACTGCTTCGTCGATCTGGGCGCGCTCAGCGTCGTCCAGGCCGGTGATGTCGCCCTTGATCTCGGCGATCAGATGCCGGATCCGGGAGATCTCCTCCTCGGCGGGGGTGGCGTCGGCACGGGCCCATTCGTCGACGCCGCTGATGGCGGCGGCCAGTCGTTCCCGCGTCCGGAGCAGGTCCTGAAGGTAGGCCTGCAGGTCGGGCAGGAAGGCGACGTTGGTGCGGAAGTGGTCGCAGCCCGCGCAGCGGAACCGGATGGGGCAGGCACCGCCGCCGGCCTGGACGTTGGACGGCTCGGTGCAGGTGCCGTAAGGGACGGCGACTTCCCCGACCGCGTGGCGGGCCCGTTCGGAGTCCAGGAGGGCGCGGGCGTCACGCCAGATGCGGTTGCCGTGCCGGTCGAAGCTGAGCGCGGTGACCTTGTCGACCGCGTCACGGCGGCGGTCCTCGCCGATCCGGTAGTAGCAGCGGGTCGCCGAGTAGCTTCGGTGATCGAGGAGCTCGGCCAGCACGTCGATGGGAACGCCCGCGTCAGCGTGCCTTTGCGCGTAGCTGTGCCGGTAGGCATATGGCACGATCTTGGCGGTGTCGAACGCGAGGCCGTCACGGGTGCGCAGGTCCGGCAGGGTGCTGACCCAGTCGCGGTGACGGGCTTCCAGCGTCGACCTGCTGATCGGCTTGGTCCCGTCGGGGTTGCGGTAGCTGGTGGGCAGCAGCCTGAGCTTCGCGGCTGGCGCATGCGGGAACCGCTGCCGGGCTCGCTGCTGCTGGCCGGCGATCACCTCGGCGGTCGCGGCGCTGATCGGCAGCCGGCGGCCGGGCCGGTCAGCTTTGACGTTGTCATAGACCAGTACGGCGCCGCCGTCCTTGTCGCGTGCCAGGCAGTCCAGCGGCAGGCCGAGGATGTCCTCGGGCCTGCGCCCGGTGTCGATCCCGATCTGGGTGGCGACCCTGACCTCAGGCGGCTGCAGGGCATGCAGGCTGGCGCGCAGGACTGTCATGATCTCCGGCGGCAGGTCACGGCCAGGTTCCCCGCGCTGCGGGTCCGCGGGTATGTCGGCGGGTCCGATGGCGACGTCGCCGGCCAGGCCGGCCGCGGCCTGCCCGGCCCGGGCCAGGCCCAGGCCGCGGATCCCGGCCAGTACTGCCCGCACGTCCCGGCAGATCATGTTCCGCCGGTAGCGGCTGATCTGGCCGTCTGCCTCCAGGTAGGCGACCCGGTTGAGGAAAGCCTCCACATCGCCGCGGCTCAGCGCGGCCGGGTCGGACCCGTGGTCGGGCCTGCGTTCAGGTGCTGCGACAGCAGGCCCAGGTTGTTGATCTTCGCCTGGACCCGGGCGGCGCCGCTGCCGCGGTGGCGGGGCAGTTGCTCGGCTGCCCACCGCCTGGCGGCGGCAGCCAGCCACGGCTGGGTGATCCTGGTGAACGACAAGGCGCCGGGGTGGCCGAAGACCGCCAGGTCCCAGATGTCCTTGTCCTGCTCGGCGGCGGGGTCGGCCAGCGCCCGGCGGGCATCGCGGGTGAAGGCGCGCAGCACCGACCGGGCGCGCTTGCCCGGGGCCAGGTCCGCGTCGCACTCGTGGACCGAGGCGGCCTGCTGGCGGCGGAGGGTGTCGCCGACCGCCCGCAGCACCACATCGGTCAGCCGGAGCCCGCCGCGGAGGCGGGTCTGCAGGCCGGCCAGTACTTCCACCACGACCAGGGCCGGCAGTGCCCGCAGGTTCACCTGCCCCGGCTCGGCCACCCCCGGTTCGGTGGCCCGCCACGACTGCTCACCGGTGCCGGGGCGGCTCCGCTGGGTCACGCGCCACCGCTGGTAGTGGGTATTGCAGTAGCCGACGGCGCCGTCGGCCCCGCGGGTGCACGCCAGCACCAGGCACCCTGGGAGGGGCGGCAGGGGCCGTACCCGCCGGCTGGCGAGGAACTGCTCCAGCGGGACGGGCGTCCGCCTGTCGCGGAACTGCGCGGCGTGCGGCTCGCACATCACCGCCTGCCGGACCGTCGGCTTGCACCGGCATCCGGGCACCGCGCAGTCCCCGGCGGGCACGGGCGCCGCGGGCAGGTCCCGGGCGGCGGCGATGCCGGCGGGGCTCATTCCCAGCCGCTGCAGCCTGGTGAAGCACCGGTAGCACACGCCGGGACAGTCGTTGTGGACGGTTCCGGTGCATCGATCGGCACGGCAGACCTGGCGGCCCAGCAGCCGGTGGCCCGCGGGCAGGAACAGGATCCGCTTCCCCGGGTCCCATCCCGCCTCGTCCAGCAGCGCGCGGTCGAGCATCCCGGCCAGGCGGGCGGCTGCGCCGTCCAGGACGACACCGTCCAGCACATGCGGGAACTCGGCAGATGCCCCGGCGGCCGGGCGCGCTGCAGCGGAGACCGTGGCCCGTGCCGTGACGGTCACCGGCTGCCGCCTTCGCGCTCGCGAGGGCTGGGCACCGCGTCCACTGCGGCCCGCAACCGGGAGGCATCGGGATGAACGTAGACCTGAGAGGAGGAGATCGCCGCGTGTCCGAGCAGGTCAGCGACCACATCGATACTGGCCCCGGCATCGGCGGCATTGCTTCCGCAGGCGTGGCGGAGCTGGTGCGGGCTGACCGGTTCTTCCAGGCCGGCACGGCGGGACAGGGCTGTGAGCAGTTCCCCGATCGCGTCCGGGCGCATCGGCGCGCCTATCGTGCCGCGGGACAAGTTGACCAGCGCGAAATCGCTGGATCCTGCCTGCGGCACCCGCATCCGCTCGAACTCGTAAGTATCGAAGGCCTGCACGACCAGGAAGTCCAGCGGCACGGCCCGCTGCCGGCGGGACTTGGCCCATGCCCCGTTGGGGTTGTCCTCCCGGCGGATCACGTGCAGGTGCGCCCGGGCGATCTGACAGCCCAGCTGCCGCGAGTCCGCCAGCAGGTGGATGTCACTGCGGCGCAGCCCGCACACCTCGCCGCGGCGCAGCCCGGCCCGGGCCATCAGCAGCACGATCAGCCGGTCCCGCGCCGACCGGCATGCCCGCAGCAGCGCGACGATCTCCTCGTCGCTGGCGCGGTCCACCGCCGTTTCCGGTTCCCGCAGCCGGTGCCGGGCACGCATCCGCCACGCCATCCGGCCGTCGTCACCGCGGGCCTGCTCCGGCAGGTCACGGTCATCGGCCACCTCATACAGCAGCGGCACCAGGCCCGCCGGGCCTTCCCCGGCGGAGACGGCGTGCACGACCATCTGGCGGACGGCGGTCAGCACGCCATTGATCCGCGACGCCGACCGGGCCGGCGCCGCTCCCGGCCCGGCCAGCAGCATCCCCGAGACAACCGCGCCGGCGTCAGCGCCCGACGCCGACGGCCCGGCATGGGCCAGCCACGTCATGAACGAGGCGAACTGCTCAACCCCGGCCGGCCAGGACCGGCTCGTCTGCGCGCACCAGCGCAGGAACAGCGCGATCGCGTGCGCGTACGCCTTCGTCGTGGACTCCGCCCCGTCACGGCCGAACCGCTGATACCGCAAGAACCCGTCCGCGACGACCACGACCTGCAGATCATCATCCAGCACCGTCCAGTACCGCTGCCCGGACGGCAGCCTCACCGGAAACGCCCGCATCCCCTGATCCCCCCGATCTCGTGCCTGGCTCCCCGAACATCTACCAGCCACGAGCACGACACCCACGGAGAAACACCGCGCCACCAGCAAGAACGCACCGACAAGGCGACGTCATACAACGGGTGCCGGATCCCTGGAAAAGGACTGCGGCGCGGGGAAGCGCGCGGCCTGGACCTGCCCGACCTGCGGCGTAATCCGAAGACCCCGCAGTATGGCCGGTGCGGTGGGGTGTTCGTGCGGTGGGGCAAGGCATCGCGGGGCAGCCCGCCCCGGCGGCGCACGGTGCTGACGGTCCCGGAGATGGACTGGGTCACCGGGGTGCTGGAGCACTGGATCAGCGAGGTCCGGTCGGCGTTCCGCCCGGGATC
>JAICWX010000422.1 GCA_025934635.1 Streptosporangiaceae bacterium | reverse complement strand
CGCCGAGCAGGACGACCGCGCCAGGATCGCCCGTGCCTGACACCGGCCGCCCGCCCGACCTCAGCACCCTGACACCCGGCGAACTCCAGCGCACCCGCCGCGACCTCGCCGCCGCCCTGGCCCTGGCCAGGCCCGGCGCATCCGCCCGCCCGCCTATCGGCACTCATTTAGCTGCTATCGACGCCGAACTTGCCACCAGGGCTAGCCAGCACTCCCAGCTCTTGGCCGCCACAGACGCCGGACCGGACATCGAAGAGGTACGCGGTCCGCTGGAACACACCCGGCACCTGCGCATGGCCCTGGACCTGCTCCAAGAGCGACTGCCTCCCGCCTATGCCTGCGACGGGCTCGAATCTGAACTCTGGGCCCTACGGGAGAAGATCGGCGCCGCGGAACTGGCCGGGCTCCGCACCATCGGGCACCGCGAATACCTCATCATCCAGCCGCTAGCCCCCGCCGCCTCGGA
The DNA here is from genome assembly GCA_025934635.1 of Streptosporangiaceae bacterium. Next base: position 5,925 of record JAICWX010000422.1, on the reverse strand, counting down.
ACCGCTGATTACCCGGGCCGCCCAGGCTGTCAAGACACTCGATGATCTCGGACTTATCATCCGCTTGATCTGACCCGGCGCGCGCCAGGTCTAGCCTCTGCGGCTTCCCCGCCAGCGGTGGCGGCCCGGTGAGCGACCTTGATCGCGTGCACGACGGCCCGCTTGGCCTGGCCGCTGAGCTGGAAGCGGGTCATCCGGGCGATCGCGGCCGGTCCCGGCGGCAAGTGACCCAGTTGGGTCATCATCCCGAGGTCGTCGCGTACCGCGATGTGCTCGCTGTTCAGGCCGTCGCGGAAGCGGATGACGTGGGCGTGCCGCACCGCGAACTCGCGGCCGGTCGGCGGGAACGCGACCGGCTTGGCGCCGGGCGGGAACACCACGAACGGGCCGGCCTGGGTGCCGCGCATCCACAGGTGCGCGATCGCGCGGTCGCCCTCGGCGGCCAGTTCGATCAGCTCGAACCGCAGGTCGGGAAACGCGAGGTGAAGCCACGCGCTGGTGGCCATAAGGCCCGGCCCGCCGGGCCGGGCGCAGGCCGGCGGCTCGTCGGCGGCCATGTGGTTGACGTGCTCGGGGTGGATGCACGTGGCTGGGCGGGTGCCCGTCAACCAGCCGGATCCGGTCCGCTACCCGCTCCGCACCGACCGGGCCCGCCGCACCCACCTGGCGCTGGTGACCGCCGCCGCCGAGCTGTTCGCCGGGGCGGGTTACGCCGCCACGACCATCGACGCGATCGCCCAGCGGGCCGGCGTCGGCCGGGCGACCGTGTTCACGTCGGCCCCCGGCGGCAAGCCGCAGCTGCTCAAGGAGGCGCGAGACCAGGCCATCGCGGGGGATGACGAGCCGGTGCCGATACCGCAGCGGAGCTGGTTCACCGACGCGATGGCGCAGACCGACCCACGCGAGCTGCTCCGCCGTCAGGCGGCGAACTACCGGCGGATCGCCGATCGCGCCGCCCGGCTGGAACGTGCCCTGGCCACCGGCGCGGCGACCGATCCGGCGCTGGCCGACCTGCACGCCGAGGCGAGGCGGCAGCGCCACTTCGGCACCAGCTTCGTGGCAGGCCGGCTCGGCGAACTGGGCGCGCTGGCCGACCCGGAGACCGCGGCCGACACCATCTACGCGCTGGCCGCCCCCGAGATCTACCTGCTCCTCGTCGAGGATCGCGGCTGGACCCCGGGCCGCTACGAGAACTGGCTCGCCACCCAGCTGATCCGGGGTCTGCTGGCCTAGGGGGTGGCCTGCCAGAGGGCGTCGATGGGGAGGGCGCGAAGGCGGTCTCCGAAGGGGAGAGTTTGCTGTCCGGTATAGAGCACATAACCGGCTACGAGTCGGGAGCCAAGCCTGTGGGTGAGGTGACGGAGGCCGGCTAGGTCCTCGGAGCGGACGGTGGCGCCAGCTTTTACCTCGACGGCGACCACGCGGCCGTCGGGGGTTTCCAAGATGGCGTCGACCTCAACCTTGTCCTTAGTTCGGTAGTGATAGAGGCGAGCGCGTTCGGTACTCCAGGTGAGCTGACGGGCCAGTTCCATGAGCACGAAAGTCTCGATCATCGGCCCGGCTGCGCCGTCTGGGGCGCCGAGACGGGTGGTGTCCTGGCCAAGCAGATGGGAGGCAATGCCGGTGTCAGTGAAGGCCAGTTTCGGGGTGCCGACGGCTCGCTGGGTCTGGCTGGCGGACCAGGCGGGAAGCTGTTTGATAAGGAAGACCGCGGTCAGGAGTTCCAGGTAGCGGTTAAGCGTGGTCCGCGGGATGCCGGATTCCGTCGCGAGGGTAGCCGGGACGAGCAGGCCGCCGGAGCGCCCGGCCAGCAGGGCCAGCAGGCGGCGCAGATCGCCGCGCCGCTCGATCGCGGCGAGCTCTTTGACGTCGCGTTCGATGAGGTTGGTCAGGTAGGACTCGAAGAATGCCGCGCGGCGGCGCGGAGACCGGCGGATGGCCTCGGGATAGCCACCGCGGACGACTCGGTCGAGATAGTCGCGCTTGCGCAGGGCCGAGGTCCGGGATAGGCCGGGGCCCCGCGCGAAGGCCGCGTCGATGAAGGTGTCGGGGGAGTGATCGATCTCGCCCTGGGAGAACGGCCACAGCTCGATGATCTCCATCCGGCCCGGGAGCGCGTCGGGGAGCTGGCGCAGCGCCAGGATCTGGGCTGAGCCGGTGAGAAGGAACCGACCCGGCCGGGGGTCGGTGTCCACAGCAACCTTGATCGAGCGGAATAGATCCGGCGCCAGCTGCACCTCGTCGATCACCATGAGGCCGTCGTGCTCGACGAAGCTCGCCGGGTCATCGCGCGCCGCGCGGAGAGTCGCCGGGTCGTCCAGCAGGCGGACCGCCGCGCCCGGGCTCGCCGCGGCAGCCAGGCGAGCCAGGGTGCTCTTGCCCGCCTGCCGGGCGCCGTTGAGAGTGACGACTCTGGTGTCAGCCAGCGCTTCGGCGATGAGGCCGCTGGCTTTTCTGGGTACCAGGTCCGGATTTTGGTCCACCACAGCAGTATGGCTGGCCGAAACGGCTTCCGTGGTCATCTGGCCGTATAGTTCGTGGACATCTGGACGGTATCTGCGTGGTCATCTGGCCGCCATATTCACGGTCACTTGGCCGCTTTCGGCGATGGACGCAGGTCACCGACTGTACGGCGATTTCACTTTGGGCCGAACGGGCTGTGGTTTACTGCCCTGGCTTGCGTGTAACCCCCGGCTGGGTCGGGCAGGGAGGATCGGCATGGGCAAGGTGGGCTGGCCAGCGGACCAGCGGGCGAGGCGCCTGCTGGTGATCGGTGTGCCCGCGGCCGTCGTGGCGCTGGTCGTGGCCGGCCTGCTGATCTTCGGGTCCGCGCCGGCCACCCAGAGGTCCTCGCCGTCGCGGGCGACCCCGGTGGCCGCGGGCAGCGTTCCGGCCACGGCTCCGGCTTCGGGGACGGGGAGCGCATCGCCCACCCGTTCGGTGTCCAATGCGGCCTCCGCCTGGACGGTGGCGGGGCCGGTCGCGGACCTGTCGGAGCCCCTGCCGGGGATGCCACCGGTGACGGACCCGGCGAACATCTACGCTGCGGCCGGGGCGAACATGCTCAGCCCGGCCGCGCGCCCCGCGCCGTATCGCATCTACGTGCCGAACAGCGGCGGCTCCACGGTGACCGTCATCAACCCGTCCACCTACAAGGTGATCAGGACCTTCCAGGCCGGGCTCAACCCGCAGCATGTCGTGCCCGGTTACGGCCTGCGCACCCTGTACGTCACGAACGACCTGGCGAACAGTCTCACCCCGATCAACCCGATGACCGGCCGGCCGTCAGGCAAGAACATCGCGGTGGACGACCCGTACAACATGTACTACACCCCGGACGGGCGCTACGCCATCGTGGTGGCGGAGGCCAAGCAGAACCTGGACTTCCGCGACCCGCACACGTTCGCCCTTGAGCACCGGATCCACGTGAACTGCGCGGGCGTGGACCACATCGACTTCGCGGCGACCGGGGCCTACCTGATCGCCACCTGCGAGTTCGGCGGCCGTCTGGTCCGGGTCGACCTGCACACGCTGAAGGTGGTGGACTACCTCAGCCTGCCCGGCGCGGCGCCGCAGGACATCAAGCTCGATCCGGCCGGGCGCATCTTCTACGTCGCCGACAAGAACCACGGCGGGGTCTGGCTGGTCAACGCGGCGACCTTCAAGCTGGCCGGGTTCATCCCCACCGGCCCGGACGCGCACGGCCTCTACCCGAGCCGTGACGCCAGCACGCTCTACGTGACCAACCGTGGCAACGGCTCGATCACCCTGATCAGCTTCGCGACCAGAAAGAAGGTCACCACCTGGCGGATCCCCGGCGGCGGCAGCCCGGACATGGGCAACCTGTCCCCGGACGGCAAGGTGTTCTGGGTGTCCGGGCGCTACCACAACGTCGTCTATGCCATCCGCACCTCGGACGGCCACCTGCTGGCGAAGATCCCGGTGGGGGTGGCGCCGCACGGGCTGTGCGTCTGGCCCCAGCCGGGCCGCTACTCCCTGGGCCACACGGGGATCACCCGGTGAGGGTCTTGGGTTGTGGGCCGGCCGGCGTCGGCCGTCGCGCGGGATGGTCGCTGGCGGGTGCGGCCCTGGTGGTCCTCGGGCTGGCGGGCGCCGCCCCGGCGGCCGGGGCGGGGACCGTGCTCGCCCGGCTGGGGCCGATCACGGTCAGCGCCACGGCGCTGCGCCCCGGGCCGGCTGGGACGCTGACGACGAGCCTGCAGGTCAGCACCAGCGGGCAGGCTTCCGATCAGCTCGATGCCGCGATCGCCGCCGGCGACGCTCCGGTCGCGGTCTACCACCAGCGGGTCAACGTCGGAGAACTCCCGGACCTGGCCGGCTGCGGGGCCGAGACCCCGTCGGCGGCCGTGGTGGACCACTGGCTCCACTACGGGCCGCTGCTGATCCCCGGGCGGTCCGGCGGCCCCTCGCCGCCGGCGGCGGCGACCCTGACCGTGCCGGCGGGCTCCTCCCGGCCGGCCGGCCAGACCGTGGCCGTCACCTTGTACTTCGCCCACGCCGGGTCGGTGCTCCTGCACCTGCCCGTCATGCGCGCATGACCAGCAGGCTCAGCTGGTGACCGGCTGGATCGGGCGGCCGGTCAGCCAGGCGATCGGGGCGAGCGCGTCCTTGGCGGTCCAGGTGCTCGCGTCGGGATGGCTGAGGTTGGCGCGGCCCTCGGCGCTGAGGAAACGACGCAGGGCTGGTGCGACGGGTGCCCCGGACGCGTTCGGCGAGCCGACCACGGTGAACCGCAGCCGCCCGGCGGCGTCCAGGTAGAGCAGGGCGTCCTCGTGGGCGACGTCGTAGCTCAGCGGCCGGCCCGTCAGCCAGTCGGTCCCGGCCGGGCTGCTCTCGCCGGCCCGCTGGTACCAGACTCCGAGGTACTGCCAGATCCGGTCGATGACCGCCGGGCGGCCGGTGAGCAGCAGCCAGTTCGCCGGCGCCCCGACCAGCTTCCGGTACGCGCGCAGCCGAGACGGCGTGTCCCTGTTCGGGTCGACTGTGAGCTCAGCGAAGCGTACCCGGTGACCTAGCCCCGCCGCGGTGACCGCGCGGTCCATCATCAGCAGGTTCCCGGTGGTCAGGGGGCAGGTCTCCTGGCACAAGGTGAGGAAGTCCGCGAGCACCACCACCTGGCCGCGCCAGGCCCGCAGGCTCGTCGGCTGGCCGGCGTCCGTGGTCAGCGGCAGGTCCGCGATCCCGGCCGGCACCGTCCGGTCCGCCACGGTGCCGAGATAGGCGGACGGCGGACCCGGGCTGCCCGCGCTCCCGCCGCACCCGGCGACGATCGTCACCGCGGCTAGCACTGCGGCCAGGGTCGCCGTCCTCATGAGGTCAGCAGGGCGGTCAGGGTGACCGGCTGCAGACCCCGGCCGGCCAGGCCGCGCAGGATCGCGGGCATGGCCGTCACGGTGCCGGAGTGCCCGAAATGCATGCTAACGATCGACCCGGGCCGCGTCTTGGCGAGCACGGCCGCTACGATCGCGTCCGGTCCGGGATCGGTGTAGTCGAGGGAGTCCACGTCGTAGGACACGCAGGTTCGGTAGCCAGCCTTGCGCGCCTCGCGTTCGATCAGCGGGGTCGAGTACTGCGTCTGGGAGGGCCGGAACCACCGGCCGGCCGATCCGGTCAGGGTGCGCAGCTGCCGGGCGCAGTCGGCGATCTCCGCGTAGGCGGTCGGGGCGTCCATGGCACTGATGTCCAGGTGATGCATGGTGTGATTGCCCAGGTCGTGGTCCCCGCTCAGGATCCGCCGCGCGACCTGCGGGTATTGCTCGAGCCAGGTCCCGACGGCGAGCACCGAGACGTGCGCTCCGGCGCGCTCCGCCTCGGTGAGCACAGCGTCGGCGATCGAGACGGGGCCCTGGCCGTGGAAGGTGAGCGCCACCCGGGGCTGGTTGCGCGGCCCGTGGACGACCTGCG
>JAICWX010000533.1 GCA_025934635.1 Streptosporangiaceae bacterium | reverse complement strand
TCTCGCGAACCGACCACGGCTCGGCGGTGAACGCCGGATGCTGGATCATGGCCATCATCTCCGGTGGTAGCGCACTGCGGGCCTCAGCCCGTCCACTTGCTTGCGCTGATCATGACGGCGGCTGCCTGCAACTTCCCTGCAGCCAACGCGGGTCGGGCTCGTGATGGTCAATCCGGCACGATGGTCGTATCCGTGATGCACTGGAGTAAACCGCGACGGGCGCGCGCATCGTACAGGCATGCCAGGCGGGGAGCGCGGCGGGCTAACCGTGACGGCGCAGCGGCTGCTGACCGGGCCGCTGCTGCGCGTCAGTGAGGCAGCCAGGGAACAGATCACCCGATCGAGGGGCTGTCCGCGCTGTCCCTGGACGCCTTGACCTCAGTGACCTACGGGCCGGAGGCCATCCTCACCGCGCTGGCCGTGGCCGGGTCCGGCGCGTTGCACCTGGTTCTCCCGCTCACCGTGGTGATCGGGGTTGCTCACGATCTTGGTTCTCCTACCGTCAGGTGATCGACGCCTATCCGGGTAGCGGCGCCTATGCCGTCGCCCGGGCCAACTTCCAGTGCTGGCCGGACAACTACCTGCCGCACGTCTTCGTACTGCGCGATGACGGGAGGTGTTCGCCCCCAGCATCGGGGTGCTCGCGGTGCTGTCCGCCGTCCTTCACCTCAGCGACCGTGGCGATGCAGTTGGTGGTGCAGCTCGCGCAGCAAGCATCGGTGCTACCTCCGGTCCGCACCCGTCGTCGGGCCACGTGCTTGCAAGGAACCTGCAGGCTCCAGGGGCGATGATCGGCATTGAGTCGCGGAGGTACAGCTGAGATGGATCTTTCGTGGGCCAGCCTGCAGCCCGATAGCGACCCGGCGCTGGCTGAGTGGCTGGAGGTGCGAGGCCCGCACGGGGCTATGCAACATCACCAAGTGCTGCACCAAGGTCTGCCCGGCCGGGATTCAAGATCACCGACAACGCGATCATCCCGATGAAGGAGCGCTCAGCCGGACCCGCTGGGCCGGGTGCTGCGCACGTGGCGCCGCCGCGAGGACCACTCACCGGCACGGTGACCAACAACCTATGAGACTGAACCGAACTCCCGGCCCGCAGCCACAGGCCGGCCAACCGGGGTGCTCGACCGTGAAGGAGGACATGGCGATGCGGCTTGATTTCCACAAGGTGTTCCCCGGCGGTGTGCGGGCGATGGCCGAACTGGAGCGCGCGGTGCACTCGGCCGCACTTGAACCGGAGTTGCTGGAGTTGGTGCGCATCCGCGCCTCGCAGGTCAATGGCTGCACTTACTGCCTGGCCATGCACAACCGGGACGCCCGCGCCCGCGGCGAGCACCAGACACGGCTGGACACGGTCGCGGCCTGGCGGGAGGCGCCGTACTACACCGCCAGGGAGCGGGCCGCGCTGGCCTGGTGCGAGGCGCTGACCGAACTCCCCCGCACCGGCGCCCCCGACGACGTCTACGCCGCCGTCGAGGCCGAGTTCGCCCAGGAGGAGATCGCCGGGCTGACGTTCGCGGTCGTCGCGATCAACAGCTGGAACCGGCTCGCCGTCGGGCTGCGCTCGGACGTGACGAGCCTGGACGGCCTCGACCTGCCCGGTAACGACGGCGCGGCCGGGAGCGCGTGATGCCCGCGGGCAGCTTCGGCACGGGCTCGCTGGACGTTAACGGCACTAGCTACCAGATCTTCCGGCTAGCCACGGTCGAGGGGGCGACGCGGCTGCCCTACTGCCTCAAGGTCCTGCTGGAGAACCTGCTGCGCAACGAGGACGGGCACCTGGTCACCACCGCGCAGGTCGAGGCGCTGGCGGGGTGGGACCCGGCGGCCGAGCCGTCGGCGGAGATCGCGTTCACCCCCGCCCGGGTGCTGCTGCAGGACTTCACCGGCGTGCCGTGCCTGGTCGACTTGGCCGCGATGCGCGAGGCGATGGCCGCGCTCGGCGGCGACCCCGCGAAGGTGAGCCCGCTGCGCCCGGCCGAGCTGGTCATCGACCATTCGGTCATCGCGGATTTCTTCGGCCATCCGGACGCCCTGCAGCGCAACATCGACCTTGAGTACCAGCGCAATGCCGAGCGGTACGCGTTCCTGCGCTGGGGCCAGCGGGCGCTGCCCGGGCTGCGGGTAGTGCCGCCGGGCACCGGGATCTGCCACCAGGTCAACCTCGAGCACCTGGCCCGCGTCGTCTTCGCCGAGGACGGCACCGCCTTCCCCGACACCCTGGTCGGGACCGACTCGCACACCCCGATGATTAACGGGCTGGGCGTATTGGGCTGGGGGGTGGGCGGCATCGAGGCCGAGGCGGCGATGCTCGGCCAGCCGCTGTCCATGCTGATCCCGCAGGTGATCGGCGTCCGGCTGTCTGGTGAACTGTCCGAGGGCGCCACCGCCACCGACCTGGTGCTGGCCATCGTCGAGTTGCTGCGCTCGGTCGGGGTGGTCGGCACGTTCGTGGAGTTCTTCGGTCCCGGCGTGGCCGCGGTGCCGGTGGCCAACCGGGCCACGATCGGAAACATGAGCCCGGAGTACGGCTGCACTAGCGCCATCTTCCCCATCGATGAGGCAACCCTCGATTACCTGCGGCTCACCGGCCGCCCCGATGCGCAGGTGATGCTGGTGGAGGCCTATGCCAGGGAACAAGGGCTGTGGCACGACCCGGATCACGTGCCGGAGTACTCGCGGGTCCTCGAGCTGGACCTGTCGACGGTTACCCCGTCGATTGCCGGGCCGAAACGGCCGCAGGACCGGATACCGCTCACCCAGGCACCGCAGGCGTTCCGCGCGGTGCTGGGCCAGTACGCCCCGGCCGGGCCGCCGGCGGGGCTGGACGAGGCCGGCGCGCAATCCTTCCCCGCATCCGACCCGGTGGCGGTCACCGGCAACCGGGACGGTGACAAGCCGGCCGGCTTCGGCGCGTCCGCCGGGGCGGGCGGACGGCAGCGACGCCCGGTCAAGGCCACTTTGGAAGACGGGACGGCGGTGGAACTCGATCACGGGGCGGTGGTGCTCGCCGCGATTACCTCCTGCACGAATACCTCCAACCCCGAGGTGATGATCGCCGCCGCGCTGCTGGCCAAGAAGGCCGCCGAGCGCGGGCTGGCCCCGAAACCGTGGGTGAAGACCTCGCTGGCCCCAGGGTCGCGGGTCGTGATGGACTACTACGAGCGGGCCGGGCTGACCCCGTGGCTGGACAAGCTCGGCTTCAACCTGGTCGGCTACGGCTGCACCACCTGCATCGGCAACTCCGGCCCGCTGATCCCCGCGGTGTCTGCCGCCATCGCCGAGGGTGACCTCGCGGTCTGCTCAGTGCTGTCCGGCAACCGCAACTTCGAGGGCCGTATCCATCCCGAGACCAAGCTCAACTACCTCGCCTCCCCGCCGCTAGTGGTCGCCTACGCCCTAGCCGGCATGATGGACACCGACTTGACCACCGAGCCACTCGGCACCGGCAGCGACGGGCGGCCGGTCTACCTGCGCGACATCTGGCCGGCCCAGGCCGAGATCAGCGAGATCATCGCCTCCTGCCTGCGGCCGGACATGTACACCCGCGAATACGCGCACGTGTTCGCCGGGGACGAACGGTGGCGGTCCCTGCCGGTCCCGGCCGGCGACATGTTCGCCTGGGACCCGGACTCCACCTACGTGCGCCGGCCACCGTTCTTCGACGGACTGGCCCCCGAGCCGGCGCCCCTGAAGGGCATTGACGGCGCCCGGGTCCTGGCCCTGCTCGGTGACTCGGTCACCACCGACCACATCTCCCCGGCCGGGGCGATCAGGCCCGGCTCCCCCGCCGGCCGGTACCTGACCGGGCACGGCATCCAGCCGCGCGACTTCAACTCCTACGGCTCCCGCCGCGGCAACCACGAGGTCATGATCCGCGGCACCTTCGCCAACATCCGGCTGCGCAACCAGCTCGCCCCCGGCACCGAGGGCGGCTACACCCGCCACCTGCCCAGCGGCGAGCAGATGACCATTGACGACGCGGCCCGGCGGTACGCCGCCGACGGCGTGCCGCTGCTGGTCATCGCCGGCAAGGAATACGGCTCCGGGTCATCGCGGGACTGGGCGGCCAAGGGCACCGCCCTGCTCGGCGTCCGGGCCGTGCTGGCCGTCTCCTACGAGCGGATCCACCGCTCCAACCTGATCGGCATGGGCGTGCTCCCGCTGCAGTTCCCGCCGGGCCAGGACGCCGCCTCACTGGGCCTGACCGGCGACGAGACCTACAGCGTCCGCGGCCTGGCCGGGGCGGACGAGGTGCCGCGCACCGTCGCCGTTTCCGCCGCCGGACCGGGCCGCACGCAGGAGTTCGCCGCCACCGTGCGGATCGACACCCCTGCGGAGGCAGCCTACTACCGGCACGGCGGCATCCTCCC